>CAZFTQ010000004.1:0-49971 GCA_964522365.1 uncultured Desulfovibrio sp. | reverse complement strand
TCAAAAAAGCGCGCCGGGCGCGGGACGGATCACGGTTCCGCCTGCGGGAGGCACGCTTTTTTTTTCGCGCCCGTCAGGATCTTTCTTTCAGACCTGACCGGGCATGATCAGTCTTCTGCTCCGCGCCGGTCCCCTCCTTCCCGGAGGACGGCGCGGAAACTTTCTTCGGGATTTTCCCTGCGGCGGACCCGGCCGTCACTGAAGGACGCCGTTTTCGGCCGGGGAAGGATCCCAGCGCTCGTCCAGGTTCTGGAAGGCCGTGTATTCGCACTGGTAGAGCAGATTCACCGTCCCCACGGGACCGTTGCGCTGCTTGCCCAGAATGATTTCCGTGGGACTGTTGACGCTGCGCTGGACGGGCTGGCCGGCCTCCCCTTCCTCGCCCGGCTTGCGGCGCCGGGCGTACATGTCCTCGCGGTAGAGAAACATGATGACGTCCGCGTCCTGCTCGATGGCGCCCGATTCACGCAGATCCGAGAGCATGGGACGCTTGTCGTTGCGCTCTTCCAGCTTGCGGTTGAGCTGGCTCAGGGCCACCACCGGGAGGTCCAGTTCCTTGGCCAGGCTCTTGAGGGTCCGGGAAATCTCTGAAATTTCCAGTTCTCTTGCGGACATGGGCCTGGAGGGCCGCATGAGCTGGAGATAGTCCACCATCACGAGATCCAGACCGGTGCGGGCCTTCATGCGGCGGGCCTTGGCCCTGAGTTCCATGGTCTTGAGGGCCGGGGTGTCGTCAATGTAGAGAGGGCAGTCCAGCTTGTCGCTGGCCGCGTACAGGGTCTTCCAGTCCGCGTCCTGGAGGTAGCGCGGCTGGCGGATGCGGCTCAGGGGCACCTTGGCGCAGATGGCCATGAGACGCGACTCCAGCTGATCCGCGCTCATTTCCAGGGAGAAAAAGGCCACCTTGCGGCCGGCGTGGGCGGCGTTGAGGGCGATGTTGAGGGCAAAGGCCGTCTTGCCCATGGAGGGTCTCGCGGCCACGATGATCAGATCCGAGGGCTGGAGACCGCCGGTCATGCGGTCGATGTCCGTGTAGCCCGTGGTCACCCCCGTGAGGGCGCTGGGATTCTTGTACGTGGTCTCAAGGCGGTTGAAGAAGGCGTCCCTCAGTTCGCCGACGCTGCGCAGATCCTTGTCGCTGGCCGAATTTTCGGCGATGGCGAAAATGGAATGCTCCGCATCGTCCAGCAGACCTTCCACCCGGTCGTAGGGGGTGTCGTAGGTCGAGGACATGATGTGGGCGCAGGTGTTGATGAGTTTCCGCTGCATGGACTTGTTGCGGACCATGCGGGCGAAGAAGACGGCGCTGACCCCCAGCACCTGCTGGCTGAACACGTTGCTGAGGTACTCATTGCCGCCGGCGGCTTCGAGCTGGTTTTTGGAGAGGAGCTTTTCCGCGACGGTCTGGGGCGCCAGCGGGGCGCCGGCCTGATAGAGCTCGTTGCAGGTCTCGAAGATGAGGCCGTTCTTCGGCAGGTAAAAATCGTCCTGCTGCAGAATCGAGAAGATATCGTCGGTAACGTCCGGATAGTTGAGAAGACCCGCCAGAACGCCCTGCTCCGCCTCTTCGTTGAAGGGCGGCATGCGGCGGACAAGGGAGTCGGCGGCCTGCCGGACGGCCTTGCCGGCAGGGGCCGAAGCGCTCCCGGCAGCAGGGCTGCCGGGAGCGCCGGATGCGGTCGATTCTTTTGCCATGAATCTCAGGGGACGGCAGGAGGGAGGCTATTCTTCGTCGGCGGCCTTGGGTTCGGCTTCGGCCTCAGCTTCGGGCTGAGCGGCGGGAACGGCTTCCTCTTCTTCCGTGATGATCTGGTGATCGGAGACGACCTTGACCACGAGCTGGGCCACCACGTCCGAGTGCAGGCGCACGCGGACATCGAAGTCGCCGAGAGTGCGGATGGGGCCGTCCAGCAGAATGCGGCGGCGGTCCACTTCCACGCCCTGCGCGGCGATGGCGTCGCCGATCATGGTGGTGGTCACGGAGCCGTAGAGCTTGTCATTTTCACCCACATGCATGGGAATGACGATCTTCAGGGCTTCAATCTTCTCGGCCACGGTGCGGGCTTCGGCGCGCTGGGCGTCCATGAGGGCCTGGAGTTTCTTGCGCTCCAGCTCAAAGGCGCGCAGGTTGGCGTCGGTGGCCAGCATGGCCATGCCGTTGGGCAGGAGATAGTTGCGGCCGTACCCGGGCTTCACCGTCACGATGTCGCCAAGATTGCCGAGATTCTCTACGTCGGCGCGAAGGATCAGTTTCATGAGACGCCTCCCTAGATCATGCTCTTTTTCTTGACGGAAGAGTCATGCGTGGCCGTGTAGAAGAGCAGAGCCATCTGGCGGGCGCGCTTGATTTCGCGGGTGAGCAGGCGCTGGTGATGGGCGCAGGTGCCGGTGATGCGGCGGGCGATGATCTTGCCGCGCTCGGTCACGAAGTCACGCAGGATGTCGGCGCGCTTGTAGTTCAGGGGAAGGTCCTTGTCCGCGCAGAAACGGCAGAACTTGCGGCGCGGGGCGAATCTCTTTCTGAAGGCCATTACGCTTCCTCCCCGTCTTTCTTTTCAGGCTCGGCGTCTTCTTCCAGACGCACGGTCAGGAACTTGTAGATGCTTTCCGCGGCGATGCGGATGTTGCGTTCCAGTTCGGCCACCAGGGCTCCGGGGCCGGCGTAGACCAGACGCACGTAAAAGCCGCGCATCTGTTTGCGGACGGGGTAGGCGAGATCGCGCATCCCCCACTGATCGATGTCCTGCACCTGGCCGCCGTTGCGCTCAATGATGTCCTTGAGCGAGGCGATCACTCCCTCGCGTTTGTCGCTGGAGAGCTCAGGAGACAGGAGAACCAGAGTTTCAAAAGTACGCATGGGTTTCTCCTTGCGGGTTGACAGCCCACGCCGTCCGGGCGTGAGCAAGGGAAAGGACCGTATAGCCGGCGGGAATCTTTCTGTCAAGGGAGGAAAAAGCCCGCGGGCAGGTGCCGCCGCAGGAACGGTCATCCAGAAAGCCTGTCCTGCCGGCATGGCAGCCCTTTCCCTGCCGCAGCCTGGCACAATGCTCCGTTGCCGTTATGACCCGGACTGACATCCCCGCCTCCCTTGCGGATCCTTCCGGTGTTCAGCAGTGCCCGATGACAGTATCGCATGGCAGAGTCTCCCGGACAGACGGGACTGCCTCTTCGAAGAGACAGCCCGTCAGGCAGTGCCTGCGTATGGCCGTGCCCCCGGCACCTCCCGGGAGGCTGTCCGTCAGACGAAAACCGGGGCTGCCCCCGGTCCGGGCATCCTCAAGGACGCGGCATCGGGGACGTTCTGCCGTTCTCCGTCATTCACCCGGCAGCCCGGAGCCTGCGACTTCGCCGGAGCGGCCGGCTCTTCCCCTGAAGGAGGTCCCTTCGCGCTGGGATTTTTCGCGGAAAAAAACTCTCCTGGACCGCATCCCACAAAAAAGATGATTGCCGGGGCCCCCGGGCATGTACTTTTTTTCACTTTCTTCCTGTGGAAAATTCCGGTCCCCGTCCCCGTCCGAAGCGGGCGGGGAAGGCGCAGTCCGGCCGCTCAGGGGGCTTTCAGGCGGACTTTTCTCCCGGAAAGGCCGTTCTTTTTTTCACAGGGTTCCGCGGCCGGGACGCATTGACAAAACGCGAAAAGTCCGGCTAGTTTTCCTCCGGATTTCGGCAATATTGTGTTGCCGGAGGCTCGAAATTCAGTCTCATCGCACGAGGATTTTTTTTCATGTCAAAGTCCATCTATGTTGGGAACCTCCCCTGGTCCGCCACGGAAGAACAGGTTCAGGCCCTCTTTGCCGAGTACGGCAAGGTCATCTCCGTCAAGCTCATCAGCGACAGGGAAACCGGCCGTGCCCGCGGCTTCGGCTTCGTCGAAATGGAAGACGCCGATGCCCCAGCCGCCATTCAGGCCCTTGACAACCACGAATTCGGCGGCCGCACCCTGCGCGTCAACGAGGCAAAACCCCGCGCTCCCAGGGCCCGCGCCTACTAGGGCCCGGGCGCTTCCCGGCATACTAGACTCCTCTGCGCCGCCCCGTGCGGCTTTCCTTCCCGCAGAACATGAAAACAGGGCTGCCGGCATCCGGCCGGCAGCCCTGTTTTGTTTGTGCCTTTTTTCCTGAAATCCGGCGGCGGAGGCTACGAGTGGCAGAGAGAGCCCTTGCAGCCCGTGAGGGCCTTCTTCTGATCGGGCTTCTGCTCCGCCACCTTGGCGTGACAGGAAACGCAGGTCTGGAACTTCAGTTCCTTCTTGCTGTGAACAACGCCCCAGAGGGCCGGGGGCTGGCGCCCGGTGAGATCCTCGTGACAGCCGGAGCTGGCGCACTTGGCGTAGGTTTCCTGTCCGCTCACCGGATGATGACAGACGCCGCAGTCAGAGGCGGCATGGGCTTTGTGACTGAAGGGGACGGCTTTCTTGGCTCCCTTGAATTCAAGGGAGGCTTCCGGCGCGGCCGGACGGGCGGCCTGCGCGGCGGGGACGGCGCAGAGGCAGAGCAGCGCCGCGGCCAGCAGGGCGAGAAGGGCGGTACGCATGGTTGACTCCTTGTGTTCCGGAAAAAAAGGCACTTAAAACTGAACTTTGCGGGCGGCGTCCAGAGCCCGGTCAAAATCCTCGTCACTGTGGGCGAAGCTGACCATGCCGGTCTCGAAGGCCGAGGGGGCCAGGTAGACGCCCCGGTCGCGCATCTGGCGGTAGAAAGTCTCGAACAGCGCCTGGTCGCAGGCCTGGACCTCTTCGAAGCAGGTCACGGGGCCGTCGCTGAAGAAGGGGGTGAACATGGAGGCCATGGTGTGCACCTGGACGGGCACACCCTTGGCTCTGAGAACGGTCTCCAGTTCCGCGGCGAAGGCCCCCGTGCGCTTTTCCAGCGCGTCGTAGTCGCTGCACCGGAGTTCCTTGAGGGTGGCCAGACCCGCCGCCATGGCCAGAGGATTTCCGGAAAGGGTGCCGGCCTGGTAGACCTCGCCCTCGGGAGCCACATGGCGCATGATTTCCGCCCTGCCGCCGAAGGCGCCCACGGGGAGGCCGCCGCCGATGATCTTGCCGAAGGTGGTCAGATCGGGCGTGATGCCGAAGCGGCCCTGGGCGCCCTCATAGGCCAGACGGAAGCCCGTGATGACCTCGTCGAAGATGAGCAGGGCTCCATGGCGGGACGCAAGCTCTCTCAGCCCCTCCAGGAAACCCGGCTTCGGAAGCACGAGCCCCATGTTGGCGGCCACGGGCTCCACGATGACGGCGGCGATGGTCTCTCCCTCCCGGCGGAAGAGTTCTTCCACGGCCTCCAGGTCGTTGTAGGGCGCGAGCAGCGTGTCCGCCACCACGGCCTCGGGAACGCCCGGAGTGCCCGGCAGGGAGAAGGTGGCGACGCCCGAGCCCGCGGCGGCCAGGAAGGGATCCGCGTGGCCGTGGTAGCAGCCGATGAACTTCACGAGACGGCTGCGCCCGGTATAGCCCCTCGCCAGACGCAGGGCGCTCATGGTGGCCTCGGTGCCCGAGTTCACCATGCGGACCATCTCCACGGACGGCAGGGCGCTGACCACCATGCGGGCCAGGTTCACCTCGTCCTCGCAGGGGGCGCCGTAGCTCGTGCCGCGGGAGGCGGCCTCGGCCACGGCCCTGGTGACGCTCTCCCGGGCGTGCCCCAGGATCATGGGGCCCCAGGAAAGGACGAAATCCACATACTCGCGGCCGTCCACGTCGTAGAGCCGGGAGCCCTGGCCCCTGGCGATGAAGAGGGGCTCGGCGTGCACGTTGCGGCAGGCCCGCACGGGGCTGTTGACGCCCCCGGGAATGAGTCCGCAGGCCTGAGAAAAGAGCGCTTGGGATCCGGAAGACATGCTGTCTGGCCTCCTCGGGGGCGGCGGGCGGCCGTGCCGGCCCGCCGCCGTTCACGATCAGAAATAGGTGGGAGAGATCTTTTTCAGCTCCCGGAGACTGCTGAGCACCCGGTACTCCCGCAGGCCCAGCCGCTCCTGGAGCTCGGCGATGACGGCCTCGCATTCCCCGGGATTGCGGCCGTGCACCATGGTATAGAGCTCGAAGGGCCAGTCCTCCGCCTTCGAGGGCCGGAAGTAGCAGTGGGAGACATGGGGATGCCCGGCCGCCGCCCTGCCGATGGCGTCCGCCTCGCTCTCGGGGCAGATCCAGGCCACCATGGCGTTGGAGGACCAGCCGGCCTTCTGATGCTTGATGCTCGCGCCGAAGCGGCGGATGACGCCTTCTTCCTTGAGTGCGCGCAGAAGCGCCAGCACCTCGTCCTCCGTGGTGCCGGCCTCCCGGGCGATGTCGGCGAAGGGCGTCAGGGAATCGGGCAGATCCGCCTGGACGATGCGCAGCACTGCCGCTTCCACTGAAGTGAAATCCCTGATCATGTCGTTCTCCGGCTCAGAGGGGCGGGACGGGTCTAGCGGCTGAAGGACCTCTGGAAGAGCTCCTTCACGGCCTCGCGGCCGTTGTCTTCCAGAAAGCGCGTGCCGGTGGCGGCGAAATGGGCGTGTCCGATGACGGGATTTTCCACGGGAGCCCATTCGGATTCCCTGTCCCAGACAAACCAGCCGTCGCGGACCTGGTCGAAGACCAGAAGAGGCTTGTTGCAGATCTTCGCCAGTTCGGCGCCCCAGCCGGTGCCGCCCTTGACGGTGCCGTCGGGCTGGATGGCGCCCACCACGATGACCTGGCTGCCGCTGCTCACCTGCCAGCAGATGCTCTGGAGAATCTTCCTGAAAAGAGGGGCCCGCGTGTATTCGCGGTTCATGAGCCGGGAAACATACGCCAGGCTCACGTCCTTGAGCGCGAGTTCCTCCTCGCTGAGAAGGCGGACGCCCCGGGTCCGCTCGATCTGGTGTCCCTCAAAGCTGTAATTGACTTCTTCGATGCCCCAGCTTTCGCACAGAGCGCCGAAAAACTGCTCGGTCCCAGCGGCGCCGCCGCTGTACAGGACACACTGTCTGGCATTGAGCATGTACTGATATCCTCCGGAAAAGTAACGTTTTGCGCGCCTCTCCTCCGCCCGGAGCCGGAAGGCCGCAGGCAGGGGGAAAGACATCGGGGCGGACGGTATAGGGCAAAGCCGCTCCGCTGGCAAGCCGTCCCTTCACGGAATGCGGGCTCCCGGAAGCGGGCCGCGGGAGCCGCTCTCAGAGGCATCCTGACAGAAAAAGGACTCTGCGGCAAGGCTCCCGGAAAAGCCGCTGAGCCGCCCGCCGGGCCGCCGGCGGCGGCTCTCGACAAAGCGCTGCCGCAACGCTACATTTACCCGTTGAACGGCAGGGGCCTCCAGGCTTTCTGCCGCGCCCGAGCCCATCCAGAGTACCGGCCGGGCCGCCCGCAGGGGCCGCCCGGCAGCAGGGAGTCTTCCATGCAGAGCGCAGTCGATCCGGACACCCAGGTCATTGAACTGACGGACCTCATTGAACGGGGCGCCTTCCCCGCGGAGCAGCCCGGACAGGCTCCTCCGGCCGCTCCCGCTCCTCTCCCGGCCGCGGCCGCGGAGAGCGGCCCTGCGGCAGCCGGAGAGAAGAAGGACGGGTCCGCGGAGGCCGGCGGGGACGGCCGGGACCGGACTCCCGGGACGGACGCTCCCTCCCCTGTGGACGCCCGCGCGATCAGCGTTCCCGGTCTGGCGGACAGGGTGCGCGGTCTGCGCCGGGACTGCTCGGAGCTCATGGCGCGCATGGATCACCTGGCCGCCCGTCAGGACCGCGTGGAGGAGCTCTGCCGCCTGGGCGCCGGCCCCCTCCCGGAAGCCGGCGACGCCCGCGAAGCTCTCCGGGAGGAAATTCTCTCCTCCTTCCGGGAGCCCGCCACCGAAGCCTTTGCCGCTCTCTCCGCCCGCCTGGACGAGCTCAGCCGGGCGCGGAACGACGGAGAAGAGACCGTCCGGACGGGCCTCGCGGCGCTGGAGAGCCTTTCCTCCGCTCAGGAAAGCCGGCTCCAGGCCATGCGCGAGGAACTCAGCCAGGGCCTGAACGACACGGGCCTCAGGCTTTCCGCCTGCGAAAGCGCCCTCCGGGATCTGACGGTCCGCCTGGACGGGATGCTCGAAAGACTTGCCCGTCTGGAGGAGCTCGCGGGCAGAGCCGCCGAGGCCGACGCCGCCCGCGAGGAACGCTTCCGGGCCTTTGAGGAGCGCCTTGCGGCCTGCGAGGCCTCCATGGATCCCGAGGCCCAGGAACGCGCCGCCGCGGCCGCCTGCCTCCGTGTCCTCAGGGAGGAAATCAGCCGCCTTTCCGGCAAGGTATCCTGACCGTCCCGACCGTTTCCGGCGTCCCCCGCCGCCTTGCCAAGCGGACTGCGGCGGGGTATCCTGTACGCCCGTTTTTCAAAAAGAGGGCGGGGGCCCCAGTTCCCGTTCTTTTCCCGTCCGGCGTGATCCATGGTGGGTCATGGCCATTCCCCGAGGACGGGTTTCCTTTCCCACCACGCGAGGAGCAGACATGCTGGACAAGGATCAGAAAGAAGCCCTGCAGGTTGCCAAGGAGCTCACCGCCAAGCTCATCGAGGCCCGTTCGGTCTCCCAGAGCAACATTGCCGACGTCTTTCCCAACATTTTCCGCGTGGTCTACGCCACCATCCAGAGCGTCGCCCAGCCGGATCGCGGGAAATAGGCCTTGTCCGTCCTGAACCGCGCCTCCGAGGCCGCGCGCGACCGCGCCGTGTCGGGCATGTTCGGCCGCATCGCCCGCTACTACGACCTGCTCAACCATGTGCTCTCGCTGGGCATCGACTGCTGGTGGCGCCGCGTCCTGGCCGACTCCGTGCGGCCGGGTCCGACAGGGCGCTTCCTGGATCTCGCCGCCGGCACCCTGGACGTGAGCCTCGCCCTCCGGCGCCGCCACCCGGACCGCGAGGTCCTGGCCCTGGACTTCTGCCTGCCCATGCTCCTGCGCGGCCGGGCCAAGCTGGCCGCCCGGAAGGAGCGCCGGGTCTTCACGGCGGCCGCCGACGGCAAACGCCTGCCCCTGCCCGACGCCTCGGTGGACAGCGTCACCATCGCCTTCGGCATCCGCAACATCGTGCCCAGGGATCTGGCCCTGCGGGAAATGCTCCGCGTGCTCGCCCCGGGCGGCAGGGCCTGCATTCTCGAGTTCGGCTCGGGCCGGGACCGCATCTGGGGCGGGCTCTACAATCTCTATCTGGATCGCCTGCTCCCGGCCGTCGGCCGCCTGGTCTCCAGAGACCCCGCCGCCTACGCCTACCTCGCCCGCACCATCCGCCAGTTCCCCAGCGCCCTGGAACTGGCGCGGGAAATGGAGGAGGCGGGCTTCGCGCGGGTGCGGTACCGCAAGCTCACAAGCGGCATCGTCTGCCTGCACATGGGCGAAAAGCGGGCCTGAGGTCTCCTCTTTTTCAGCCGGCGAAGCGGCAGATGAGCACCCCCGCGGCCAGCAGCCCGAGGCCCGCCAGGCGGAGCCCTCCGTCGCCGAGCCGGCCGAGAGACTCGGCCGCCCGCCGCATGACGCTGGGCATGGCCGCCCAGCAGACGCCTTCCAGAGCCAGCGCGAGGCCCAGAGCCTTCACAAAGAGCGCGATGCTGAAGTCTTCCATGCCGCTTTTCTGACACGATCAACACTCCCTGTAAAGGACCCCTCCCATGGTCAGCTTCGAAGATCTCTCCTCCCGCCGCGTTCCCCTCGCCGTGGTCGGACTGGGCTATGTGGGCCTGCCTCTGGCGGCCGCCTTTGCCCGGCATTTTGACGTTATCGGCTTTGACATCTCCCGGGCCCGCATCGAGGAGCTCCAGGGCGGGCACGATCACACGAACGAAGTGCCGGACGAGGCCCTGGCCCAGGCCCGCATCCGCTACACCTCCGATCCGGCGGCCCTGAAGGCGGCCGGCGTCATCATCGTCGCCGTGCCCACGCCCATCGACAGCCACCGCTCCCCCGACCTCACCCCCGTGGTCTCGGCCTCCCGCACCGTGGGAAGCCACCTCTCCCCGGGCGCCGTGGTCTGCTTCGAATCCACGGTCTACCCGGGCCTCACGGAGGAAGTCTGCGTGCCTCTGCTGGAGGAAACGAGCGGCCTCGCTTTCGGAAAGGACTTCACGGCGGGCTACTCCCCCGAACGCATCAATCCCGGCGACAGGGTCCACACCCTTGAGACCATCACCAAAATCGTCTCGGGCTCCGACGAGGCCACGGCCGATCTCCTCGTGCGGGTCTACGGCGCCGTGGTGAAGGCCGGCATCCACCGGGCGAGCTCCATCAAGGTGGCGGAGGCCGCCAAGGTCATCGAGAACACCCAGCGCGACCTGAACATCGCCCTCATGAACGAGCTCTCCATCATCTTCCACCGCATGGGCATCGACACCCTGGAAGTCCTGGAAGCCGCCGGCACCAAGTGGAATTTCCTCCCCTTCCGGCCGGGCCTGGTGGGCGGCCACTGCATCGGCGTGGACCCCTACTATCTCACCTTCAAGGCCGAAGAGCTGGGCTATCACCCCGACGTCATTCTCTCCGGCCGCCGCATCAACGACAACATGGGCCGCGTCGTGGCCCAGCGCGTCATCAGGGCCCTCATCAGCCGGGGCAGCCAGATCCGCGGCGCCCGCGTCGGCATTCTGGGCTTCACCTTCAAGGAAAACGTGCCCGACCTGCGCAACACCCGCGTGGTGGACATCATCGCGGAATTCCGGGAATTCGGCGTGGACGTGCTCGTGACCGACGCCATGGCCTCCGCCGCGGAGACGAAGCGCTTCTACGGCGAGACCCTGCTTTCGCCGGACGGGTTCCGGGATCTCGACGCCCTCGTTCTGGCCGTGCCCCACGCGGCCTACAAGGCCCTTGACGCCGACGCCCTCCGGGCCATGTTCCGGCCCGGCACCCAGCCCTTTGTCTTTGACGTGAAAGGCTTTTTCCCGCGCGCCGAACTGCTCGCCGCGGGCTTTGACTACCGCCGCCTCTAGCGGGCGGCCTCCCTGCAGACAGTCCCGCACTTCCTCCAATCCCCAAGGTCCCGCATGGCTCCGCTCGCTCTCAAAGCCCGTCTGCTCCTCTCCCTGCCCGGCATCAACCGGGCCCTGGAGGAGCTCGTCCAGACCATCCCAGAGCCCGCCAGGCCGGCCTGCCTCCACACGACCCAGGCCGGCGGCAAGCGTCTGCGCCCCTTCCTGACCATCCTCTCGGCCCGTCTGTTCGGCGCCGGAGAGGACGACGCCCTCAGACGCCTCGCGGCCACCCTGGAAATGCTCCACGCGGCCACCCTCATGCACGACGATGTCATCGACAACGCCGACACGAGGCGCGGCAAGCCCGCGGCGCACATTCTCTTCGGCAACACCCGGACCATCCTGGCCGGCGACGCCATGCTCGCCACGGCCAACGCCTGCGTGGGCGAATACGCCGACGCGGAACTCTGCCGGGTCTTCGCCCAGGCCACGGCCCGGACCACGGCCGGAGAAATCCTCGAGCTCCACGCCATGCGCAATCCCGACCTGACAGGCGAGGAGTACGAGGCCATCATCCGGGGAAAGACGGCCTGCCTCATCCGGGCCGCCTGCGAGATGGGCGCCCTCTACGCGGGGGCGGACGAAGCCCAGGTCCGGGATCTGGGCAGCTACGGCGAAAATCTGGGCATGGCCTTTCAGATGGTGGACGACGCCCTGGACTGCGCCCCCGCCGAAGAAATCGGCAAGCCATCCGGGGGCGATCTGCGCGAGGGCAAGCTCACCCCGCCCCTGCGCCTCTACCGGGAAGGTCTGGGAGAGGCCGAGCGGGCCGCCTTCACGCGGAAATTCAGCGAAGGCGGCTTCACGGACGAGGAGATTTCCGCCGTCTGCGCGGAGATCCGCCGGCTCGGCCTGGACGCCCGGGTGCGGGAGCAGGCCGAGGGCTATCTGGAAGAGGCCGGCCGGGCCCTCGCCCGTCTGCCGGACAGGCCCGAGCGCGCCGTCCTGCGCGAGATGCTCGGCTATGTCCGCGACAGAAAAAAGTAAGCCCCCGCGCGGGATCGTTTTCTTCAGGACCGGGCCCCTTCGCCCGGCCGCCCCGACCATCAGGAGACAGCATGCTCTACCGCATTGAAATCGGCCCCAGGCCCGATCTTGACGACATTCAGGGCCGCAGCACGGCCAGAGCCCTGGAGAATTCCCTGGGCATCCGCACGGCCTGCGTGCGGCAGCTGAAAATTTTCACGGTGGACGGTCTCGAGCCCGAGGAAGTGCGGCGTCTGGTGGACGAGGGCATCTGGCACGACCCCATTCTCCAGCAGGCCTCCCTTTCGCCCCTGCCCCTGCGCGATCCCGCGCCCGACTGGTTCGTGGAGGTGGGCTTCCGGCCCGGCGTCACGGACAACGAGGCCCGCACGGCCCGCGACACGGCGGCCATGGTTCTGGGCCGCCCCCGCTCCGACATCCGGGTCTACACGGCCGTGCAGTACCAGTTCGTCCAGGGAGAGACGCCCCTGGATCAGGCCGCCGTCAGAGGCCTCACCGAGGATCTTCTCTGCAACGGCCTCATCCAGCGCTACCGCGTGAAGAGCGCGGCCGAGTGGGCGGCGGAGCCCGGCTTCGCGCCCCAGGCGGCCAGGGTCACGGGCGAAGCGAGCGACAGGGTGGACATCGTCCCCCTCTCCGAGATGGACGACAAGGCCCTCACGGACATGAGCCGGGCCAACACCTGGGCCCTGACCCTCAGGGAAATGAAGGCCATCCGGGATCACTTCGCGGGCGAGGACGAAGCCTCCCGCCGCGCCGGCCTCGGTCTTCCGGCCAATCCCACGGACCTGGAAATGGAGGTCATGGCCCAGACCTGGTCCGAGCACTGCAAGCACAAGATTTTCGCCTCCAGAGTCCGGTACGAAAACACGGAGACCGGCCGTCTGGAAGAGGTCAACAACCTCTACAAGACCTGCATCCGCGACGCCACGGCCACCCTGCGGGAACGCCTGGGGGCCGAGGACTACTGCCGCTCGGTCTTCAGCGACAACGCGGGCGTCATCGCCTTCAGCCCGGACTGGGACGTCTGCATCAAGGTGGAGACCCACAACAGCCCCTCCGCCCTGGATCCCTACGGCGGCGCCCTCACGGGCATCGTGGGCGTCAACCGCGACCCCATGGGCACGGGCATGGGGGCGGATCTGCTCTGCAACACGGACGTCTTCTGCTTCGCCTCGCCCTTCCGGGAAGGCGAGATGCCGCCCAGGCTCCTGCACCCGCGCCGGGTCTTCGAAGGCGTGCGTCTGGGGGTTGAGCACGGCGGCAACAAGTCCGGCATCCCCACGGTGAACGGCAGCGTGGTCTTCGACGAGCGCTACCTGGGCAAACCCCTGGTCTACTGCGGCACCGTGGGCATGCTCCCGCGGCGCCTCGCCGACGGCAGGCCCGGCTGGCAGAAAAAGGCCCTCGCGGGCGACTGCATCGTCATGGCGGGCGGCCGCATCGGCAAGGACGGCATCCACGGCGCCACCTTCTCCTCGGAGGAGCTCAGCGAAAACTCCCCGGCCACGGCCGTGCAGATCGGCGACCCCATCACCCAGCGCAAGATGTACGACTTCATCCTGCGGGCGAGGGACCTGAACCTCTACCACGCCATCACCGACAACGGGGCGGGCGGTCTTTCCTCCTCCGTGGGCGAAATGGCCGAGGACACGGGCGGCTGCGTGCTGGACATCTCCCTCGCGCCCCTCAAGTACGACGGCCTGCGGCCCTGGGAAATCCTCGTCTCCGAGGCCCAGGAGCGCATGACCCTGGCCGTGCCCGAAGAGCACCTGGAGCGCTTCCGCGCCATGGCCCGGGACATGGACGTGGAGGTGACGGTGCTCGGCCGCTTCACGGACTCGGGCTACTTCGAGGTGCGTTACGGAGATCGCACGGTGGGGTCCATCGACATGGACTTCATGCACAACGGCGTCCCCCAGCTCAGCCTCAACGCCCGCTGGGAGCGCCCGAAGCACGAGGACATCCGCCTCGCCGTGGACGCGGCCGACCAGGGAAGCTTCCTGAAACGGATGCTGGGCCGGCTCAACATCTGCTCCAAGGAGTACGTCATCCGCCAGTACGACCACGAGGTGAAGGGCGGAAGCGTCATCAAGCCGCTCTGCGGCGTGCTGCGCGACGGCCCCACGGACGCGGGCGTGCTCAGGCCCGTGCTCGAGCACGACCAGGGCCTGGTGATCTCCCACGGCATCTGCCCCCGCTACAGCGACTACGACAGCTACTGGATGATGGCCAACGCCATGGACGAGGCCATCCGCAACGCGGTCTGCGTGGGCGGCAACCCCGACTTCATGGCCGGCGTGGACAATTTCTGCTGGTGCGATCCCGTGGAAAGCGAGCGCACCCCGGACGGCCGCTACAAGATGGCCCAGCTCGTGCGCGCCTGCCGCGCCCTGCAGCACTTCTCCCTGGCCTACGGAGTCCCGTGCATCTCGGGCAAGGACTCCATGAAGAACGACTACATGAACGCGGGGATCAAGATTTCCATCCCGCCCACGGTCCTCTTCTCGATCATCGGCGTCATCAGCAATGTGCTCGCCACCCAGACCTCGGACTTCAAGAGAGCGGGCCAGGCCGTCTATCTCCTGGGCGCCACCTGGCGCGAGCTGGGAGGCAGCGAAGCCTCGGAGGAACTGGGTCTCTCCGGCGGCAGGGTGCCCCATGTGGACGCGGGCACGGCCCTTGCCCGCTACCGCACGGTGCACGGTCTCATGGGCCAGCGCGGCGTGACGGCAGCCCACGACTGCTCCGACGGCGGTCTGGCCGTGGCCCTGGCCGAAATGTGCCTGGGCGGCAGGCTGGGCTGCGAGGTGGATCTGGACAGGGTCCCCGTCTGCGGCCCGTCCCTCTCCGCCACGGAAGTCCTCTACGCCGAGTCCGCGAGCCGCCTCCTCGTCACGGTGAAACCCGAGATCTCCCCGGTCATGGACATTCTGGGGAACTTCCAGATCTGCCGCCGCATAGGCACCGTGACGGACGACGGCAGACTCACCGTCAGAAGCGGCTCCTCCACCCTGCTCAGCGAGCCCGTGGACGGGCTCGCCCGCGCCTTCAAGGCCACTCTGGCCTGGTAGGCGAAGACCTCCCCTTCTCCCGCCTCTCTCAGCCTCCGGGCCGCAGGGCCCCGGAGGCTGACGGATTCTTCTTCAGGAAAACTCCATGAAAGCGCCCTCCTGCACCATCACGCCCGAAGGCTGCCCCTCCATCTTTCTCACGGCCCTGGGAGCCCTTGTCTTCGCCCTCCTGGGCTGGGCGGTTCCCGCCCTCATTTTCCTCGTGCTCTGCTGGTTCGCCTGCAATTTCTTCCGGGACCCCGAGCGCGTGGTGCCGGACGGACCGGGTCTCGCCGTGAGCCCGGCGGACGGACGCATCGTCAGGGTGGAGCGCAGGTCCGATCCCGTCAGCGGGGAAAGCCGCCTGTGCGTCTGCATTTTCATGAATGTCTTCAATGTGCATGTGAACCGGGCGCCCGTGGCCGGGACCGTCACGGCCATCCGCTACCACCCCGGGAAGTTTCTCAACGCCTCCCTGGACAAGGCCTCCGAGGACAACGAGCGCTGCGCCTACGTCCTGGCCGAGCCGGACGGCGGAAGCTGGACCTTCGTCCAGATCGCGGGTCTCGTGGCCCGGCGCATCGTCTGCCGCGCGGAGAAGGGCGACACCCTCGAACGGGGCCAGCGTTTCGGGATGATACGCTTCGGGAGCCGTGTTGACGTTTACATGCCCGACGGCTATAGTCCGGCCGTCTCGTGCGGGGACAAGGTGCTTGCCGGACAGAGCGTCATCGCCCGCCGCGCAGCCAGCTGATCACGCCGGGGACATGTCTTTGACATGCCCTCGTTTTTTGCTTTTTCGGCAGGGGCCTGAGCCCCGCGGATCCCCTCCGGGGAAAAGGTGACCGCATGTCTGAACAGGACGAACGGAAGGCTGAAGAGAGCCGGGAAGAGATGGAGATCGACGCGTCCGCCGGCGAGGACGAGGGCGTGCGGGACCGCCGCGGCCTGCGCCGCCTGAAGGACAGGCGGGCCGTCTACCTGCTGCCGAACATGATCACCTGCACGAGCATGTTCTTCGGCTTCCTGTCCATCATCTGGTCCGTCCAGGGCCGCTTCATCGACGCCTGCCTGGCCCTGCTCGTCTCCGCCCTCATGGACGGACTGGACGGCAAGGTGGCCAGGCTCACCCATTCGGCCAGCGAATTCGGCGTCCAGTTCGACTCTCTGGCGGATCTGGTGGCCTTCGGTCTGGCGCCCGCCATGCTCGTCTGGCACTGGCAGCTCCATCTGCTGGGCCGCTTCGGCGTGGCCATCGCCTTCCTCTACGCGGCCTGCGGCGCCCTGCGTCTGGCCCGCTTCAATGTCAACGCCCACACGGACAGCAAGCGTTTCTTCATCGGCCTGCCCATCCCGGCGGCCTCCTGCTCGCTGGTGGCCTTCGTCTTTTTCGCCGAGCGTCTGGCTCCCGGGTACCCGACCTTCATCCTGGCGCTCACGGCCCTGCTCACGGTCTGCACGGGCCTGCTCATGGTGAGCAGCGTCCGCTACTTCTCCTTCAAGGAATACGACATTTTCCGTGCGCATCCCTACCGGGTGCTCATCATCTTCGTCGTGCTCATGTCCCTGCTGTACAGTCAGCCGCGCATCGTGGGCTTCCTCTACTGCGCCCTCTACATCGCGTCCGGCTTCATCTATACCTTCATTCTGCTTCCCAGACATACCAACATGCAGCTCCTACGCTCTTCGTCCACTGACGAATAGTGCCCGGGAGCGGCGTGCCGCGTCCGGTTGCGGCATCTGAGACCTCTCTGCCCTGAAGCCGCAGCGCGGCCGTCCCCTGCACAGAGACTGCAGCTTCAGGCCAGAGGAGTCTTTTTTTATGCCTTCCAATCAGCTCATCATTTTTGACACGACGCTCCGCGACGGGGAACAGTCCCCCGGCTGCACCATGAACTTCCAGGAAAAACTGCGCATGGCCCACCAGCTGGAACTCCTCGGTGTGGACGTCATCGAAGCCGGCTTTCCTGCCTCCAGCCAGGGCGATTTCGAATCCGTCCAGGCCATCGCCCGCCAGGCCGGGCCCGACATCCAGATCTGCGGTCTGGCCCGCTGCATGCGCAGGGACATCGACCGCTGCTGGGAAGCCATCAGGGACGCGGCCCGGCCCCGCATCCACACCTTCCTGTCCACGAGCCCCCTCCACATGAGCTACAAGCTGCGCAAGACGCCGGAGCAGGTCATCGAGATGATCGCCGACTGCGTCGCCTACGCGGCCTCCTTCACGAGCAATGTGGAGTTCTCCTGCGAGGACGCCTCCCGCTCGGACAGGGATTTCCTCTGCCTGGCCTGCGGCACGGCCATCCGGGCCGGCGCCACCACCATCAACCTGCCGGATACCGTGGGCTACGCGGAACCCGCCGAATTCGCCGAGCTCGTCGACTATGTCATAAAGAACACCCCCGGCTCGGAAAAAGCCATCTTCTCGGTGCACTGCCATGACGACCTGGGCCTCGGCGTGGCCAACTCCCTGGCCGCCCTCAGCGTGGGCGTGCGGCAGATCGAAGTGGCCCTGAGCGGCATCGGCGAGCGGGCCGGCAACGCCGCTCTGGAAGAAGTGGCCATGAATGTGGCCGTCCGCAAGGACTTCTTCGGGCTTTCCACCAACATCAAATCCGAGCAGATCTATCCCGCCTGCCGGCTGCTCTCCATGATCATCGGCCAGCCCATCCCCAACAACAAGTCCATCGTGGGCGCCAACGCCTTCGCCCACGAGTCCGGCATCCACCAGGACGGCATGATCAAGAACCGTCAGACCTACGAGATCATGACCCCGGCCTCCGTGGGCCGCACGGAAACCAACCTGGTCATCGGCAAGCACTCCGGCCGCAACGCCGTGCGGGTCAAGTTCGAGTCCCTGGGCTACAAGCTCAGCGACGAGGAACTCCAGCGCGTCTTCGAGGCCGTCAAGGATCTGGCCGACCGCAAGAAGACCATCTACGACGAAGACCTCATGACCATGGTCCAGGAGCAGATCTACCGCGAGCCGGACGTCTTCCGGCTGCACCATGTGGCCATCCAGAGCTCCGATGCCGGCGGCGTGCCGCCCACGGCCGCGGTCATCATGGACGTGCGCGGCGAGGAGCGCAGCATGGCCGGCTTCGGCGTGGGTCCCGTGGACGCCGTCTTCAATGTCATCGCCGACATGGTGGGGCGCAGCCCGGAACTGGAGAAGTACGCCATCAACGCCGTGACGGGCGGCACCGACGCCCTGGGCGAAGTGACCGTGAGAATTTCGGAAAACGGCAACACGGCCATCGGCCGCGGCGCCCATCCGGACGTCATCGTGGCCTCGGCCAAGGCCTATGTGAACGCCCTCAACCATCTCGAAGAAACCGAACGCAACGGCCGCCGCATCCACGCGCAGGAAGACTGCGCCGAGAGCTGAGACCATCGTCCGCCCCCGGGCGGACGGCGTCCAGACTCTCCCACCGGAGAAACACATGGCTCAGACACTCGCACAGAAAATCCTGCAGAAGCACACGGACGACGCCATTGTCAGCGACGGCCAGATCGTCAGCTGCCGTCTGGACATGGTGCTCGCCAACGACATCACCGGCCCCCTGGCCATCAGTTCCTTCCGGGGGATGGGCGCGAAAAAAGTCTTTGACAAGGACAGAATCGCCCTGGTCATGGACCACTTCACCCCCCAGAAGGACATCGCCTCGGCCAACCAGGTGCTCGTCAGCCGCAGCTTCGCCGCCGAACAGAACATCACCCACTACTACGAGGGCGGCTGCGCCGGCGTGGAGCACACCCTCCTCCCCGAGCAGGGCATCGTGGCCCCGGGCGATCTCGTCATCGGCGCCGACTCCCACACCTGCACCTACGGCGGCATCGCGGCCTTCGCCACAGGCATGGGATCCACGGACATCGCCGCCGGCATGGCCCTGGGCGAGACCTGGTTCAAGGTGCCGGCCACCATCCGGGTCAACTTCACGGGCACCCCGGGCAGATATCTCCGGGCCAAGGACCTGATTCTCCTGCTCATCGGCAGAATCGGCGTGGACGGCGCCCTCTACAGGGCCCTTGAGTTCGGCGGGAACGTCATCGACGATCTGCCGGTGGAAGGCCGCCTCACCATGGCCAACATGGCCATCGAGGCCGGCGGCAAGGCGGGACTCTTCCCCTGCGACGAAAAGACCGTGGCCTACTGCCGCGCCCACGGCAGGCCCGAAATCTCCGAAACCTTCGCCGCCGACCCCGGCTGCGTCTACGAGCAGGTCATCACCATCGACGTGACCGGCCAGGAGCCCGTGGTGGCCTGTCCGCACATCCCCTCCAACGTGAAAAACGTCTCCGAGCTGGGCGATGTGCCCGTGCAGCAGGTGGTCATCGGGTCCTGCACCAACGGCCGCTTCTCCGACATGCTGGACGCGGCCGAAATCCTGCGCGGTCGCAGGGTCCATCAGGGCGTGCGCTGCATCGTCCTGCCCTCCACCCCGGCCGTCTGGAAGAAATGCCTTTCCGAAGGCCTCATGGAGGTCTTCATGGACGCCGGCTGCATCGTGGGTCCCTGCACCTGCGGCCCCTGCCTGGGCGGCCACATGGGCATCCTCGGCACGGGCGAACGCGCCGTCTCCACGACCAACCGCAACTTCCGGGGCCGCATGGGCAGCCTCGACAGCGAAGTCTATCTGGCGAGCCCCGTCACCGCGGCGGCCAGCGCCGTGGCCGGCCGCATCGTCGGTCCCGACGCCCTCTAGGAGGTCCGCTCATGCTCTTCAAAGGAACAGTCCGCAAGGTCGGCGACCACATTGACACCGACGCCATCATCCCCGCCCGCTACCTCGTCACGGGCGATCCGAAAATCCTCGGCGAAAAATGCCTCTCCGGCCTGGATCCGGACTGGGTGAAGCAGGTGCACGAGGGCGACATCCTGGTGGCCGGCCGCAACTTCGGCTGCGGATCCTCCCGGGAACACGCCCCCATCGCCATCCTGGGCGCCGGCATTCCGGTGGTGGTGGGCCACAGCTTTGCCCGCATCTTCTACCGCAACGCCTTCAACACCGGTCTCCTGCTCTTTGAAATCGGCGACGGCATCGCCGAAATCGCCGACGGCGACACGCTGGAAATCGACACGGAAGCGGGCAGCATCCTCGACAGCACCACGGGCAGGCGCTTCACCTGTCCGCCTCTGCCCGACACCATGGCCCGGATCGCCGCGGCCGGCGGCCTTGTCAACTATGTCAGGGCCCGCCTCTCCGACTGAAGCACAGCACTGAACGAATGAAGGGGGAAGCGCCGCTGGCGGGGGAAACCGCCGCGGCCAGCCACGCCATGACAAAAACCATCTGCCTTCTGCCCGGCGACGGCATCGGCACGGAAATCATCGCCCAGGGCCGCAAAGCCCTGGAAGCGGCCGCCGGACGCACGGGCGCCTCGCTCGCCTTCACTTCCGCCCTCATCGGCGGCGCCGCCTGCGACGCCGCGGGTGAACCGCTGCCCGCCGAAACCGTGGCCGCCTGCCGGGCCGCCGACGCCGTCTTCCTGGGCGCCGTGGGCGGACCCAGATGGGACGCCCTGCCCCCGGCCAGACGGCCTGAAAAGGGCATCCTGGGCATCCGCAAGGAACTCGGACTCTTCGCCAACCTGCGTCCCGCCATGCTCATCCCCGAGCTCGCCGGCGCCTGCCTCCTGCGGGCGGACACCGCCCGCAAGGGTCTGGACCTCATCGTGGTGCGGGAACTCACGGGCGACATCTATTTCGGCCAGCCCAGGGGCATCGAAGTGCGCGACGGCGAACGCACGGGCTTCAACACCATGGTCTACGGCGAAGGGGAAATCCGCCGCATCGCCGTGGTGGCCTTCGAGACGGCCATGAAGCGCAGAAAGCGCGTCTGCTCCGTCGACAAGAGCAACGTGCTCGAAACCTCGCGCCTCTGGCGGGAAATCGTGGAGGACGTCCACAGGGACTACCCGGAAGTGGAGCTCTCCCACCTCTATGTGGACAACGCCGCCATGCAGCTCGTGCGGGATCCCTCCCAGTTTGACGTGCTGCTCACGGGCAACATCTTCGGCGACATCCTCTCGGACGAAGCCGCGGCCATCACGGGATCCCTGGGCATGCTCCCCTCGGCCTCCATGGGAAGCCGGGCGCCCGCCCTCTTCGAACCCATCCACGGTTCAGCTCCGGACATCGCGGGGCAGGACAAGGCCAACCCTCTGGCCACCATCCTCTCCGCCGCCATGCTCCTGCGTCTGGGGCTGGACATGCCGAAGGAAGCCGACCTGATCGAGGCCGCCGTGCGCAGGGTCCTCGTCACCTACCGCACCGCGGACATCATGGAAGAAGGCCGCACCCTCGTGGGCTGCGCCCGGATGGGCGACCTGGTGGCCGGAATCATCGAAGAAAGCTGAGCCTGAAAGAAACGGACGGATTCGTCTCCCCGGGCGGCCCGCGCGGCCGCCCTTTTTTTCGGCCTTCCGCCCTTCAGGCGGAAGGAAGGCTCCCGCCGCTCCGGACGGAGCCCGGATCAGAAAGGGGCGGCCCCGGGCCGCCCCTTTCTGTGTGAATGGGTCAGGGTTTTTTCCCTGCTCCGTCACGGCTTGCCAGCACCACGCTGGCTTCCGGATGGGCCACCAGCATGGCCTCGTGGATGGCCGCCGCGTCGGCGAAGGTGTCGTAGGGCCCCAGACGGTCCCGTCCGGTGGGAGAGTTCATCTCCACGAAAAAGGCTTCGCGGGCGTTCAGAGGACGGCCCTTGGCGTCGCTCACCACTTCCAGGCCGACGGTGGAGACGCCTCTGTTCTTGAGGCCGATGCGGGCGGCCGCGGCGTAGGACATGTCAATGATGCGGCCCTTGCCGTAGGGCCCCCTGTCCGTGACGCAGACCATGACGCTCTTGCCGCTGTACTGGTCGGTCACGCGCACGATGGTGCCGAAGGGGAGGGTCCGGTGGGCCGCGGTGAAAGTGTACATGTCATAGGGATGACCGCTGGCCGTGGGGCCCTTGTGGAAGCTGCCGCCGTACCAGGTCGCCTGTCCCAGCACGATATCGGCGTTTTTGTGCGCCCGCTCCAGCCAGACCTCGCGGCCTGACCGGACAGAGCCGGCGCTTCTCGTTTTGTGGACCTGCCGGCCCGCCTTCTGGCGGGCGTCCGCCTGTCCGGGGACGGAGAAGAAAAGGGCGACTGCCAGAAAAACGGCGATAAAGAGGGGAACGGCTTTTCTGTCTGATTCTGCCATGACGCCTCCCTGCATGACGCGGGACCGCTTTCTTCCGGGGACGGGGAAACCCTGAAAGCAAAGCCTGTCCTGCGGAGCGGCGCAGTCTGGAAAAAGGGGAAAGCCGCGGCGGGCCATGGCCTCGTCCGCACGGCGGAAAGGACTGCGCCTTCAAAAGTAAAAAAAAACGACAGTGTGATTGTTTCACTACGCCCTTGAAAGCGCCATGTCAAACCGCCCTCCGTCCGGCCGCGGAGGCTCGCGCATGAACGACGGATGCGCCCCGCGATGCTGTTTCCCCTGTCTCACAGGCCGAGCTGTCCGTCCGGAGCAGGGACGCCCCCTGACTTCTCCTGATACGCGGGCAGCCCGGCAGGAGACCCGGGCCTGCCGGCCGGTCCAGCGCCCTCAGAAGTCGGTATCGGGGTGGTCTTTCGCCCTCATCGTTCCTGTGGCCGCCCTGCGTCCGGCCGCGGGAACGGCCCCTTCCCTCTTTTTCAGGCTTTTTCCGGGAAAGGGAAATGCTCCCGGCGTCCCTCTCCCCACGGTTTCAGGCCTTTTCCCCATACCGGCACCTTTTTCCCAAGGATTCGGAATAAAAGAGTTTTTCAGGCTCTTGCCGAGCCCCCGCCCTCTCTGTATACTGTTTTCCGCCGGAGAGATCCGGTGTGAGACGCGTTTTTTTCAAGTTCCGCGACGCCCTTTTTTTTGGAAGCGCGGCGTCCGCCGGGAGGGACGCCAGCCATGACCAAGCCTGCACGCATCGGCCGCTTCAGCCTGGGGCTCTGCCTCCTGGCGGCACTCCTGCTCATGAGCGCCTGCGGTCCCAAAGACATCGAAAGCAAGTCCAGCTACGACGAAGCCGAGGCCAGGGGGGCCCACGAGCCCGATGCCTTCAAAGAGATGCGCTACCCCGTGGCCGGTCTCACCCGCGGCCGGGACTATTATTTCTACCGCATAAACCAGCCCGCCATCATGCAGAATGTCCAGCAGTGGCAGCGCGAGCAGTTCCTGCACAGTCTGGGCTTCCGCGCGGGACCCGAGATGCGCGGACCGGAGCATCCCTCCTACCGGGAAGTGCCGAAGGAGCGTTCCCCCTTCATGCAGTAGCAGGGCCCGCTTCCTTGTTCAGGGCGGCTCACTTCGCCTCCCCGGCCGGGCTTCCTGCGCAGGAGCATTCGTGGACCTTGTCACCCATGCCGCATCGGGCGCGCTGCTCTCCCTTGCCCTGCCCTGGCCCCTCAGGGCCCGGCATGTGCTTTTCTGCGCCCTCATCGCCTGCCTGCCGGACGCTGACATTCTCTTCTGCACGAGCCCGGAGCTTTTTCTGACCCTGCACAGGGGGCTTTCCCATTCCCTTGTCTTTCTGCCCCTGCTGGCCCTTGTCATCTCCCTGCCGGCCTTCGCGCTGCGCAGACGGCTGCCGGGCGCACTGTCCCCTGTCAGAGTCCTCGTCCTGGTCCTTCTCTGTTTCGCCATGCACCTCGCCCTGGACTGCCTGACGAGCTACGGGACCATGCTTTTCCAGCCCTTCTCGGCCTACCGTGTCCGGCTCAACGCCCTTTTCATCGCCGACGTCTTCCTGGCCATCCCCCTGCTCGCCTGCCTCATCTGGGCTGCTCTCAGCCGGGCCCGCCGCAGGCACGCCGCCTGCCTGGGCCTTGCCTGGCTGGCCCTCTGGCCCTGCCTCTGCCTGGCCTGCCACGCGGCGGTCGCCTCGGTCCAGGCGGAACGCTTCGCCGCGGAAGAGCGGCGGGTGACCTCGGCCGTCCTGCTGCCGGACTTTTTCTCGCCCCTTTACTGGCGCAGCATCTCCCTGGAACTGCGGGAGGACGGCACAAGCGCCACCCTGGATCAGAGTCTGAGCGGTCTGGGGCGTCCCAGGGGACACGCCGAGGAATACGACAGCCTCACCTCTGAAACGGCCCTGCACATGGCCGCCCAGTCTTCGGCCTGCAGGGACTTTCTGCGGCTCATGCTCCTGCCCGTCATGGAAGCCCTGAGCGAAGAGGAAGAGGCCGCCGCCCGAAGCGCTCTCGCGGCTCTTCCCCCGATCCAGCCGGAGGAGGAGGAAGATCCTCCGGGGAAGGCCGCCGCGGAAAGCGGGTCCGACGGCCAGCTGCGCTTTCTCCTCATCCACGACCTGCGCTTCGGATCGGGCCTCTCCCTGGGCAGAAGTCTGCTCGCCCTCAGGCCCAACGCGGAGATCCCCTTCCGGCTCATGGTGGTGCTGGACAACGAGGACGGGGTGCTCCTGGAGCGTCTGATCTTTTCCGACAGCCGTCTGGACACGGGCTGGAGAAGACCCGCCCTGCCCGAACCCCAGACCTTCGGGCGCTGGCTGCTGGGCCTGAGCTGAGAAAAAACCCGGCTCCGCTTGCGCCCGGCGCGGGAAGAGCTTAGAAGAAGCCCCTGCCAAGTCCCTTTTCACGGAGGAAACAGGCCCCTGCCCAGACGCCGGGGCCCTCACGCGCCATGCTCATCGCCCCGACCGATCCCGTCGCCTTTTCCCTGGGAAGTCTGCACGTCCGCTGGTACGGGCTCATGTATGTCGTGGGCTTTCTCCTGGGCTGGTTTCTGGGCCGGCGCCGCGCGGCCAGGTTCGGCTGGGCCCCGAGGGACGTGGACGATCTCGTCACCTTCTGCATGCTCGGCTGCGTCCTCGGCGGCAGACTGGGCTACATCCTCTTCTACGATCTCGCCCTCTACATCCAGACCCCCTCGGAAATCGTCCGCTTCTGGAACGGGGGCATGTCCTTTCACGGAGCCGCCATCGGCATCTGCGTAGCCTTTCTCTGGTACGGCCGGTCCCGGAAGCGCGGCTTCATGGAGATCGCGGACTTTGTGACGCCCCTCATCCCCCAGGGCCTCTTCTTCGGCCGCATCGGCAACTTCATCAACGGGGAACTCTGGGGCAAGGTGACGGATCTGCCCTGGGGCACCCTCTTCCCGTATGCCGGACCCTACCCGCGCCATCCTTCCCAGCTCTACGAGGCCATCCTGGAGGGGCTCGTGCTCTGGGCCCTCCTCTTCTGGTTTTCCTCCACGCCCAGACGGAAAGGTCAGACCGCCGGCCTCTTCGCCATGGGTTACGCCGTCAGCCGCTTCGCCGTGGAGTTCGTGCGTCTGCCGGACGCCCAGCTGGGCTATCTGGCCTTCAGCTGGCTGACCATGGGCCAGCTCCTGAGCCTCCCGCTCTTCGCCGTGGGCGCCTGGCTCTTCTTCGCGCCCCACGGAGAAGAGAACCGGGCCGCGCGCTGACAAGGTCCTTCAGCGGGCCTTTTTCGGGGACTTCGGAGCCCCCGGCAATTGACAAAGGGTTTCCTTTGGAGCAAAAGCATCCAATGCCCGCGCACGGACGCGTCCGGAACGCGCCCGTGTTTCCCTGTTCCCCGGAGAGTATATGTCCAAAGAAGACTCCATTGAAGTTGAAGGTGTCGTCGAAGAAGCGCTGCCGAACGCCATGTTCCGCGTCGAGCTTGCCAATCACCACAAGGTGCTTGCCCACATTTCCGGCAAGATGCGCAAGTTCTACATCCGCATCCTCCCCGGCGACCGCGTCAAGGTGGAGCTTTCTCCCTATGATCTGACCCGGGGACGCATTACCTACCGCAACAAGTAAGCGGGCGCGGGCCCTGCGGCCCGGCTCAGTCCACCCACCCCTGCAGACGGAAACGGACCGGCTGTGCGGGCGGGATTTTTTGCGCCCGAAAAAAACCTGACGCGGACGCCCCGGGAGATCCGCCCGTCTGTTGCCGGCACCGGGAAAAACGCAAGAGAATCAGCGGCCGCCGGGGTCGGTGCCGGCAGGGAAGCAGACACCTGCCGCCGCTCCCCCTTTTTTGGCAGGGAAATCTGCCAGATCACGTCAAAACCAATTCATCTCATGCGCGGCCGCAGGGTTTTGCTGATTCTGCCCGTTCCGCCGCAGTCCCTCACTTCGCAGAGGGGGACCCGTCTACCCGGGCAGTTCAGCAGGAGCATCTTTCCGCCTCTGCCGCATGGCGGGCTCGCTCTTCAGCGATCTCAGGAATGTGGCCGCATCTGCTGCAGCCGCTTCGGCCGCTGTTCCGCAGATTCCGGCACGGAACCGGTCTGACGGTTCAGACCCGGCAGAGATTTTCCTTCTCACAAGGAGATGAGGGCGGACGGCAGGAAATCCAGGGCGCGGGCGATCAGCAGGACCAGAAGGGTCATGAAGCCGCCCAGGACATCGTCCAGCATGACACCCCAGCCGTCCGGCAGCCAGTTTTCCGAGGCGTGGATGGGCCAGGGCTTGGCGATGTCGAAGACGCGGAAGAGAAAAAAGGCCGCGGCGAGAAGCGGCAGACTTCCCTCCGCGAAGGGCAGCAGGGCAATCCAGGCCCCGGCCAGCTCGTCGATGACCACTTCTCCCGGATCCTTGCGGCCGAGCAGGCGTTCGGCCCGGCTGGCCGCGAGGGAACCGACGACAAAGACGGCGGCCAGCACGCAGAGTCTGGCCGTGAGACCCAGGGGCAGAAAAAGCCAGGGGGCCAGCACGATGGCAAGCAGTGTTCCGCAGGTCCCCGGCATGACGGGGGAGAGCCCCGCGAAGCCCAGGCGGCAGAAAGCCAGCACCAGTCTGTCCGAACAGCCTCGTTCCATCTCGCGTTCTCCTTGTTGTCCATCTTCAGGAAGCTCCCCCGGTCCGGGAGCCGAAGCCGGAAAAAAGACTCGCACATTCTGCCTTTTGACGCTATAGAGAAAAGCCGTGCCGCAGTGGTGGAATGGGCAGACACAGGAGACTTAAAATCTCCCGGCGGAAGCTGTGCCAGTTCGATCCTGGCCTGCGGCACCATTGCTTTTTTCCTGAAGGCGGCCCTTTTGCCGGCCGGAAGGGGCAGGCGCCGGAGATCCTCCTGTTCAGAGTCCGCGGGGGGACTCTTTTTTTTGTGCCCCTGCTCTGCGATTTCCCTGCGGGAAACAGGAAAAAATCAATGAATCAGCAGAGACTCCCTGACAGGTGCTCACTCCCGGCGGCAAGGAAGGATCGCTGCCTGACCGGCTGGAAAAAACTTCCGCTTCCTGAGTGCCCGCCTGGTTCGACGCCGCCCGGGAGACGGCTGTCCTGACACCCCTGCAGAAACTTCGCAGAAGCCCCTGAAAGCATCCGGAGGGATCAACCCTTTCCGGGAAAACCGGGGTTCCGGCTGCCTGACTGACTTCTCAGGGACAGTCGTCTCATGGGGAGAAGAGATCGGGCAGGAGACCCGCCGCCGGGCTCTTCCCCCGCCGCCCGCCGTGCATTTTCCGCAGCGGGCACCTGCCGGCGGATTCAAGGGGCCTCACCCGTCCCTGTCCCCCGGACAGGGAAACATCCCTCTCACAAAGCGGAGTCCTGTCCTGCACGCCTCCAGGCTCTTTCCCTGACTGCGGCCGTCAGCCTTCCGGATCCTTTCCAGGCATCCGGTCAGGATTTCTGACGCATTCTCACGTCAATCCGCCCGGTCTCCGGGTTTCTCCGGAATCCGGCGCCGAGAAACTTCAGCTTCGGGTCCGTCACCAGGCAGACTCTGGTCTTCTCCTCGTTCAATGTCAGGAACAGTTTCTTCTCCAGAAAGTTTCTCGCCGAGATGAGCGTTCTTTCCGCCGCCTTGCGGCTTCTGCACAGGACCAGGCAGTCCTGCGCATACCTGACGAACCTGTGCCCTCTGCGGGTCAGTTCCTGATCAAACTCGTTCAGCAGGATGTCTGACAGGACCTGACTCACGCATCCCTCCTGCGGGATCCCCACGGTTCTCGAAGAGAGCTTTCCTTTTTCGGAGATCGGCGCCCTCATCATCCTGTGAATGAGAGAGATGACTCTTCCATCCCTGATGCGATCCGAGAGCAGCTGCAGGATCTTCGCATGGTTGATCGAATCGAAGAAATCCTTCAGCTCCAGGTCCACCACCCACTCATATCCTTCGCCCTCATCCTCCAGAAGCTGACTCAGCGCGGTCCGGCGGTCCCGCCCGGGGCGGAAACCATGGCTGCCGGGACTGAAGAAGGGGTCGTATTCCCTCGTGAGCAGCTGCGCCACGGCCTGCTCCACAAACCGGTCAGACAGCGTCAGGATATCCGGCTGTCCTTTCCCGGTCTTCTTCCCCTCCTTTCCGGGACAGGCCATCCGGACGGACGGGGGAACATACTTCCGCGCCAGAATGTCCGTCTTCAGCCCGGCCCAGTTTTCACGAAGCCAGGCTCTGAGGCCGCGTTCCGTCATCCCGTACGTGCCCGGGCTCCCTTCGTCCGCAGCCACCTGCCGCAGGGCCTGCTCCAGATTCCCGGGATCCAGAATGTCCTCCAGCGTGATCATCTTCGTTCCTTCCTGCGATCGGTGATGTTCTCCCCCGGCTTTCTGACGCGGTTCCTGTCCGCGGGACCGACGGTCCCGCCTCCGGCTTCTTTCCGATCCCGCCTCTCGACGGGCACCCCAGCCGGACGCAGTCAAAAAAGGGGTCCTTTTCAGGACCCCTTCCTTCTTTTCAGCAGACGCTGAGCTCCGGCGGAAACCTATTCCGCAGGCGCTTCTTCGGCGGCCAGTTCGATGCGGGTGAAGGACTTGACCGTGATGGTGTCCTTCACGGCCTTGGCGGTTTCGGCCACGATCTGGGAGACGCTCTTCTTGTCGTCGCGGATGTAGGCCTGATCCAGGAGACAGACATCCCTGCAGAACTTCGCCACGCCGCCTTCGGCGATCCTGTCGATGATTTTTTCGGGCTTGCCTTCGTTGCGGGCCCTTTCGCGGTAGACGGAACGCTCGCGCTCGATGACGGCCGGATCCAGACTGTCGCGGTTCAGCGCCAGGGGACGCATGGCGGTCGCCTGCATGGCGATTTCCTTGGCGAGTTCCCTGACCTTCTCATTGTCGGCGGTCTCGGGCCTGCCCACTTCCAGGATGACCTGGGTGCCGAGCTTGCCGCTGGTCACATGCAGGTACTGGAAAACGACTTCGTTGGCGGCGCGGGCGTGGACGCAGAACCTGCCCAGACGCATGTTTTCACCGGTCTTGGCGATGAGGTTCTGGAGATCCGTGCCCAGCAGGGCCTGCAGGGCATCGGCGTCGGCGGGCATTTCGTCCAGGACGGTCTGCACGACCTTGGCGGCGAAGGCCTTGAAATCATCGCCTCTGGAGACGAAGTCCGTCTCGCAGAGCAGAGAGGCCATGGCGGCGCGGGAGCCGTCGGCGCTCTCAGCCATCATGACCAGGCCTTCGTTGGTGGCGCGGCCGGCTTTCTTGGCGGCCTTGGCCATGCCTTTCTCGCGCAGATAGTCGATGGCTTTTTCCATGTCGCCGCCGACTTCCACCAGGGCCTTCTTGCAGTCCATCATGCCTGCGCCTGTTCTTTCACGCAGGTCCTTCACCATTGCAGCGGTAATGGCCATTGAAAACTCCTTCCTCGCGTAGCAGGGGCGGCTGGACGCGTGTCCGGCTGCCCCTTTCGTGTCAGTTTCCGGGAAGCCGCCTAGCCGGCTGACTTCTCAGCCGCCTTTTCCATGGCTTCCTCGGCGGAAGCGCCCTTGTCGCTGGCCGCCGCCTCGCCTTCCAGGCAGGCTTCGGCAAACGCGCCCACAAAGAGCTTGATGGCGCGGATGGCATCGTCATTGCCGGGGATCACGTAGTCGATGAGATCGGGATCACAGTTGGTGTCCGTCACGGCCACGATGGGGATGCCCAGCTTGCGGCATTCCTTCACGGCAATGTCTTCGCGGTTGGGGTCAATGATGAAGGCGAGCTGGGGCAGGGCATCCATGTTCTTGATGCCGCCGAGGGCCTGTTCGAGCTTCTGCATCTCGCGCTCGAGAATGAGGATTTCCTTCTTCTGGTAGCGGTTGATGGAGCCGTCAGCGAACATGCCTTCCAGCTTCTTCAGGCGTTCAATGCTTTTCTGGATGGTGACGAAGTTGGTCAGCGTGCCGCCCATCCAGCGGTTGCTCACATAGTACTGATTGGAGCGGCTGGCTTCGGCGGCCACCGACTCCTGGGCCTGACGCTTGGTGCCGATGAAGAGCACCTTGCCGCCGGCGGCCACGGTTTCCACAACCTTGTCGTAGGCGTCGCGGAACAGCTTGACCGTCTGCTGCAGGTCGATGATGTGGATGCCGTTGCGGGCGCCGAAGATGTAGGGTTTCATCTTGGGGTTCCAGCGCCGCGTCTGATGGCCGAAGTGGACGCCGGTTTCCAGCATCTGCTTCATGGTGACATACGCCATGAGAAAACCTCCTGGGTTCGACTTCCACCAGAGTCCTAATCCTTCTACCCCCGACCGGGGCACCCCGGACTGCTACCCTGGTGTGCTTAGTGAATGGGAACGCTTCTTATAGCCCATCTCCGCGCACCTGGCAAGAAAAAAGTCCCTGTTCCGGGAGGATCCCGGGCGGGAGGAACCTGTTCCCCCACACTCTCACGTCCCGCTGAACGGCGCCGCTTTTCCCGCCCGCGAAGCCGCCCGGGAGGCCCCTTTCCCCTCCTCCGGCTTCAGACAGCCGTCAGACTTTGGACAAAAAACAGGATTGCAGGCCTTAATGCAAAGGATCCAGTTGCTTTTCACGGGAGCCTTGCGCTAATAGATCCCTGTGGAGAGTTCCTGGCTCCTCACCGCACCTTTTCCATCCTCACAGAGGCCCCTTTCATGCGCAAGCACTTCCTTCCGGTCCTGCTCCTTCTTCTCTGCCTCGCCGCTCCCGACGCGCTGGCCAAGGGCGTCACATGCGACTTCTACGACATTCCCGAACTCCCGTATGGCTGGGAAGTTTCCATGGCGCCGGGCTTCAACAACGAGGAGAAGCGATCCCTGGGCCACTATTTCAACAAGGAGCACAACTGCTCCGTCCTGATCCAGATCGCCGAGACGGACGCCGGGCTCGATCTCGAAAGCCTCGCCCGCCAGACGGTGGTCAATCTTCAGACCACCGCCTGCATCGTGCTCTCGGGGCCCGAACATGTGGGTCCCCTCATGCGCGTCGAAGCCACTCTCACGGGCATTCCGGCGCTCATCTACATCGGTCTGCACGAGGATCTCATGTGCATGACGGTCATGACCGGCAGCCGGGAGGAATGCCGCTACTTTCTCGGCACCCTGCGCAACGCCGATCCCACGCTCATTCCGGAACCTGAACTGGTGACGCCGTGATCAAAAGGGTTCTTTTCTACGGAGATTCCAACACCTGGGGCTACCGCCCGGGCGGCGGCCGTCTGCCGGCCAACCGCCGCTACACCACCATGGTCACCCGCCAGGCCCTCAATGTCTATCCCCTGGTGGACGGCCTCAACGGCCGGTGCAGCGCCTGGCGCAGCGGCGTCTTTCCCCAGGAGCTTCTGGGCGGCGCGAGCCTGGCCGCCTCGGTGGAGGCCAGCCTGCCCCTGGACGGCCTCGTCATCATGCTGGGCACCAACGACGTCATGCCGCCCCTCAATCTCAGGGCCGAAGAAATCTGTGACAACCAGCGGCGCATGATCCGCAGGGCCCGTGAGATCGCCGGCACGGACCTCTTCGTCTGCCTCATAAGCCCCCCGCCCCTCTCAGAGCAGGGCGTGACGGACATCGTGGGCTTCGATCAGGGAGACAGGGACATCCTCACCCAGGATCTGGCGACCCCCATGGCCCGGCTCGCTCTGGAAGAGCGCGCCGAGTTCCTGGACGCCGCCTGCCTCATCCCGCACATGGACGCGGAAGACGGCTTCCACCTGGAAGAAGTGGGCCATCTGCGCCTGGGCATCGCCCTGGGCCAGCTCCTGCGCACGACTCTCTGCCGCCGCGGGCCTTCCGGGCGCTGAAAAAAACGGAGGAGAATCCCCTAGCCGCGGTGCCAGGCGGCCCAGCGCGAGAGGAGCAGCTGGACGGCCCGGCCCCTGTGGCTGCGGGCCATCTTCTCTTCCCGGCTCATCAGGGCCGCCGTGCGGCCCAGCTCCGGATCAAAAAAGACCGGATCGTAGCCGAAGCCGTTTTCGCCCGCGGGCGAAAGCGTGATGCGGCCTTCCCAGACGCCGAAGACGCGCAGCGCCCGGGCGGGATCCTCTTCCCCGGGGCGCACGGCCGTCATGCAGCAGACAAAGCGGGCCTTCCGCTCTTCCTCGGGCAGATCGCCCAGAGCCGCCAGGAGCTTGCGTATGTTCCGGGCGTCTCTGCTCTCGCCCGGAAGAAAGGGGAGGTCTTCGGCGTAGCGGGCCGAATGGACGCCGGGCAGGCCCCCCAGGGCCGCCACTTCCAGACCCGAGTCGTCGGCGATGGCCACGAGCCCCGTGGCCGCGGCCGTGAAGGAGGCCTTGGCGAAGGCGTTCTCCGCGAAGGTCGAGCCCGTTTCCTCAATGTCCCCGATCTCCGGAAAATCCGAAAGACCGGCGAGATCGAGGCCCAGTCCGGCCAGAGGCCCCGCCAGTTCCCGGACTTTGCCGGCGTTGCGCGTGGCGAGCACCGCCCGTTCTCTGTCAGCCATTTTCTTCCTCCTTCCCGCGGATCCGGCCCGGAACATCCCCGGGCAGGGGAAGGATCATACCCGCCGGGGCGGAAAAGCGCCAGCGGCACACTTGCCCCGAAAAAACCCTGAAACCGGAAAAAGCAGACAATGCCGGCTTGTTGCCGGCATTTTCCCTTTTGCCTTTCGCCGGCTTCTGTGCTAGCTAGGCTTGTTTTTCGGGGTGCCTCCCGCAAAGAAAGGCTCCCGTTTCCGCGCAAAAACCCGGGCCCGGACGCCCGGGCCTTCCGGACGACGCCCCGGGCGCCTGAAGTTCACGCATTTTCCACAGGTCCTCAAGAGAGGACGGAGAAGAGCCATGAAGAGCATTTTCGACTACCTGACGCTGCCGGCCGCGGCCGAAGGCCCGGTCATGCCCTATGTCATCGCCGAAGCCGGCGTGAACCACGAGGGCAGCATGGAACTCGCCAGACGTCTCATCCGCGAGGCGAAGGAAGGCGGCGCGGACGCCATCAAGTTCCAGACCTACAAGGCGGGCACCCTGGCCTCCAGGGACTCCCCGGCCTACTGGGACACCACCAAGGAACCCACGAAAAGCCAGTACGAGCTCTTCTCCAGGCACGACTCCTTCTGGAAGAAGGAATTCGAGCAGCTCCGGCGCTGGTGCGACGACGAGGACATCGCCTTCCTTTCCACCCCCTTTGACGTGGAAAGCGCCCGCTTCCTGGACCCGCTCATGGATGTCTTCAAAATCTCCTCGTCGGACATCACCAACAAACCCTTCATAGAATTTCTCTGCGATTTCAAAAAGCCCATCCTGCTCTCCACGGGCGCCTCGGATCTCCACGAAGTGGCCGAAGCCGTGGACTGGATCGAAGCCAAGGGCAACACCCTGGCCCTTCTCCACTGCGTCCTCAACTACCCCACGGCGGACGAGAACGCGGCCCTCGGCATGATCACGGGCCTGAAGCGGCACTTCCCGGACCATGTCATCGGCTACTCCGACCATACCCTGCCCGGTGACATGCACATCCTCATCACGGCGAGTCTTCTGGGCGCCACCATCCTCGAAAAGCACTTCACCTTCGACAAGACCCTGCCCGGCAACGACCACTACCACGCCATGGACAAGGACGACCTGGCGCTCTTCCGCCGGAAGATGTCGGCCGTGCTCGCCAGCATGGGCAGCTACGCCGTGCGATCCAATCCTTCCGAGGATCCGGCCCGCCGCAACGCCCGCCGTTCCCTGGTGGCCGCCCGCGACATCGCCGAAGGCGCCGTCATCACCCGGGACGATCTCACCTGGAAGCGGCCGGCCCACGGCATCTCGCCGCGCTGCATCGAGGAGGTCCTGGGCCGCCATGCCCGCCGGGCCATCCCCGAGGATACCGTTCTCAACTGGGCCGACCTGGACCGCTAGCCCGGTCCCCCGCATTTTTCCTCCTGGCAGGAGCCCATGACGGACATCTGTTCCCACATCCTGAAGCACCGGGAAAAACCCAGGACCGAGGAGCGGCCTCTGCGCCGCAGCCTCGTGCTGGGGCCCATGCCCTTCAAGTCCGATCCGGACTGCACCCTGGCCGCCGGGCCCTGGTGCTTCGCGGGCCGGGAAGACTTTTTCCCCGACTGGGAGGAGCGCTTTCTCCTGGCGCCCGAGCCTCTGGCCGACCGGCGCCTGCAGGCGAAAGCCATCGCCGAAGCCGAAGCCCTGGCGGCGGACATGATCCCCAGACTGGCCGAGCGCCTCTTCCCGGACAATCCCCTGCCCGAGGCCTACTGGGAAACGCTCCTTTCGCCCTTCTGCATCAACACGGCCCGGATCACCGTGGAAATCTGGTACAGGGTCAAGGCTCTGGTCCAGGCCCGGGGGAAAGACCCCCTCTCGGTGGCCCTGCTGCCCGACGCCTGCACCTTTTCCATGGGCACGGACGCGGACGTGGTGCTCCACGGCGCCCTCAACCCGGTCTGCCTGCACTGGATCTTCTCCGTCCTGCTGCGCTGCGTCTGCCCCGGGAGCTGGAGCGTCACGGAACTCGAGCCCGTCCAGGAATCCTGGCCGGCCCGGGAACCCCAGGGCTTCAAGGCAAGACTCAAGGAAAGCCTGCGGGGGCTCCTGCTGCGCCTGCCCTGCCCGAAGCTCAAGGGCATGTCGCTCTGCCAGACCCTGCGCTATTCCCTGGCCCTGCTCCACGCAAGCCCCGGCGAAGACCGCTCGCGCTCCCTCCGGGCCCGCTTCTCCAGCGAAGCCCAGGGACTGCGCCCGGACCTGCCCCTGGATCCCATTCTCATCTTCCTCACCCTGCTCCCCCAGTCCCTGCGGAGCATGGAGCATCCCAGGGTTCTGCGGAAGGTCCGCCGTCCCAGATCCCGCGTCGCCAGCGTGCTCCTCTACGAAGACGCTCTCTACCGCCGGCAGCTGGCCGTCTGGCGCGGCCGGGGCAACCGCCTCGTCTGCGTCCAGCACGGCGGCAACTACGGCATGATGCAGCACATCAGCGCCATGGAATTCGTGGAGTATACGCAGCATGTCTTCGTGACCTGGGGCTGGACGGAGTTCAGAAGCGCTCTGGGGGAAAAGGCGGGCGCGGGAAACTTCGTCCCCCTGCCCTCGCCCCAGCTCGTGCGCGAGCGCGACGCCTGGCGGGGCGGCAGCGACACCATTCTTTTCGTGGGCACGGAAATGCCCGGCGTGGGCTACCAGCTGGACAGCCATCCGAGCCCGCTGCAGAATGTCCAGTACCGCGAGGACAAGCAGTGGTTTCTGGAGGCCCTGGGGAAAAAGCGCCGTCTGCAGACCCTCTACCGGCCCTATTTCCCGGTGCCGGGCACCCTGGACGACGCCACCTGGGTGCTTCCGCGCTTTCCCCGGGTCAGACTCTGCTCGGGTCCCCTTCTGCCGCAGATCCTGACCTGCCGGCTCCTCATCCTGGACCACCACGGCACCACGCTTCTGGAGGCCATGGCCGCCAATGTGCCGCTCATCTGCTACTGGAATCCCTCCTTCTGGCCGGTGAACGCCGCCTTCCAGAAAATCCTTCTGCGCCTGGGCGAGGCGGGCGTCTGGCATTCCTGCGCCGAGTCCGCGGCCGTGCAGGTGGACGCCGTCTGGCCGAGCCCCGTGGACTGGTGGCGGTCCGAGCCCGTCCAGAAGGCCAGAAAGGCCTTCCTGGACGCCTTCGCCCTGGTGCCGGATCACGGAGCCGACGCCCGCTGGCTGGACGCGCTCCGCACTTTCTAGATCTTTCCCCGCGTTTCCCTCTGAGGAGACTTCCCCCATGTCGAGACCCGTCTTCCTCCCGATCTGCGTTCTGCTCTTCCTGCTGATCCTTCTCTGTCCGGCGGATTCCTCCCGGGCCGCCAGGCCTCAGGACCTGCCCCAGCCGGACTATCTGCAGACGCCGTCGGATCCCGCGGAAGACGCCGCGGTCCTGCTGCAGGTGCAGGAGGCTCTGGACAGAAAAGACTACCGGCGGGCGGCGGATCTGCTCACACCCCTGGCCAACCGGAAAAACGCCGAAGCGGCCTTCGTGCTGGGCCACCTGATCCAGAACGGCAAGGGCGTCAGGCAGAGCCGCACCCGGGCCGCCCAGTATTTCAGGATTTCCGCCGAACTGGGAGACGCGAGCGGCCAGAACGCCTACGCGCAGGTTCTGGCCCTGGGCGACGGCGTGCGGCGGAATTTCATGGAAGCGGCAAAGTGGTTTCAGCGGTCCGCCGAACAGGGCAACCCTGCGGCCCAGTGCAACCTGGCCTATCTCTATTCCCAGGGCCGCGGCGTGCCCCGCAGTGAGGAAAAGGCCGTGGACTGGTTCACCCGCGCGGCCAACCAGGGCCTTGCCGAAGCCCAGTACAGCCTGGGCTGGCTCTACATGAACGCCAAGGGGGCCCTCCAGGACGACACCAAGGCCGTGCACTGGCTGGAAAAGGCCGCCGAGCAGGACCACATGAAGGCCCAGAACAACCTTGCCTTCATGTACTCCCAGGGCCGGGGCTTTCCGCAGGACTTCGCCAAGGCGCTCCAGTGGTATCAGAAGGCGGCGGACCAGGGCTACGGACCGGCGCAGTACAACATCGGCTTCATGTACGAAAACGGCCACGGCGTGGCGCAGGACTATGAGAAGGCCGTGGAATGGTACCGCAAGGCCGCGGAGAACAATGTTCCCGAAGCCCAGTACAGCCTGGGGCTCATGAACGAGCAGGGCACGGGCGTGCCTCTGAGTCTCACCGAAGCCATGCGCTGGTACACCCTGGCCGCCGACAACGGCAGCGCCGAAGCGAGAAGGGCCCTGCAGCAGATGAAGAGGTTCAAAAAGCCTCAGTCGCTGCAGACAGGCAAGACGGCCCCAAGCAGCATCACCAGACGACCCCAGGCAAAGCCCGAGCGGCGGAGCGCCAAGCAGGCGCAGCCCTGAGACGGGGCTTTCCCGCTTTCACGCCCGGCGGAAAGCCGGGCCCGGGTCTGGACGCGGACGGCATGGACTTTCTCCAGGCCGGCTTCCGGTCTCTGCCTCCGCCCGGCCGCTCACGCTTCACGGCGGGCTCTTCCCGCCCGCCGCCCTTCTGTCCGACAGACTTTCCCCGGCCCTCAGGGCGCGGCTGCCCTGAACGGAGCTGAACAGGAGGGGTTTCATGGCTTTCACCGCAAAAGAAGAAGAGCTTGCGGCATGCTGTCTGGCTGATCCGCCTGATCTGGACGCCGTCCGGCGGATGCTGACAGCCAGGGAAGCGGACGTGAACGCCTGCGACGACGGAGACACGCCGCTTGGACTGATTTTCGAGGAATTCGCAGAGCGGGAGGCGCAAAGCGGAGAGTCCTGCGAAGGGAAAGGGCTTGTCGACATCGTGCGTCTTTTCCTGGACTGCGGCTTCGACGTCCGCGCCAGAGACGGCGAGGCGGGCTATGACTGCCTGCTCGCGCTGAAAATGTACATCCAGAACGAAGACACGCTCCGCATCGCCGACATGCTGCTCGAGGCGGGCCTGGACCCGGGCTGGGAGAACGAAGCCGGCGAAACGATTCTCACAGAAATTGATAGGGAGAGCGCGTTTCTCGAGATCTCCGGGTTTCCGGAAAAAGCCGAATTCCTTGACCGCCTCCATGCGAAGCTGGAGGCCTGGCTGGAAAGGAACGGATCCGCCCCGGAAGACTGAACGCGCAGCCGGAGGCCTCGACCCGGGGGCGGTTTTTCCGGCCGGCGTGTCCGGCGTTTTTTTCAGACAGAAGCCTCTTTGCCGGAGAAGGCAAGGCGGGCCCGGAGTTCCCTCCAGGCCCGCCTTTTTTCGCTTTTCGTCAGCGGGCGTCTCAGGCGCGTTCCGCCAGAGCGGCCCGCACGCAGGCGTAGGCGCTTTCACCTGGCATCGGGCGCCCTGTCCAGAGCGCGAAGGCCGCCCGCGCCTGCTCCACGAACATGACGACCCCGCTCTGCGTCTCCCAGCCCGCGGCGCTGGCCTGGCGCAGGAATCCAGGCCGGCTTCGGGTCTTAGCCTCCGCCCGGCCGCTCTCGCTTCACGGGGGAGGGCTAGGGCTCTTCCCGCCTGCGGCGTTTCTGACAGACAGACCTGCCCCGGCCTCACGACGCTGCTGTCCTGCGCGAAACAGAAAGAAAGAGACATCTGAAACAAAGTCCTTCGTCTGTTTGAGTGGAATCAGGGTCAGAGAATATCCTGAATCGGGGTGCCGTTCAGAGTATACGCATTACGATAGCCGCGAGCCCAGGCGAGAGCGGCTTGAAAGAGGCCGTTCAAACCTTCAGGCCTGGCGCTGGTCAGGAAACTTCCGGGTGACTGGCAACGCTCTACCCGGGGCCCTCCATGTTTTCGTCAGCTTGCGTGGCGCATGTTCATAATCCCATCCTTAAATCTGCGGCGTTGCCCCCCGTGGCGCCTGCTCTTGTATCCTTTGTCGGCACAGCATCGCCCTTCTACCTCCGATGGAACTTTCTCCGGCAAAGGCTCCATCTCGCCCGAGTCACTGCGATTTGCTGACGTCACTTGTCCGCAAAGGACAATGCCGTAGACGGGAGCCTCTGCCAGGTGCACTTTGAAGCCATAGAACGTCTTTTTTGCCCTTCCTGAGTCAGACTGCTTCTGCATCATCGCAATGGGGCAACCATGACCTACCTGCACAGGGGCTGAAGGTCCAGCCCTGTCCTCAGGCATGACTTCCAGCGTTGACCGGTGACATCTGGATGACAGGACGACTGTTGCGGCAACACAAAAGCCCTGCTTGAAATTACCCTTTGCAAGAATTTGCTTCAGGGCAACCTTGAAGAGCTTTTCATCGAGGTTCGCACGCCGCAGTTCCTGTCGAAACCGGCAGAAGGCCGTGGCATCCGGGACTGCAGCCGACGAGCTCAAACATGAGAATCAACGGAAAGAAATCCTGTCAAGGATTTCTTCTTCCATCACCACATTGCTGTGATTGTATATCCGCTGAAGAACCGAATCCTTATACAGCAGGAGTTCCGGAAATGCAGGCCTCCCTGCGGCATTAGACGTGCGCTTGAGGCTTTGCCCAACTACTTTTAGACTCGTCGCCAGTCAATCACCAGATTGGAGATACCAAGTCTGGCAGGCTTTTTGTGTCGCTGATTGACGAAGTAGTCAACAAGAGGTGCGGCGGTGGATTTTTCTGACATATTTCCTCCAAATGACTAGAGGACATGCCATAATTTCTAAAAAAATATTAAGTTATTAATCTCGTTTTACTGTGCTGGGGTCGCGTTTTAAGATTCGTTCCGCAGGCGTCTCGTCTTGCGACTTGAACCCCTCTGCTGGAGATCCCGACAGAACTGTCGCAGTACCGTCAATGCAAGGCAGGACTATCAGCGACCTGCCGTAGAGATGCCAGGCAAAAAAACTTGCTTTGCTCTGGCTCAGACCTGGCTTTGGACAAAATTCTAGCAAGATGCTGAGAGATTGCGCATTTTGCACTGACAGTTCAATTGTCAGTGAATCGCTGGAAGGCAGATACCCCAATGCGCTGTTTTTGGCAACATGTCTTCATCAGAGGATGGTTTTCCGCCGTTTTGAGGATAAAAAATATCCTTAAAAATCAATAAGATATCCGTGTGCCTCTTTAGGTTGTTTTACAATTGAACTGTCAGAGACTTTGGCTGTTCCTTCGCTGCCACAAAGTCTGCAGAGCTCTTCATCGGCAACCTGTTCTGCCTCATGCCAGGAGCCGCAGACACCGTGTGAGCTGGGAGTGGCGGCTTCAGAATCGGCAGGTGAGAAGCGCATGGCACACGAAAACAGCAGCACGAACACCTCCGGCCTCTCCGGAGCAGAAACGATGCGGAACGAGACGCCGCTTTTCAGCGACTTTGTTGAGCAGCGCTATCTGCCGTTCATTCAGGAGAACAAACGAAGCTGGAAGGTCGATCAGAGCAATCTCAGGCGACACATATTGCCTTATTTAGGCGCCTGCAGACTCTCCGAAATATCGTCAGACACACTTCTGCAGTGGGTCGATTCACTTGCCCTGACCGGCCTTTCGCACAATTCCTGCTTCCGCCAGTTCTGGGTGGCCAAATACGTTCTCAACTGCGCCGTACGCTGGGGCGTGCTTAAGAGCGATGCCGCGTTTAAAACAGCAAAACTGTCGAAGAAAGCCGGCCGCAGGCCGGTCCTGCTGAATTCTTCTGAACTTGTCAGGCTTCTCGGGATATTGGCGGATAACGCACAGCGGCCTGCGGCCAACGCAATACGCCTCATGCTGCTGACGGGAGGCAGCAAGTCCGAAATCCTCGGCGCCCGATGGGAGGACGTGGACTTTATCCGAGGCGTTCTCGCCGCACAGGGGAGTTTCACAGGACGCAGGCGGCTTATCCCGCTCAACAATGAAGCCCAGAAGCTGCTCCATAAACTGCCGCGTCAGAACGGTGTCCCGTGGCTCTTCTTCACGAGCAAGGGGACTCGCCTCAACTATATCACACGCGACTGGTACAGGCTGCGCAAACTGTTCGGGCGACCGGAACTGCGTCTGCAGGATCTGCGTCATTCCTTTGCGGACTATATTGTGAAAATGGGTGCCAACAGTTCAGACCTGCGTGTCATTTTAGGGCACTACAAGCCGGAAACACTTGAACTGGTGCGGGAAGAACTTCAAGAGAAAGGTCTGGAGAAACTGTCATGATCCTCCTCCAGATCAACGGCTTGAAGCGGAGCGCACCAGCAGAATGCGTCAACAAAGCAGTCCTCCCTTCCATAAGGGAGCAAAGAGGCAGTGAGAGTGCCGTTGCCGATGAAAGTGTAGAGTCGTCATTCTTGAGTTTTGCAGACACAGGCAAAAAATGTTCCCAAGCGCGGTTCCGGGCTGAAAATATGTTGACCACGGAATGCGGGAAAAGTCTGTGAGGCTTGGCTCAAGCATGAAGACGCAGCGTTTTTTTCGTTCTGCTCAGGTTGCTGAGAAAGATATCCTCCAGCAGATTGTCTTGCGTCAGAATGTGATGCCGGAAGCAGAGCCCATTTATCTGCGCACGCGCCCTCTGCCGGGCGGAGGTCTGCGAAATGAAACTGACACCTTTGTCAATATTTTCCACAAAGAACGCTGGGAGAAACTGACAACGATCAGGCACATGGCTTTGGAAGTGACCTGCCGGGGAGAAGGCCGCCTCATGCTCATGGCCGCTCAGAGGGCTGATTGCTCCCTGGCAGACAACAACCCTTTCCAGGAAGCAGCGCGCATGGATCTGAAAGCAGGAGACGGGGTTGTCACAGTGCATGTCAGCCTGCCGGAAAACCAAGACTTCTGCAGTTTTTCCTGGGAGGAAGACATCCCCGGAGCTTTGCAGATTATACGTGCTTGTTTTGTGGAGGAAAAGGGAGAGCAGGCCTGGGAGGCCGAAGATCGGGACGGGAAAGTGTGCCTGGCCCTTGTCGTTGCAACATGGAGGCGTCCTCTGGAGGTAGGCCGTCTGGCCGGTATGTACAGGACTGCCTGCACCCGCAGGAAGGACTTCGCGAGACATGCCCATCTCTTCATAGTCAACAACGATCCGGCAGTGAAAGAAACCTTTCCGCTGAGAACGGACACCGATCTGACTGTTCTGCACAGCCCTGCCAATGTTGGCGGCGCTGGCGCCTTTGCGCTTGGTGCACGCACAGCATTGGAATTGGGGTGTTTTTCCCATGTCGTTTTCATGGACGATGATATTCTTGTCCATGAAGAGAGCTGGTTCCGGACGCTCAGTCTTTTACGCCGCCTTAAAGACGCATGCAGGGAGCAGATCGTTTCCGGCGCCATGCTGAAGCTGGAACAGCCATGTTTCTGCCACGTGATGCAGGAAGCTATAGACAGCTGCGGCTTTGCCGTCACCTTGTCAGGAGATCAGGCAGTCAGGCACTCACAAGACGTTCTCAGGCTCCTGGCTTGCGTACGCACTGAAACATCTGACAGCAGGGAATCTGGGGTCAGGCCCTATGCAGCCTGGTGGTACTGTGTATTGCCGGTCAGGCTCTTTGCGTCATACGGCTTTCCCCTACCTCTTTTTTTTCGGGGAGATGATCAGGAATTCGGCCTGCGTGTCGGCCGCATGACTTTGCCTCTGAACGGAATCTTCGTCTGGCACCCGGCCTTCGAGCAGAAAAAAAGCCTTTTGCGGCTCTACCTGGGCTTTCGCAACGGTGCAGTGACAGCGCTTCTCCACCTGCCAGCCTGGCGTCGCATTGTCATCCGAAGGCTTATCCTCAGCGCTTGGCGGGAACTGCTATCTGGCAGGCACAGCGCTTGTGCCCTCAGGGTGCTTGCTCTCGAGGATTTCATGCATTTTTTTAAGCTCCCCAGGGACGGTGACAGGCTTGCGAAGCGTCTAGGGAAATGGCTGGCCTTTTTTCAGTCGGGCAGGAAGCCGCCGCACATGAAGCCGGAACCCTCACCTTTTGCTCCTGTACAGACAGCCAGACTCGCCGCTTTGGTGCTTCTCGTTGCCTGGCGACTGTGGCGTTTTGATGCCGCACGGGCGCGGGCGGCATTTAAAGAGCTCATGCAACCACCAGGAAACGCCGGGACAGGAGTTTTCCATTATGACATTCCGGGGTTTGCCCGGCGTTTTGCAACTGAACGGAGCGTCTGATCACAGTGAGCCGCTTTTCCATTTCACCATCAATGCCGGAAAGCAAAACAGGGAGGCCCGATTCATGAGAGAATGCTGCAGCCTGCCTTCACATACCATAGGCCAGGGTCTTCACCACATGGATGCACACTGTTCAGATGTCGGCCCAGAACATCAAGGGAACAGGAAAGAAGGGGGGCAGGCTTCATGAAGTCTGTCATGAACAGCGGGGGACTGTCTGGCGATGTTCAGGTCCCTCTTTTTCAGTGGACAGACAGCCAGTCTCGTGAAGCAAGCCTCACGGATGCTGTCTGCCTTGAAAAAGGGACCTGGTTTCGCTGGGAGCGTATTCAGCTGTCCGACAGTTCTGTTGGGGCTCTGAAAGAACATTATGGAGAACGCTTCAGCCTGTTTCTGAATTTCACCGGCAAGCTCCTGATCAAGGCCGGAGTATCTTGTGCCGGAAAGTCCTTTGTCTGGTGCGGGGAGGCCATTCTGGCCTCGCACTGCATCTCCAGGGGGGCATGTGCAATAGATTTGCGCAACGTCACATCCGGGATTCTCGAAATAACCCTCTATGCAATTGAAGAAAGTGCAGTTTTTGGTGATTTCCCCCCTCTGGCAAAGGAAAAGACCATTGCTTCTGAGCGGATTCTCTATGCGTTTGTTTTTCCCTCCTATGAACTTTGCTGTGAAGAACCCTTGTACTGCCGTTTCAGCGGGAAGCATGCTTGGTATTCTTTTACGGAGCAGTGCATCCATCTGAAAAATGGAGCAGCTGCAGATCTAACGACTTATTTCAACGCATTCAGCGCATCAAAATGGAAAAAATACACAAATGTTGAAGATATTTCGCTGTATGTCGATTTTAGCGGCAAAGCCAGGGCTGAACTCATCCACCTTGACGAAAAAGGTCAGGCAGTGCTTGCCGCATGGAGGCTGGATTCGCTCCGGCGTGCCACACTGGAACTGCCTGCTGGGGAATATCCCGATACCGGCATCCTGGGGCTGCGGATTAGTGCCAAGGCGGATTGCTTGCTGTACGGCGGGGGCTGGCTGAGCGATGCGTCTGACACGCATGCCGTTCATCTGGGCATAGGCATCACGACCTTCCATCGCGAGGAAACAGTCAAAACGGCTGTAGCCAGGTTAGGGAAAGCCATCGAGGAGCACCCTCTCTACAATGGTGCCATTGATATCACCGTGGTGGACAACGGCCAGACACTGAACCCTGAAGATGTTCAGGGGGCTATGTTGCTTCCTAACAGAAATCTGGGAGGAGCTGGCGGATTTATGCGCAGCCTTATCCATTATCAGGAGACAGGCAGGCATACACATTGCCTTTTCATGGACGATGACGCCAGCTGCGAGCCAGGCTCAATTTTCAGAAGCATGGCCTTCATGCGGCATGCCAAAGACGAAAAAACCGCAATCTGCGGGGGCATGCTGTATAAAAATATACAGTTTCTGCAATGGGAAAGCGGTGCATGGTTTGACGGCGGCTGCCACTCAGTCAATCGGGATCTCGATCTGAGGGATGCCGACAATCTGCTCGTTAATGAAAAGGAATGCTCTGAAAAGATTTACGGTGCCTGGTGGTTTTTTTTCTTTCCACTTGCTGAAGCAAAGCACTGTACGTTGCCATTTTTTGTGCGTGGGGACGATATTGATTTTTCCTATGCAAATAATTTCATCATAGTGACTTTGAACGGAGTTTCCTGCTGGCAACAGGATTTTAAAAGCAAGGAAAACGCTCTTACTGTGTATCTCTTTATGCGCAGCCATGTCATGCACCATCTGACCATCCCCCGTCTGCAGGGTTCGTTCAGGACAGTGTGGAATGTTTTGTGGCGCCATTTTTCGGGGTACAACAATTCGTATTTTTATGCCTGTGCAGCCAGTGTCAACCTTGCTCTGCAGCATGTGCTACAAGGTCCGTCTTTTTGGGAAAAAAATATGGATCCAGATGCTTTCCTTAAACAAATCAAAATTCAGAGCGTCTGTGAACAGGTAGTACCCTATACAGAAAAAGAAGCTGAGGAACTTGTCCTGGCTGAGAAGAATGTGAAGACAAGTTTTCTTCCAGTCTTTTTCCGCAAGCTGAGCCTGAACGGCCACCTGTTTCCAAAGTGGATGATACGACATACGCCAAAAGACATGCTGTACAAGCAGATGACTCCCAATCGCAACAGAGTCTACATGCGAGATCAGGTGATCGTGCTAGACGAAGTTACCAAGAGCAAGACAGTGCTGAGACGCAATCCAAAACTGTTTTTGAAAAATCTTTTTTTGTTTTTCACTTACAGTTTTTGTTTCTTTATTAGATATAAATATCTGATATTGGAGTATTCTGAAAGAGCATTGTCACAGCGCACAAAAGAATTTTGGAAAAAAGAATTTAATATATAATAATATCGAGGAGTAATTATGGATACTATTAGTATTGTTTCTTCAGATAACTGTACAGGATGTGGTTCATGTTACAATAAGTGTCCAATAGAAGCCATCAGCATGAAATATACGAAAGAGGGATTTCTGGCTCCAGTTATCGATGAAAAAAGTTGTATCAGCTGTGGGAAATGTCTTGAAGTATGTCCAGTAATGAATCCTGTATTTCGTAATGATCTGAAGCCGAAATGCTATGCTGCCATGGCTGAAAATGAAGAAATAAGATATAAAAGCTCTTCTGGTGGTCTTTTTTCGCTGTTTGCAGAAGAAGTTTTAAATAAGGGTGGAGTTGTCTGCGGAGCTGCCTATAATGAAAATTTTCTTGTTGAGCATATCATTATAGATAAGTCTGAAGATTTGGATAAGCTGAGAGGTTCAAAATATCTGCAAAGTGATACTAGGAAAGTGTACCAGGAAATACAGAAAACAATCGAATCAGGGCGACCAGCACTTTTTTGCGGATGTCCCTGTCAGGTTGGAGCTCTTAATACCTTCCTGGGGAAGTCTTTTGAAAACCTGCTGTCCATTGACCTCATGTGTCATGGCGGCCCGGCTCCCCTGCTGTTCAAAAAATACCTGTCTGAAACCTATCCCGGCCGAGAACTGGCACATTTCTCATTTCGGGACAAAAAAGTTTTTGGCTGGTCTACAGAAGCCAATGCTTATTTTACAGACGGGACCAGTGAGCATGTACGGCGTACACAGGATGACTATTACAGAGCATTTCTGCCCTGCATTTCTGTGCGAAAAAGCTGTGGAAAGTGCCCCTTTTCGACACTTCCACGCCAAGGGGATGTTACACTGGCAGACTTTTGGGGAGTAAATAAACTAAACAAAAATTTTGATGATGGAAAAGGTACATCTATAGTCATTATCAACAACAATAATGGATATAAATATTATAAATTATTGACTAAAAAATTGAAAATTAATGAACAAGTTCCGTTAGAATATATCTTAGAGCATGGTCAGCCACTAGCAAAACCTTTTAAGAATCATCCAGAACGAGATAGATTTTTTGAAATACTTGAAAAAAATAGTTTGAAAAAAGCTATTCATTATATCAAAAACAGAAAATTTGATGTAGGTGTCATCGGAGTATGGCCTGGTCTCAATTATGGCAGTGTCCTGACCTACTATGCTTTGCAGCAGGCATTAAAGGAGATGGGCCTTTCACCTTTGATGATCGATAAACCAGGCATGTCTGAGGACGATTTTGAGCGTCACAGTACGCACAGCCGACAATTTGCAGAAGATCATTTCCATATCAGCCAGTCCCGCTCCTTAAAAGATTTGCATATCTTCAACAGACATTGTGACAGTTTTATTGTTGGCTCGGATCAAGTCTGGAATTATGGAATCAGCAAAAATTTCGGTAAGGCTTTCTACCTTGATTTTGTCCATGATGAGAAAAAGAAGATAGCATTTGCTTCATCGTTCGGGCATCAAATTGATTTTGCCTCGCGCGCAGAGCAAACAACAATTGCTCATTTAATGCAGCGATTTGACGCTATTTCAGTACGAGAAGACAGCGGTGTCAGACTCTGCAGGGATATCTATGGAGTTGAGGCAACACAAGTTTGTGATCCTGTATTTATTATTGATCCATCAAAATATCATGAACTTGCTGAAAGAAGCAATCGTGAAGAAAAGGGGGCATATCTGCTTGCCTATATTCTCGATGCTACGCCTGAAAAAAAAGAACTTATGCTCCATATGTCAAAAAAACTTAATTTAAATCTCGTGGTCTTGTTGGATGGATTTCCCAACAACGCAGAAAAATGCAGAAAAATCCTTGATCTTGAGGACAATGTTCGTACTCAGATTTCAGTGTATGACTGGCTGTATTATTTTAAAAATGCAACATACGTATTGTCAGACTCTTTTCACGGAATGAGTTTTTCTTTGATATTTGGAAAACAGTTTTTACCTATAACTAATAAGAGACGTGGATACACTCGATTTGCTTCATTATCACGTCTTATTAACCTTGAAGGCCGCCTTGTAAATGACCCAACTAGTGAAATAATAAATGAAAAATTTTTTGAGAAAGTAAATTACGATTTAATTAACACAATTATCATCAGAGAACGAGAGCGTTGCCGTAAATGGTTATATAATGCGTTGTTTTCACCAAAAAATATTACAACAATGAGCTCATATGCTGTTATAGACAGTAGAATTAAATATATACCTGTGTCTGATAGTTTCAATTGATTAAGGAAAAAAATATGAGAAATGGTTACGATAGAAAAGTAGAATACTTACTAAATAATACTCCTGAAGATATCAATGTTTTCCTGAAGTCTCAGGATGGGAAAATGCTTGACGATGAGCTTATGCTCTACCTCATGAAATTTTATCATTTGTATCCTAATTCTCCCCTCTCTTCATATCGTCTGTTTAGTTATTTGCATCGTATAAAATACTACGAGTTTGCATATTTGGTTGCGCTGCGAGGGATGGAAAAGTTTCCTGAAGATCCCAACTTATTTGAAATGTACAGCAAAGTTGCTCATTTTTTTATTAGTCAAGAAGAGCAAGTGAAATTTGCAAAAAAATGGCATGATTGTTTCCCCGAAAGCATCCCGGCTGCTATTTATTACTCGCAAAAACTGTTTGATGCCGAAGAGTTTAAAGCTGCAGAAAAAATTATTCAAGAATTACGAATTGGCAAAAATACATATAACATTTCATTAATTCGTAAGATTGCATCATTTTATGTCAAAAAGCTTGAATTTAAAAAAGCTGAAAATCTTTTGGATGAAGCTTATATAAAAACGGATAATATTAACTTAGGTATTGATTTACTATCTATTTGTATTTCAAATAATAATTTCGATAGAGCTGAACTTCTTCTTGATAATTTTGTTTGGAAATCAGAAGAATATAATACTAGAATTTTAAATAATGTATTAGTAAAATTTATATATGCTATTCATGATATTGATATAATTAGAAGAGAATCGCTATTAAATAAAATAATATATTTCTTATGCAGGGAAGAATATAGCATTTCGGATTTCCCTGAACAAAAACATAGAACTCTTTTGTGGATTGTTCATTCTGGTGCACGACAACCTAACTATATTATTTCGACTATAAAGAAATTTAATAATTCCTCTACTGCCTATAGAGCAGCAATGTTTCCACATAAAAGTATTTCAATTACACTTGATATGATTGATGTTCCCTTCCTTGCTAATATACTAGTAAATCAAAAATATATAAAGAAACTTGCCGATTTTTTAAATAAAAATAGGAATAAGATATATTTAAAAGATTCATGGATTTTTTATTCTCTTCTTTTCGCAGTTTCTACAAATAATGTTATTTTAAGAAATCATATCATTCATGATGCATACAAATTTAGAGACAACTTAGGAACATTCATTTTGAAAATAATAGATAAATGGCATCAGAAGTGCAATACACCCAGTTCTCATGCTTCTGTACCTGAAGTGTTGTCTCCCAGTGCGTCAAAGCAGGTGCGTAATCTACGAGTGGCTCTTTGTGTAGCTGGACAGTTGCGAGGCTTCGACCGCGCTTTTGACTCGTGGAAAACGACATTTCATCTCGATGAGTACGATACCGACATCTACGTTTCTACCTGGAAAAATATTGGTCGCGCACTTCCGAAACTTGGACAGAAATCTCGCTCTCTCCCAATCAATTTATACAATGCAATTCAAAAAGAATATATACATTTTAATAATTTTTTATTTAACTTTCCAAGCATTATACAAAAATTTAACAATAAAACTAATATAGACGAATCAGATATTAAAAACATATATCATACAGAAAATATAGTTATCGAGGATGATTCTGAATATCCTTTTAATGCTTTTATAAATAACATATATAAATTTTATTATAAAATTTTTTCTTTTACAAAAATGATTAAAAATAATTATGATATTGCAATTTTAGTAAGGCCTGATCTTTTTATAGAAGCAGATTATTCTCTAGATCAGATATTAAACATATATTATGATTGTATAAATAACAATATTATTTATGATAGGAGAGGTATTAAATCTATTGGTTATTCAATAGGAATGGATGATGCCCTTACTTTTGGAAGATTCGATATAATGTTTAATTTATTTAAAATTTATTCTGATGCTATTTCAAATAAAGAAATTTATGGCTACAAAAATCTCAAAATTAGGGGTCATTATACTCGCTATCAATATTTTTTTCGCAACGCAATAGATGTAAAAATTTTTCCACTAAAAGATATATCTTTTCTTGATCCATGTACATTATCCGCCGTCGAACTCAAGTCTTGCATGCTTCATGATATTTCAAGGCGTAAAGAGATTGACTCTGATCGTTTACTTCTTGCAGCTCTTGACCTCGACATACAAGCTGAGAAAGAGGATTTACAGCCTAAGTTACAGCCTCAGTTCTCATGAATATATTTTTTAGCCCACTGACACTTTCCTCATTCGACTGTCTTTTAAACATTTTCATCCAGTTATGTTCGCCATTTCAGACTTTTGTCATTTTCAGAACGGTTGAGAAACGCTTTATCTCTTCCTAAATCAGCTTACTCGGCATGATTATATGACGCTATTTTCCTTGCTCATCACTTTCATTATTCATTGAAATTATTTTTTACAGTTGCCACTGATTTACATTTCTCCTTTGAATGTTTGTCAGGACACTTCCTACCACTTTTTTAGATCGATAAAGCACGATTTTTCTCAAGATAAGGCTTCTTATGCACACCATTCTCTTAGCGGCACGTGAAGTCCTGCGAGAATCCAGCTACACCAGCTTTCTTCTGCCTGTGCACGGACGGCCATGCATATCCTATGTCTTGGATAACGAACTTTCGCTTCAAAATGCATGCACCATTGTTGTCAATGCCAGGAACAAAA
>CAZFTQ010000003.1:59026-63994 GCA_964522365.1 uncultured Desulfovibrio sp. | reverse complement strand
CTGCCGTGCCCGGCGCCACCTGACGTCCCGGCATGCGGTGGGGCTGGATGTCCCGCTTTCTCCCGCAGAGCGCTGCCGTCTGTGCCGCTGACTAACCCGCACCGTCCGCCCTCTGCCGGATTCTCCGCCGCATGCCGAAGCACCGTGCTTTTGTTCATGCGGTTTTTTTGTGCCTGCTCGAAAAAACCGCGGGGCCCCAGAGGCCCCCGTCAGCAGGCAAAATCTATCCAACAGGGGCGCCGGTCAGTCTTGCGCCGGCACAGGAGAAGAACGCTGTGAAAACAAACTTTTTTGCGACCACGCCCGGCGTGATCTGCACTGGCGCCGTCATAGGCCTTCTGGCCGTGGCCCTGCAGCAGCTGGGCAATCCAGGCAACATGGGCATCTGCGTGGCCTGCTTTGAGCGGGATGTCGCGGGCGGCCTCGGTCTGCACAGGGCAGCCATTGTCCAGTATCTCCGACCTGAAATCATGGGCCTTGTCCTGGGCGCCTTCGCGGCGGCCCTGGCCACGGGCGAGTTCAGGCCCAGAGCGGGCTCGGCTCCCATTGTCCGCTTCCTTCTGGGCGTCATCGCCGCCATGGGAGCCCTGGTCTTCCTGGGCTGCCCCTGGCGCACCATCCTCCGCCTGGCCGGCGGGGACGCCAACGCCATCTTCGGCTTCGCCGGTCTGGCCGTGGGCGTCTTCATCGGCACGCTCTTCTTCCGCCAGGGCTACTCCCTTGGCCGGAGCACAGGCCAGAGCGTGGTGACGGGAGCGGCTTTCCCCTTTGTCATTCTCTGCCTGCTCGTCCTTGCCCTGGTCTTCCCCCAGGTGGCCGGCCAGCCCCAGAGCGGCCCCATCTTCTATTCCGTCAAGGGGCCGGGCTCTATGCACGCGCCCTTCTTCATCTCCCTTGGCGTGGCCTTCCTGGTGGGCGCGGTGGCCCAGCGCAGCCGCTTCTGCACCATGGGCGCCCTGCGTGACCTTTTCCTCTTCGGCTACACGCACCTCTTCCTGGGACTCGCCGCCATGTTCGCGGCGGCCTTCCTGGCCAACCTGGCTCTGGGCGGCGTGCACTTCGGTTTTGCCGGCCAGCCCGTGGCCCATTCCGACAGCCTCTGGAACTTCGGCGGCATGGTGACGGCCGGCCTGGCCTTTGCTCTGGCCGGCGGCTGCCCCGGCCGTCAGCTCTTCATGGCGGGCGAGGGTGACGGCGACGCCGGCATCTTTGCCATCGGCATGCTCGTGGGCGCCGCCATGGCCCACAACCTGGGAACGGCCAGTTCCGGCGCGGGCATCGGCCCCTACGGCATCCATGCCACCCTCATCGGCCTGACCATCTGCCTCATCATCGGCTTTGCCCATTGCCGCCGGAGCTGAACTCTCTGACCTTGTGAGGACATGCAAATGCGTACGATAGACTGCTGCGGTCTTTCCTGCCCCCAGCCCGTGGTGCTCTTCACCAAGGCTGCCAGAGAGAACGCCGAGGAACCCATGGATGTGCTGGTGGACAATCCCGCCAGCGTGGAAAATGTCTCCCGGGCGGCCAGAAAGCTCGGCTACAAGGCGGAAGCCGTAGCGGCCGCCGACATCGGCCCGGATGTGGTGCGTCTCGAGATCCGCCGGTGAGTTTCCTTTCCCGCCTCTTTTCCCGTGAGCCCCGGGCGGACGCCGCCCGGGACTCCGGCCCGAACCGCCAGGCGGAGCAGGGCTTTCTGATCTTTGAGCAGACGGGCGATGTCATCGCCGCGGAAGCTCGCCTCAGGAAGGCCGGCTTTGCCGTGGAGGTCAAAAGCCCTCCGCCGGCTCTGCGCAGCGGCTGCGACATGGTGGTGGTCTTCCCTCTCATGTCCCAGCTCAAGGTCATGGCCCTCCTGGAGGAGGCGGGCACTCCGCCTCTTCGCTGCGTGCCGGTCTCGGATCCTCTGCTTGAGCCGGTCTCCTTCTTCCATGTCAGGGATTTCGGAGACTGGTTCATGGTCCGGGCTGCCAACATGAAAATAACCGTGGAAAAGGCCACGGGATGCATTGTCAACATTTCTGGCGGCGGTTGCCCGGACGTGCCTTATCTGGCAGCGCTGCTCACCGGCAGGCGGCTGGACGAGGCTGAAGAACCCCGTCTCAGGGGCCGCACTCTCTGTTCCTATGCCCTTCAGCGGGCCTTTGAGGAGGCCAGACGGCAATGGCGTGGCTGATCTGCGGGACTTTTCCTGACAATGCCTTTGACATGAGTCAGGAGATATGGGATCTGGACGGTGATGCCGATCGGATCCGCGGACGCTCCACCGGCAGAACTCTTCCCGTGCAGAGGGGAACGCCGGCGCTCCTTGCGGCGGCTCTCTGGACCTGCCGGGCTCTGGACACGGAGCCGCCGCTGGCTCTTCTCGCAGGGGACCAGGGAGACGGGGCAGGCAGCGCCGCGCTCTACCGGAGGCTCGCCTCCGAACTTGGCTCCGGGGAAGGGCTCTTTCAGGGCATCACCTTTCACTATCTTTTTCCGGATCTGGACGGCCACAGCCGCGTTCTCGCCGCCCTTGAGGGCTGCAGTCCCAGACCCCTGCTTGCGGCGGACGCGGGTTTCATGTATGTCGCCAAAATGAGCGGCTACGCTTCGTCCTACGATCTCTTTACTCCAGACGTCGGTGAGCTGGCCTTTCTGGCGGACGAAAAGGCTCCGCATCCCCTCTACACCAGAGGCTTTCTCCTGGGGAGCGACAAAGGGGTGCAGGAGCTCGCGGAGCTTGCCTGGCGGCACGGCGACGCGGCCCGCACCCTCCTCGTCAAGGGAGAGATGGACACCGTTCTGCGTCAGGGCGAGCTGCTCGGCACCGTCTCTGAGCCCCTGGTGCCGGCCCTGGAAGCCATCGGCGGCACAGGTGACGTAGTGGCGGGCATCGTGACGGCGCTGCTCGCAAAGGGCCTCCCCATGGAGAGGGCCTGCTTGGCGGCCTGCCGGGCTGGCAGACGGGCAGGGGAGCTCACGGATCCTACGCCGGCCACGCAGGTCGCGGCCATCCTGCCGCAGCTTGCGCGGGCCGTGCCCGAAGCGCTGGCCGCTCAGGAACGGGATCACTGAAATTTGGGCCGGATGGATTTCTCAGCCGCGCTCTGCTGCTCAGGTGACAGGCAGCGGAGCACAGTCCGGCGGCTCGGGTGCCACTGGCTGGTGGAGCGGGAGAAGGCCGGCAAACCTTCTCCCGCTCCCGTCATTTTTCGCGGTCTTCCGCAGGTCCATCCCGAAAGCTGACAGAGCGGCAGGTGTCAGCCGGCTGATCTCACAGAGGTGTCACGGGCGGCCGCCAGGTTCAGATCGTCAGGGGAAAGCCTGGGAAATCCTGCAAGACTTTCCTCGGGAAGTTCCAGAAAGCCGAGAACGAGTTTTTTCAGCGAGGCGCAGTCGGCCTGCGTCACGGGTCTGAGGCCGTGGGCGAGCAGAGATTCATTGCGGGCCCGCAGGAGCAGGTCTAGAGCTTCCTTTTCCGCCTGGAAGCGCAGTCCCAGGGGATGGCCCAGGCAGGCCAGCAGTTCGTAGGATTTGAAGAGGGGAAGCTGCACGGCTCCCGTCCTGCCTGGCATCACGTGGTTTTCCGCCGTAAAGGCCGGGGGCAGGTCGTCCAGACTCAGATTCCCCGTGTCCAGGCCGAAATCGCTGCGCAGGGCAAGCTGAGCGGCTTTTTCCAGAAGAGAATAGAGTCTGGCCACCGCGTCGTCAAAGCGTCCCTGCCGTTCCCGGCGCAGCGCGTTTGCCGCCAGATCCCGCAGGAATGCGGGGCAGGGGGAGGCTTCCGCTGAAAAAGCCTCCATTTCAGCGACAAGGGAACTGAGTCCCCGTTCGCTGTCCGCAAGGGCCATGGCAAAAGAGGCCAGGCTGGGCAGGGCAAGTTCCTGAAGGCGTTTTCTGTCTGCTGTCAGGAGCGGGAGAGCCTCTGCCGGCCGGAAGCCGTCCCAGAGGGCATAGGCTTTGGCGATTCCGGCCAGTGTCTGAAAGAGATCCGGATGGACGCCCCGGCCGGCAATGTCCAGGGCAAGACGTTCCGCTTCGGCAAACTGACAGCTGTTGAAGGCCAGGGCCAGCTCGCGGATCAGAGGAAAGGCCAGAACCTGCCAGGGGTTGGCAAGATGCATGACGCGCTCCGCGCCGTCCTGGACCGTGCCGAGGCCGCCTTTGCTGCGTTGCGTACCTCCTATATAGGTAAACTGGACGTTCCTCTCCATGACGGCCATGACCAGGGAGGCGGACATGACCTTGGTGCCGCCGGTAAAGTCGGCAAGCAGAGCGCTGTCTTTTGCCAGCGTCCAGGCCTCAAGCGTACCGTCAAGTCCCGCGCGGATGTCTCTGACACAGGAGAGAAGATCCTGCTCGTCGGTCAGGGACAGGCAGCGGCAGGCTGGAACCTTCTCCAGTGCGGGCAGGATCTGTTCCGCCACGGAAGAGGCGGAGGAGGCGGAGCAGATGAAGAGAACCCTGTCGGGTCTGTGTATGGACAGGCTGTGAATGATGGGAGCGGGACTGCCGCCCACGGTGCAGAGAAAAAGAGGTGCGTTATCAGGAGGCATTTTCTATCAACTCACATATTTTTTCATCAAGCTTACGCAAGTCTTCTCCGTAGAAAACTTTAATTTTCATAATTTCACAGATTTCCAGGAAATCATCAGTCGGCTTCTGTATAGTGACAATCAGCCCCCTTGAGAGAGCGCCTCCCAGATTTTTGCTGTTATAATTTGCAAGATGGCTTGATATGGAAGAATCATCTGTTTGTTTTAGCTTGTCTGTTCTGCATTCGATTATAAATAATTTATTTTTATATATAAAAGAAGATTCTATATTGTATTCATTATGTACGTCATTTACACGTTCATCTATTTTAATATTTCCACAAAAATATTCTATTTTGCCATTTTTATGTAAATTATCAAGCACAAAAAGTACATATCTGTTGAGCCAGATACTGTCACACCATTGTCTTTCATACTCAGAAGAAAAGCA
>CAZFTQ010000003.1:52904-58926 GCA_964522365.1 uncultured Desulfovibrio sp. | reverse complement strand
TCAGGAATATCTGTTGACTGATCTGTTATCTTTGCTCCGGCACTGGCGTTCAGGATTTCCTGCAGGCTGAGTTTTTTCTGAATCTCGTAAAATTGTCCGGATTTTTCTATATGCAGGTACTTCCCGTGTTCAGTATCCACATAGAAGACGAAAGGTCTCCGTGCGCTTGGCAGACTGGCAGCCCATTCAACTGCTGTCAGAGCCATAATCTTCGTGCCGCCTGTCACGTTGATGGCAGTGTCTTTGCCGGTTTCTTTGTAAATTGTCTCAAGGACCGGGACTATGTCCTCGGCGAAAAGGCCCTCGATGGGGTAGGTGGCAACGTCAATGCCAAAATCTCTCAGTGCTTTTTCCAGGATGATGGCGCGGCGTTGCATGCGTTGAGAGACGAGAAGATGAACTTTTTTTGCTTCTGCGCCAGGTTCAGTGGATCCAAGGTAGTTGGGGAGAGTCTGGGCGGAAACCAGGCAGATGTGATGAGTATATCTGGGAAATGGCAGCATGCTTGCCTCTGCAGGTTGAGTGTGGCTTTGCTGTTGACTTGTCGATGGTCCGGAAGAAAAGGGTCATTCAGCTTCGGGCGGGGAAAGGGGGGCGCTTCATTTACTGATAGAAACAGGCGAACCCTGAAATTCGGGGATTGTGAAGCCGCAGAAGAAAATCTGCTGGCAATTTTTCCCCTAACTTTTTGCGCGCCGATAAGCGGCAAAAAAGGTAAACGCTGGGCAGGCGCTGGCCAGGGAAGGATGGGTTGCCAGGCAGAAACTCGCTGAAACAGAAAGGAGGTGTTCACGGCAGAGATCTTTGCCCATGTGAATACCGCCCCCTTAAACTGCTGAACGGAAAAGAGGGTGCAGAACCAGTATGGGAATCATCGCCACGGTTTCAGTTCCGCATTTTTCAGGAAGGATTAGGAAAAGAGCTATCTGGCAGATTGTCGTATCCATTCAAGAAGTTTTTCATGCAGAGCAATCAGATCTTGCCCGTATATAATTTCATTTCGCATATATTTGCAATGTTCTATAAATAACTTACTTGGTTTCTCGATACAGACAATCAATCCTTTTGCCTGAATACCTCCAAGATTTCTTTTAATATGATCGATTTTTAAATTTTCAAGAGATGGTTGATCTGTTGATTCCAGTTTTCCTGTTTTGCATTCAATGACATACAAGTTATTATGAGATGTAAATCCAGCATCAATTTCATATTTTTTAATTTTTTGATTTTTATTATCATATATTATAATGTTTCCAGCAAAGCTATCTATATAATTTTCTTTATATAATTTACAAATAACAGAAAATGTATATCTTTCTAGCCATCCGCCATTGCACCATTGTCTTGCTTCTTTTGATGTGTAGTTAATTGTATCGGCAGTGACAGTAATTTTTCCAACCTTTACTGCGTCAGAAAGTATCTTCTCAAATCCCGGGTCTTCTTTCGATTTGTCTATTTTTGCATGCAGTCCGGAATGAACTTTGGCGTCATACGCAAGTTCGTTGAAGTAATGGAGATGTCCGGGATTGCTGATAAATGCCTGTAGAAGCCGTTCCAGAACAGCCTGTTCCGCCGGTTCCGGATACTCTGCTGTCTGCTTTGCGGAGTCCACACCGGCGCAGGCCTTCAGGATTTCCTGGAGGCTGAGTCTTCTCTGTATCCTGGAATAAACTCCTGGTTTGCCCACATGCAGGAGTTTTTCCTGGGCTGTGTCCACATAAAAGAGGAAAGGCGCAGACCCGTTCTGATTGACAGCCCAGTTCACAGCTGTCAGGGCCATAACCTTTGTGCCCCCAGTCACGTTGATGGCAATGCTCTCCTTGCCTGTTGCCATGAAAATTGACTTGAGCACTTTTTCCATGTCCTCTGGCAGGAAACCCTCGAGTGGATAGGAAACAACCTCAATGCCAAAATCTGTCAACGCTTTTGTCAAAACATCGGCATGTCCTTTCATTTTTTTTGAAACGACAAGATGAACCGTTTTCGGTTCTGCGCCTGGCTCAGTTGCGCCGAGGTAGTTGGGGAGCGTCTGTTCCGAAACAAGGCAGATGTGATGTTTGTACTTGGGAAATTTCTGCATAGATTCCTCGGGCGAATTGAAGGTGTCTTGTATCTGCGCTGACCGCTGACCCCCGGAATATGTGTCCGCGTCGTCCTGAAAAGGTGCAGGATTATGTTTGCTGCAAGGGCGGATCGAGGATCTTTCATCCTCCGGAAGGAAAATAGGCAGACTGAAGCCGTCTTTCCATAGGGGTTCAATGACATTCTGCGGGCCTTGCCGTCGACTCAGCGACGGAACCGCCGGCGCGGGAGAAGGAAATTTCCTTGGCCGGCGGAAAGCAGGCTGAACAGCAACAAAGAGAAAAAGCAGAGAAATTCTTTTCCGCAGGAGAACGGGCATCAGGGGATTTGCCCGGTCCGGGAGAAGGTTGCCATGTGGATCCAGCTGTCGCAGGTGCCGAATCCCTGGAACTTGCAAACAGGGTACCCGGACTCAAGCGTGGCTGATGAGGGGTGACAACCTGGCGGAAGTACCTTCTGAGCGGGCAGAATCTGCCAGCTGAAGAGAAAGGTGGTGGATGCATGAGCAGATGAAGAGAATCTCGGCGGGTCTGCGCAGGGGCAGGCAGCAGGCAAGGCCACCATGTCGCCTGCAGTAAAAGCCAAAAATGCTTTTTTAACGGGATGAGTTTCTTATCCAGTCAAGAAGGTGTTCTTCAAGTTTAAGCAGTTTTTTCCCGAAGATAATTTTGATGCCCATATCTTCGCAGCGATCCCTGAAAGTATCGTTGGGTTCAAGTATGGTGAGTATCAGACTTTTTGAAAGAGAGCCACCGAGAATGTTTCTGTTGTGTTCTGATTTATAGTTAATAATATAAGATTGCTTTTTTTGCTGCAAATATTCAGTTTTGCATTCTATGATAAACAATTTGTTGTTGGCTGTAAATGCAGCATCAAGTTCGTATTTTGGAATTTTGTTTTCACTTATTACGATGTTCCCTGAAAAATCATCTATATGTTTCATGCTTCGCAGGTTGCTGACAATGCCCATGACATAGCTTTCAAAGAGAGAGCCTATGTTGCCGCTGACCTTGGCGATTTCAAAGGCTTTCTCAAACGCCTGCGGTCTTTCCGATTTCTCTATTCTTGCACGCAGGGCTCGCAGGACCGCGGCGTCTTTGTTGGCTTTGTTGAAAAGAGTGAGAAAATCGGGGTCTTCGAGAAAGGCTTTGAGCAACCGTCTGAAGTCATTCTGATCTGCTGTTCTGGGAGAAAAGGTTTTCTGACTTGTGATTTCGGCTCCGGCGTGCGCTTTCAGGAGTTCTCCCAGCCTGAGTCTTCTCCGTATCTCGGAAAAATCCCCGGACTTTCCTATATGCAGGAATTGCCGGTTGTCCGTGTCCACATAAAAGATGAAGGGTTTCGGCTCGGGCAGACTGGCGGCCCATTCCACTGCCGTCAGCGCCATGATTTTTGTGCCGCATGTGACGTTGATGGCCGTCTCGGATCCTGTTTCCCGGTAAATTTTCTCAAGAACCGGGATCACGTCTCTGGCAAGAATCCCTCTGATTGGATAGGAGGCAACCTCAATCTTTCGCTCTTTCAGGGCGTTTTCCAGAATGACGGCGCGCTCTTTCTTGGCTTCAGAGACGATGAGGTGGACCTTTTGCGGTGCTGCGCCCGGTTCTGTTGCGCCGAGATAGTTCGGAAGCGTTTGATCCGAGACAAGGCAGATGTGATGGGCGTATCGCGGAAACGGCTGCATGCGCGCCTCTGTCAGGTTGAGGGTCGCCGGAGGGATCAGGCGTGGAGCGGCCTCGAGCCGCCGGCAGAAAGGGTACAGATATCTTTGTCAAAAGAGAAGAGCGTCAGAGAATCTGCCAGTTTCTGTCGGACAGTTCCGGCAGCCTGACGCCGGCTTCCAGACGTTTCGCCAGGCAGGCGGGACAGAGATGGAAAATTTTGACGCCGTCTTCCAAGGGATCAATGGCTTTCTGCAGGCGCCGCGTCATCTTCGCAAGCGTCTTGGGCTCCAGCCTGGCCGCAAAGACGGATTTCTGCAGGCGAAGGCCATAGTCTTCGAGAATGCGGGCTACGCGCTGAAGTCTGCGCGGGTGGCCTATGTCGTAGACGATGAGATAGGTTTCTTTCATCAGAGACAGGTCCAGCCGCTTTGGAGGAGGGGGATGCCCTGACCCAGAACAGCGGTTTCCCCGGAGCAGCGCCGGCAGAGGGGGAAGATCAGCAGGGAATCCTTCCCGGGATCGATGTGCTCACGGAGGAGTTCGAGAAGTTGCGCCGTTTCATCTGCCGGCAGAAAGCACTCGAAGACGGATCTCTGGCTGTGGATGCCTCGCTCTTCCAGGAGCTTGAAGACCCTGGTCCGCTGTCTGGCGGAAGAGATGTCGTAGGCGACGATGACGTGCATGGCTCACCTGAGCGTCAGGGGGGTGTACTCGTCCATCTTCCCCTCTATGACCCGGCGAAGTTCCCGGGCCTGATGGATGAGGGCTTCGAAAAAAGTCATGGATCTGCCGGCAACGGGGTGCTGAAAGCGTGTGTCCATCTTTCTGGCAAAGGCCGTGAGAACTGTTTTTCGGGCGTCATCAGAAAGCAGCAGGGCGAGTCGGCGCCTGCTTCCGGCCTCGGCCTTCGGTTCCAATTCTTCCGCAGGCTCTTCCTGATCCGGGTCGGCCCTGGCATCCATGATCCCCAGAGGATCGGAGAGCAGCCCGTCCATGTCCGAAGACTTGTCAGGCGTTTTTACAGCAGCAGGTTCGGGCTCTTCAGGCGGGTGCAGGAAGTCATCTCTGCTCAGCTGTTTCATGTTGAAAAGAGACAGGGTGAGGGCGTCAGCCAGAGGAGCCCGGAATTCTTCCATGAGATCCAGAGGCAGGCAGTTCCGGCCGTAGCAGATCTCGTGCAGTATGCCCGGCTGGGGATCAAGGCCGGCCAGACGGACAGCCGTGTGGCAGCGGATGGCCAGCATGGTGTAGAGAAAGGAGAGGACGCAGTTGACCGGATCGGTGGGCGGCCGGCGGACGCGCCTGGAAAAGCCCCAGTCTTCCAGAAGACCCAGCGACAGATGCTTGAAATAGATTGCTGCGGCTTTTCCCTCCATGCCCCGCAGTTCGTCGCAGCTGCGGGCCTTGTCAAGTCCGCGGGCGCATTCCTTGAGCATGAGCGAAGCGGACAGTGCGAAGATTTTTCTTCGGGCCCGGCTGATGCGGCTCAGAATGGCCGCCTGGTTCCTGATCTTGGCCCGGACAATGGCTCTGGCGGTCCTGACACGGAAATTCATGTCATCGCACAGGGCGAACTGCCGTTTTCTGAGGCTGACATTGTCGGGTTCAGGCCAGGAGAGCCGCCCCACGTAACGGCCGTCGGCACGCAGAAAGACCGTGTCGATCCCTTCCTTCAGCAGAGTGAGCAGAGCGGGGGCCGTGAGCTGGACATTGCCGAAGAGCACAAGCTGTTCCAGTTCATCAACGAAAAAGATTTGCTCGGATTCCTTTCCGCGGGCGATGAGACGCCGGCCCTTCTTTTCGATGCGGGTACCCTGAGTGCTTACATAGGCTATCAGTTCGGCATCTCCTGTCAGAACGGAAAAAGCCGGAGAGAAAAAGATCTGTCTCCTTCGGCAGCCGTCTCTCCCTGGAGAGCGGCACGGCTGCGCCGGGAAAAAACGGACGAAGCCCGGGGGGCTTCTCCGCAGGGGACCCCTTCAGGAGAGGAGTCTGCCGGCGGAAAGTTCCCGTGGGCTTCGTCAACGAGAGGATTCGTCAGTCGAGGAGTTTTTTCAGTGTCTGAATCTTGGCTGTCTGTTTCTTGGACTGTTTTCCTTCCCATTTGCCCAGCTGAATCCAGCAGTCCCTGATGAAAGGAGCCCACCTGCGCTGCAGTTCTTCAGGCTGTTTAAGCATGTCGGCGTAGACTTCCATGGACAGATTCTCTGAAGGCTCGTACTGGAGTCTGCAGGGTGCCCGCATTTCGGGTGGGAGAGAAGCAATTATTTTCTCAA
>CAZFTQ010000003.1:32087-52804 GCA_964522365.1 uncultured Desulfovibrio sp. | reverse complement strand
TGGAGTCTGCAGGGTGCCCGCATTTCGGGTGGGAGAGAAGCAATTATTTTCTCAAATTCTTCCTTGCTCTTTGCCTCTTCGGCTTTTTTCCGTTCGGTTTCCCGGTGCTGGTTCTCCTCCTCCTCGATGCGCCTGGCGGCTTCTTCTCTGGCTTTCTGTCTGAGCGTCAGCATCTGCTCCCGTTTCGCCGCGGTCTGAGACTGGCGGGCCTGCCGGACCTCCCGCACGCCCCGCTCGTACTCGTCAATGGAACAGAAATGCAGAAGGATCCAGCCGAAAGGAAGCGTTCCGTTGGCAAGGGTGCGCGTGGTCCCGTAGGGCAGGCGTCTGCTCTGGCCGTCCCGTGTCCTGATGCGTCTTGTTTCCGGGGCGTTGTCGTCCACGGTGACGCTCTCGACATGCGAGTAGTGCCCCACACGGAGCAGCAGCGAGTTCTCGTCCAGGGAATTCACTGTCTGCACCACGCTCTCCAAAGCCTCCCTGGCGGCGGCAAAATGCGGCAACTGGTAAAACTTTTTCAGCTCGTCGTTGAAGCGCTTCCGGTAGAACTCATTGCAGAGACTGAGAAGCTTTGCGAAGCTGACAGTTTTTCCGTCCGGCAGGGTGATGGCGGCCTGGCCGCTTGAGCAGTCCAGGAACAGACGTCCCCACAAGGCGTCGCAGCCTGGGGCGATGACCTCGCAGGGCGGCTTGGGCGTCGGGTTTTTGCCCGGTCTGAGGCGAATTTCTTTCGCCCGCACAACGGCGCCCGCGCCGGGAGGGGCGGACACATCGGAAACCTTGAGGGCCTGGAGGGCGTTTTCGTTGATTTTCCCCAGGAGCCTTTCCAGGGCTTTCGTGTAGGCTCTTCTGTCGGGGCTCCCGGTTTCCCTCTTGAGACTGACCTTTTGCCCGTCAAGTGAATTGATGAGCGGCGTACGGATGGCTCCCTTGAGAGAAGAGCCGGGTATGTAGAGGCACTGGTCCAGTGTGCTGCGCATGCCGGCGCCGACATCTCCTGTTCTGTCTTTCTGGGGAGCGGGGTTGCCACCCCGTCCCGAGCCGGAAGCACCGCGCATGCCGCCCGCCTGCGTTCCGCTCATGGCGCCGCGCAGTTCCTTGCACAGGCCTGACTCGATGGTGCTGGAACTGAGCCCGAAGCGTTCCGCGTCAACCTTTTCATCCAGGAGGCGGCGGATGCGGCTGATGTTGCCGCTGTCTATGACTTCGAACACGGATTTGTCCGCGGCGTTTTCCATGAGCCAGTCCTGGAGATCAATGTGATGGAGCCGGTGCTCCCCGTTTTTTTCCCGCAGAACATACTCCAGAGGAGAAAGATCCGTGCCGGAACCGATATAGACAGGCGTCAGCACCTCCAGACGGAAGGGGAAGAAGCCTTTCTGCCGCCAGCTGCGCGGCTTCGTTCTATCCATGTGATTCTTCTCCTTGCGCCAGCCTGCACGGCAGGGTGACAGGGTGGGTGACCTGAACGAGATCCGGGTTTGAATGGATCCCGGTCAGCAGGAAAGGCCCCTTGGGCAGCTCTGTCAGGACCGCGCCTTCCTGGACGCAGAGGAAGGGACTTTTGAAAGGGTTGCCATTGCTGAAACCCGGACCTGCCTTGCCGGATTTGACTTCCGTCGCGTACCAGCCTCTGAGACCCGACATGTCTTCGGCGGACAGGGTGGAAAGCAGGAGCCTGTGCGGCAGGTCGTCGGCGGGGGGCTGGAAATCCTTGTCTTCTTCCAGAGCAAAAACTCCCTGCCCGGTGCTCTGGTCCCGGCCGATGCCGGTTTCGCAGAGCCTCCCGAGACGTTCCAGCAGCCAGGGCAGGTTGTCCGTCTCGGCATAGAGATGAAAGGCCGCGCCTTTCTCTCCGCAGAAGAAAGAGGTTTTGAAAAGACCGCCGTCCAGTGCCCTGCCGGTGGACCGGTCGATGGTCACATGCATCGCGCTGCCGGTCTTCTGGCCGGCAATGTTCTTCCAGGGGGTGGCATCACGGCAGTATTCGGCAAAAAGATCCGCGGCGGACAGAGAGGTCCTGTGACGTTCCCAGACGGAGAGCGGCAGGAAGGGGGCTTTCCTGAATTTTTTGAAGAGCCCGAGAGCCTCGAAGAGGGAGAGGGATCTGCCTCCGCTGTCAGCGAAGCTGCCGGACTGTATCATCGCGGCAAAATCGCCGCGCGGCACGGGAGGGAGCCTGGGCGCGAAGACCGTTCCGGCCGGCATGGCCGAGGAGAGGGCGAAGGACGGCCTGCCGTCCCGTATCGCCTCAAGCTCGACCCTGAGGGCGGCCGCACCTTCGTCTTCGGCCAGCCTGTAGAGCAGGAGACCCGTCAGCGTGTCGCTTCTGAGCGGCGTGCCCCAAAAGGAAAGCGGACGCAGGAGAAAGCGATGAAGAGCCATGCGGCCTCCGCTAGAAAACCTTGATGTCTTTGAGATCGACAGGCTTGCCGTCCAGTGTCAGATCCTCGAAGGCCACCTGGCCGTTGCCGCGGGATCCGCCGCCGCCCAGAGCGTCCATTTCAAGAAGTTTCAGGCCCTTGAGCACATTGTCGATGAGACTCGCGTCATCGCCGTCATAGACGCGGAAAGACATGTTCAGCGTGAAGCAGCTGCCGGCGGGCACGCGCTCCAGAGGCCGGGGATTCTCAGCCGTGCCCTTGACCCGATGGATGCTGTTTTCATACTTGATTTCCATGGGCAGGTGGCCTTCGTCAAAGAGATCCTGATATTCCCTGGTCAGCAGGGCGTCACGCACGAGCAGACGGGTGGGACCCAGCGTGGAATCGGTATTTTTGTGGGTGCCAAAAATCGTGCAGGCCGGGCAGCCTTCCTTCCCGCAGTCGCAGGGAGATCCTTTGGTGACGGCGGCACGGGTTTCAGGCCGGCTCATGAAGATCGAGGTTTCCAGCATGCAGCGCAGCTTTCCCTTGAGGGAAGAGCCGGGAATGTAGGGCGCTCCGGTGACGGGATGCTTGATGATTGGCTGATCCAGGCCGCCGATTTCCACGCTGTCTTTGCCGGCGCCGATGTGGAGGCCGGAGAGGAGGCGGATGGTGCCGCGTATGTTTCTGATGGCAGTGAGTTTCATGGGTATTCTCCGGGCGTAGCTCAGTCTTTCAGTCCAAGGCCGTAGCAGTAGCCGACAACGGCTTCAAAATGAAGGAGGAAGGCCTTGAAATCCTGTGGTTTGTTGATGCTGTTCACGTGTTTCTGGATCCAGTCGGCAAACTCAGGCGGGACAACGGATCGCCCGCAGGCATACATGGCTTTGGCTTTGAGAATCTTGATGAGGGGCAGAAGGCTCTGGAAGGCGGCGTCCGACTGCTGCTGCGCCTTCCAGGTCCGTTCAAGCGTTTTGACATCCGAGTAAAACTTGCGGAGCTGAGAAGATTTGATTCTGGCGTAGTACAGGCTGTTGGCCACTGTTTCGGCTTCAGAATCCACCCATTTTGGATCCATGTTGCCATCGGTGTAGTACATGCTGACTCCTACAAAGCTGTGCGGGTTCGGTAGAGTGCCCAGTTGATGCTGATTTCAAGCAGTTCGCGGTCGATGTCCTGAGAGAGGTTCTGGAGTTCCAGGAGATCCTCCGGCGTGAATTTCTTCTCGTTTATGTTGCGGGCTCTGTCGTAGATCATATGAGAGCGGAAGAGGCCCGAGGCTATGTGGCCGTCGTTGAATTTCCTGGCCTCTCTTGCGTAGTGCAGCAGACGCCGCACGAAGCCCGCCGTGAGTCCTCCCGAGAGAACGAGCTCTTCCAGCCATTCTCCTTTCCGCAGGATTTCCGGGTAGTCCTCCCAGGCGCAGGTGATGTTGAAGAGGGTGACGGCGTTTTTGGCCAGCGTGCCGCTTTCCGTCCGGCCTTTGGATTTTTCGAGATTTTCCTCCGCCAGATCCCGGATTCCCCGCATGGGCAGGCCCGCCTTGGCCAGGGCGACGCCCGCGGAAATCGTCACGTCGGGGTTGCCGCCGGCAAAGCGGCTGAAGGTCTCGTGGAGGCGCCGGGCGAAGAGCACGGCGTCGGACCAGGGTCCCAGGACGAACAGGTCGTCGCCGCCGGCGAAGACGACATAGATGTCCGGGAATTCCTTCTCAATGATCCTGATGAGGCAGGAAGAGAAGAAGTGGTGCAGCATGCGGGAGAGCATGGCGAAGCGCGAGATGGTGAAGCGGCTTTCGCCGCCGGCTTCCAGGCCTATGCCGAAAATGAGGCCCAGATTGTCCACGTCCGCCTTGCAGGCGGCGAGGCAGGCCGGAGAACGGAAAGCCTTGTCCGCGGGCACCTGGGCTTCGCATGCGAGAACCCCGAACGTCTTCGGATCGCCCGCCCGCAGGGGGCCCTCGTCCTCAGGCATCCGGCGCCCTTCCGCCGTCCAGCGATCCAGATCGTCCTTCGTGACGCGGGGGATGTAGCCGGCCGTGGGCGAAGCGGAAAAAGCCTCGCGGTCCTTGAGGCTGAGGATGTCCAGAGCCGATTTGTCCTTTTGCTCCGGCCGGGTTTCCCGGAGGCAGAGCCGCAGGCTGTCAAAGAGGAGGAAACCTTTGTTATCTTCTCTGGTCAGCAGGGCATAGCGGGCGTCCGGGAGCTCACGGCCGGTGTATGTAATGAGATTCCGGCAGATTGAGCAGCCGGCATCTTCGCCCTCGCCGCGGGAGGGTCGCAGGTCGCAGTAGGGGCAGGGCCCGTACTGGGCAAAATCCTCGCTGCGGATGCCGATGACAGGCGAGAAGCCATCCGCCAGAAGCGGCGCGAAGGGCTGCAGCTTGGCACGCTCAAGCCTGTCGTTCAGCCGGCTGAAGACAGCCTGGAAGCTCGCCATGGCGAGGTCCTCGGCCAGGAGTTCCTGCCGGGCGAAGGAGACGCGGAGAATGCCGTTGAAGCGTTCAAGGACCTGGAGCATGGCCTCGCGGGAGACCTTGTCGACGGTCTGCCGCACTTCCGGCGTATCCGGCAGGAGGAGAATGAAGCGGCCGCCGGCATCCATGATTCTCGCGGCGGCGCTGAGGCCGCAGCGTTCCAGAAGCACGAGCCAGATGGACCGGGTGAGCATCTGGAGGCTGAAGGAGCGGGCCCGCAGGAGCTTGCTGGCCCCGCGGTCGCCCTGTTCGCCCTCGCCGAAAATGAATTTCTGGATGCCGGAAAGCTCGCCGCCGAAAAGGAGCAGCGGGGTTTTCCCCAGGTCGGCCGCGTCCCTGCCGCCCCTGGCCAGAGCCTGGGCGATGGCCGCGCTGGTCCAGCTGTGGTCGAAGAGCGAGACATCAGCCCGCCCGCTCCGGGAGGTCACAGGGACACACCAGGTGAAGCGCTCAAGGACCGTGGCCAGGGAGGAGAGGTAGTGCCGTGCCCCCATGTCCGTGGGAATCTTCCTGAGGGCTTTCAGGAAAGCGGCGTAGTGCTCTCTGCAGGACCCGACCCGGGCTTCCTTCTCGTTCACGGGAAAGACGGGATTGCCTTCGCCGTCCAGCGGAGCGAGGCGGTAGCGCGGGGCTTTCCCTCCCAGGGGGTGCTTCTGCAGGTGGACCTGGGCAAAGACGGATTCAAGGCGGGCCGATTCCTCGCCTGCGCTTTCGTCCGTCAGAAGATCGTTGCCCGAGGCGAGCAGGTCCGCCTCGGCGAGGATCTGTTCGGAGAGGCTCTCCCTGTCAGGCAGACGGAAGGCGGAGGCCAGACGGGCAAGCCTTCCGCGGCTGCCCTCCAGTTCCGGGGGCAGGGGGAGCTCTTTTTCAATGAAATGATGCGTGCAGAGAACGTGCGTGTGGGAAGTTCCGCCCGGACAGAGGTCCCCGGCAAGGTGGGCGCTGCCCGGGGCCTCGGCTCTCTGAGCGAATTTTCCTATGTTGTGCAGGAGCGCAGCCAGTGTCAGAAGCTGCTGTTCCGATGGGTCCATGTCTACTCCTTGCAGGGGTCGGAAGAGGGAGCGCAGGGATTCTGTGCCCGCCGTTTCTCCGGATATCGCGGGATCTTCGGCAGGCAGCTCTTTCTTCAGTACGGAAGAATTGCCGTGTATGTCAGTGCTGTGTCAGCTTTTTTCAATTTCTTTGCTGAGAGGGTGATGTGTGACGGGCGCCCGCGTACGGCGCGCCCGGAATGCCCCTTGCGGGGGACACTACCTGAAAATTCCGCGGACTGCCAGAACTTTGCCGCCGGTTTCAGCGGCGGGCGGCGTGCCGCGTCATCCTTTTCGGGAGAAAATCCGAGATCCGAGGGAGCGCGGGATAAGCCCGCAGCGACAGCCTCCCGCGGAGGGGATGCGCCGCCGAAAACGGATCCGCCGGATCGATCCGGCCGGCGGAGGCTTTCCCGGGGCCGCAGCAACCGCCTTTGCGGCCCCCTGTCCGGCGCATGTTCAGTCTATCGGCCTGTCCGGCACCCAGAGAAAGCGCAGCTGTCCCAGACCGAAGCTTGTCTGCTTGCCGATGCTGATCCGCTCCGCCAGTTCGAAGAAGGGAACAAAGGAGAGGATGTCGCCGTGACAGCGCACGTCTCCCTGCAGTCCGCCCAGCTGCATGGCGGCTTTCTGGCGGGAGGAGTACCTGGTCCAGTCCCTCCAGACCAGGGAGCTTTCCACTGTCCGCACGCTGTCTGCCCTGTCCAGCATTTCGGAAAAGTTGTCGAAACGGACATCCGTGCCTTCCAGAGCCCAGAGACTGCGCAGGCGGCGGACGATGAGATTGACGAGAGTACGGAAGGACATGCCGGCGGAGAGGCGGTTGTCTGCCTTGAAGCGGCAGGGCGTGAGAAGGTGCACAAGAAGCGTGCCCTGCTGCGAGAGCGAGGGATCCCAGACCGGGAGGCTCAGTTCTTCACCCTCGGGGATCTCCGCCTGCTGCCGTTCCCGGCTGTAGATGGAACGGTCCTTGTAACGGACGTCCTCCAGGGTGAAGGTGCCGCGGGTCTCCTCATCCTGCCTGCCCATGCCGCGCTCGCCGGCCAGCAGAAAAGCGTGAATGAAGTAGGGCAGATAGCTCACGGCGCTGGAAAAGAGCGTCAGGCCGAAGCTGAACCTTTCGCCGGCTTCGTAGAGAGTCTTGCCCGTGTCAGAGGGAATGAGGCAGTAGGGCGGCGGCAGGGTGCGGGCGGGATCGCCCTTTTCGGCGGGCCTGCCCGTGAAGAGCAGGATGAAGGGGCAGCGGGCGGCGAGCAGACAGTTCTCGCAGGTTGTCCTGTGCTGGACGCAGCTCGTTTTTCTGAGAAAAGTGCCGAGGGAGCCCCTGAGCATGGAGCCCTTGTAGGAGGAAAAGGAAGCTTTTGAGGTCAGCAGACAGTCGAATCTGAATGTAGCCAGTTTCATCCGGGAGCATCCTTGCCGGCGGCGTTCAGACCCGGGTGCCGTCTCTTCCGCCCCTCCGGCGGCCTGACCCGGGCCGGTCTGAAGCCTACGCCCGGGAGGGCCGGGCGGCAAGGAAAAAAGTGCCGCCGGAGTGTGACCGCCCAAAGCCCGATCTTGCTTTTGGCCGGTCCGGGAAGTACTCTTTTACGCCATGCGGCAGACCGGGCGGCCTCTTCGTCCCCTGCCGGCCGTCCCAGCGAACACAAAGGCGCCTTTCCGCCACAGGTCCAAGAGCCCTCTCTTGCAGGAGAAGATATGCAGAACAAGGAAATTTCGGGCACAGGCATCACGCTTTCGGACAAGGGCAAGCTCATTGTCCCCGACGATCCCGTCATTCCCGTCATCGCCGGCGACGGCGTGGGTCCCGACATCTGGAACGCGTCCAGGCCTGTCTTTGACGCCGCCGTGGCGAAAGCCTACGGCGGCAGGCGCCGGATCTGCTGGCTGCCCATCCGGGCCGGCGAGGACTGCTGGAAGGAGACCGGCGAATTTGTGCCCAAGGAGAGCATGGACGCCATCACCACCTACCGCGTCGCCCTCAAGGGTCCCCTGAGCACGCCGGTGGGCAAGGGCTTCAGGAGCGTCAATGTGCTCCTGCGCCGGCTCTTCGACCTCTACGCCTGCATCCGTCCCGTGAGCCACATCCCGGGCGTTCCGAGCCCCGTGAAGGATCCCGACGCCGTGAACATGGTCATTTTCCGTGAGAACACGGAAGACCTCTACGCCGGCATCGAATGGGACGCGGGCACGGCCGAAGCCGGAAAGATGATCGCCATGATCGAGGAGTTCACCGGCCGGAAACTGCGCCCGGACAGCGCCATCGGCATCAAGCCCATGAGCGCGAGCGGCTCCAGACGTCTCGTGCGCATGGCCATTCAGTACGCCCTGGACAGGGGTCTTCCCAGCGTGACCCTGGTGCACAAGGGCAACATCATGAAATTCACGGAAGGCGGTTTCCGGCGCTGGGGCTACGAGTGCGCGGCCGAGGAATTCGGGGACGTGACCGTCACCGAAGAGGAAGTGAACAGAAACGGCGGCGTCGTGCCCGAGGGGAAAATCGTCATCAAGGACCGGATCACGGACGCCATGTTCCAGCAGGTCCTCCTGCGGCCCAGGGAATACAGCGTGCTCGCCCTGCCCAACCTCAACGGCGACTACATGTCCGACGCCCTGGCGGCCCAGGTGGGCGGTCTCGGCATGGCCCCGGGCTCCAATGTGGGCGACGGCTACGCCATCTTCGAGGCCACCCACGGCACGGCGCCCAGGTACACCGGCCAGGACAAGGTCAACCCCGGCTCCCTCATGCTCTCGGGCGCCCTCATGCTGGACCATCTGGGCTGGACCGAGGCGGCGGACCTCATCCGCAAGGGCATCGCCGGCGCCGTGGCCGCCGGCACCGTGACCTATGACCTCGCCCGCCAGATGGAAGGGGCGGTCAAGGTCTCCTGCTCGGGCTTCGGGCAAGCCGTCTGCGAGAAGATGTAGAAGAGAGGCGCGGACTCAGCCGGATTTCCGGCTCCGTGTGAGGATCAGATTTCCCGCGGCCGGCGGGCGGCGTTTCCGCCGCCCCCGGGCCGCGGGTTTTTCCGTTTTTCAGAGGCCCCCAACGGGGCTCCGGGAACCTGTCCGGAACGGGGCGCCCGAGGCGGGCGGAGGAGCCTTCCGGCTTGCCGCCCGCGCGCTTTTGGCATAGGAGTGAAGGCCTATGGACATTCTTCCTCTGCGAAATGTGCTCATCGTCACCAAGGCCCGCGTGCCCGAGGCCGAAGCCCTGGCCGCCGACATCTCCGTCTGGCTCAGGGGCCGGTGCCGGTCGGCGGGCGTCCTTGCGGCCGGCGTGGATTCGCCTCTGTACGGCGATCCGGAACTCAGCCTCATCATCGTGCTGGGGGGCGACGGGACCATTCTGGGCGTGGCGAGGCGCGTCCTTGCCCGGAAGGTGCCCATTGTCTGCATAAATTTCGGCCGCGTGGGCTTTCTCTCGGATCTCGAGCCCGAAAACTGGGAGGAGGGGCTCACGGCCCTTCTGGCCTCGGGGGAGACGCGATCGGCCGCGGGCCTGCGCTGGTCCATCACCCGCTCCGGCCGCATCGTGGCCGAAGGCTCCGCCGTCAACGACGTGGTGCTGAGCCGCTCCGCCCTGGCCCGTCTGGTCTTTGCGGACATCTATACGGACGGCGAGCACATGGGCTCCGTCAGGGCCGACGGCTTTCTGCTGAGCTCGGCCATGGGCAGCTCCGGCTATTCCGTCTCCGCCGGCGGGCCCCTGCTTTCCCCCTCCCTCAACGCCATGACCTTCGTGCCCATCTGTCCCTTCCTCAACACCATTCCTCCCATGGTCTTTCCCTGCCGCACCGTCTTCAGCTTCCATCTCCTGCCCGGCACCACGGAAAGCTATCTCACCGTGGACGGCCAGGAAGGCCATCTTCTGCAGACCAGCGACATCGTGGAAGTGGAAAGCATCCCGGACTGCGTGCATTTTCTGGGCAGAGGGCTGTCCTTCATCAGACGTCTGCGCACGCGCAGCTTCATTCTCCAGAATCCGGCCGCCCGGAAGGATCCCGCATGAGCGACAGCGCTTTCAGAGCAGCGGACATCCGCCTGCACAAGGGCCATGAAGACGAAGACGTGGCCCTCTTTGACCTGCTGCTGGAAAACAATCTCCTCCACGCCCTCAACGAAGATCTGGTGGCCAGCCCCGAGCAGCTGGCCTTCATGGTGGCCAAGGACCCCGACCAGATCTATCTGCCCTGCTCGGACGAGATTTTCCGCGAGCTCAGAAAGAAGGAGCTTTCCCCCCGTCTGCGCCGGGAATACGGCCGGGCCTGGCGGCTTGCCATGGGGCTTCTGGCCTCCCTGAGCCCCGGGGAGAGCACGAAACGAAGGGTGCGGGCCTTCTGCCGCAGGCGCTTCCAGCGGGCCCTCTTCTTTCACGACATTCTGCCGTCCCGGCTCGTCAAACGCCTGAGTTCCATGGTGATCCCCTCGGCGGACAGGGAGGATCCCTGGCTGGCCGCCAAGCAGGCCAGACGGGCGCTGCAGGAAAAGGATCTGGCCTCTGAAAATCTCCGGGCCGCGCTGGACAGCCTGCCCGCCCTGCCCGACGTCCGGGGCCTGAACGCCCTGGAGAGCAGTCTCGGCCGCGTCGTCTTCGCGAGGCTCTGCTGTCTCGCAGCCCACACCGGGGACTGGACAGGCTGCCTGCCGCAGGGCGAGGCCCTCGCGCGGGCCTTTGCCGAGGCCGAGGAGAAGATGGCCCCCGTCTGGGAGAAGAACCCCGTGCTCGCGGGGGGCAGGGGGACCATACTTCTGCTCTGCGACGCCGAGGGCGGCGCGGTCTGGGATCTGGCGCTCGCCCGCTTTCTCATGTCCCGGGGCCACAGGGTGGTCTACGCCGTCAAGCAGGGCTTTTATTTCAACGCGCCCACCCTGGAGGAGACGGTTCTTGACCCGGCTCTGCGCAAGGCCCTGGCGGGCGGCCATGTCTGCCGGGAAAAGGCCCTGAGCAAGAACGCCCTGCTGAAACTGCTCCGGGAGTGGCGGCTTCTCGTCATCGGCGACGGCACGAGGGAGCGCCTCAACCTCCTCCGGGTTTCCGTGACCTTTTCCCGGGCCTGGAAGGAGGCGGATCTCATCCTGGCCCGGGGCTGGCGCCTCTGGGACACGCTTCTGGGCACAAGCCACCGCTTCACGAGGGACGTGCTCTGCTGGAAGGCGGGTCCGGAGGGCTTCGCGGTCGAGGTCAAGCCCAGGGCCGAGGGACAGCGGCGCCTGAGCGAAGACGACATCAACGGGTTCGCGGACGAGCTCATCGCCGGCATGCGCCAGGCCCACGCCGAGGGCAGACCCGTGGTCTTCTACAGCTGCATCATCGGATCCATTCCGGGCCAGACAAAGACGGCCCTGCGCCTGGCCACGGCCATCGTGAACGACATCAGGGAACGCCTGCCCGGCGCCTTTGTCCTCAATCCGGCCCAGCACTTCGTGGAGGGCATGGACGGGGACGATCTCATGTACATGTGGGAGCGGGTCCAGCGCAGCGGCTTCATCAGCCTCTGGTTCTTCCAGACCGCCGAAGACATCGAGCGGGGCTTCCGGCTGCTGGGCGAGCCTGTGCCGGAAGTCTGGATCGGCAAGGACGCGACGTATTCCACGGGCTGCACCAAGGAAATGCGCATCGCCCTGGACGTGCAGAAGACGAGTCCCGAGCTGCAGATTCTGGGGCCCGATCCGGCCGCCTTCACCCGGCGCAGCGAGTACGGCGTGGGAAAATATTTTGACGCCGGTCTGGTCCGCGGCTAGTATATCCGCCGCCTGACAGGCGAGGGCGGATCCCGCGGGGATCCGCGGACTTTCCCTGCAGGCTCCCCCCGACACCCCTCTTGCCTTCCCGTCAGCAGGCTGTGACCCCCTTCAGGGCCCGCTGCCCGGCGAAAAGCGCCGGGAAAGGAGAATGACATGTCCGACTACGAAGCCGTCATCGGCCTGGAAGTCCACGTGCAGCTGGCCACAGCCTCCAAGCTTTTCTGTTCCTGCCCCAACTGCTTCGGCCAGCCCCCCAACACCAACACCTGCGAGGTCTGCGCGGGCATGCCCGGGGCCCTGCCCAGAATCAACAGGGAGGCCGTGCACTTTGCCACCCTGGTGGGGCTCGCCACGGACTGCCGCATCAACCTGAACTCCGTCTTTGCCCGGAAAAATTACTTTTATCCGGACCTGCCGGCGGGCTACCAGATTTCCCAGTACGAACTTCCCCTGTGCGAGCACGGCCATGTGACCATCGACACGCCCGCGGGCCCCAAGCGGATCGGCATCACCCGCATCCACATGGAAAACGACGCCGGGAAAAACATCCATTCCCAGACGGAAAACCGCAGTTATGTGGACCTGAACCGGGCGGGCACGCCCCTCGTGGAAATCGTCTCCGAGCCCGACATGAGCTCGCCCGAGGAGGCGGTGGCCTATCTCAGGGCCCTCTACGGCATCGTGACCTACCTGGGGGTCTGCGACGGAAACATGGAGGAAGGGAGCTTCCGCTGCGACGCCAATGTCTCCGTGCGCCCCAGAGGCCGGAAGGAGCTCGGCACCCGCACGGAGCTCAAGAATGTCAACTCCTTCCGCAATGTGGGCCGGGCCATCGCCTATGAAATCGCCCGCCAGGAGGACGTGCTCGAGGACGGCGGCAGCGTGGTGCAGGAGACAAGGCTCTACGACGCCGACAGGAACCTGACCGCCGCCATGCGCACCAAGGAGGAGGCCCACGACTACTGCTACTTCCCGGATCCGGACCTGCTGCCCGTGCACATTGACGAGGCCGAGTTCGAGACCTGGAAGAAGGAGCTGCCGGAGCTTCCCAAGCCGCGGCTCGCCCGCTTCATGGCCATGACGGGCATCGCGGCCGACGAGGCCGAGGTGCTCGTGGAAAGCCGGGCCATGGCGGACTTCTTCGAGGCGGCCGCGGCTCTCGCCAGTCCGAAGAAGGTGGCCAACTACATCCTGGGGCCCCTGCTCAGGGAACTCAAGGCCGAAGGGAAGGGCATCGGGGACATCTCCATGAGCTCCCAGGCGCTGGCGGAGCTCGTGAACATCGTGGAGGAAGGGCTCATCAGCGCCAAGATAGCCAACGACATCTTCCCGGATCTTCTCAGAACGGGCGCCATGCCCAGAGCCTATGTGACGGAGCGGGGGCTAGCGCAGATTTCGGACGGTTCCGCCATCGAGGCGGCCGTGGACAAGGTCATCGCCGCCAACCCGGCCGAAGTGGAGGCCTTCAGGGGCGGCAAAAAGAAGCTCATGAGCTTCTTCATGGGCCAGGTCATGCGGGAAACCCGCGGCAAGGCCAATCCCGGTCTTGTCGGCAGGCTGCTCCAGGAGAAGCTGGGCTAGTCGGAACTCTGTCAGAACAGGAAGACAGACGATGATCGGCTTTCGGCGGGGCGGATGCGCCCGGCCGAAAGCCGTTTTGGCGTCCGATGCCTTTCCTGAGGCGGGAAGAATCCTGGTTCCGGGAACTTGAGAGGATTCTTGACTTCCGGTGGAGACTCGATAAATCTGGGACTGCGCAGCCCGCCGCCCGGAAAGAGGAGATCCGCCATGTCCGAAAACGCGCAGACTGACAGAGAGACGGCGCTCCGGTACCTTGGACAGGCTCTGGGCAGTCCCCGCGCCGCCTTCAAGGAAGGGCAGTGGGAAAGCGTTGAAAAGCTTCTGGCCAACGGGCGGCTTCTGGTCGTGCAGAGAACCGGCTGGGGCAAGAGCATGGTCTATTTCCTCGCCACCCGGCTTCTCCGCGACAGGGGCAGGGGGCTCACGCTCCTCATCTCTCCGCTGCTTTCCCTCATGCGCAACCAGCTTGCCGCCGCGGAGAAGATAGGCATACGCGCGAGGACCATAAACAGCAGCAACGAGGACGACTGGGCGGGAGTGCTGGAAGAGCTGCGGCAGGACAGGGTGGATGTTCTGCTTGTCTCGCCGGAGCGTCTTTCCAATCCCGTGTTCCGGGAATTTCTTCCCTCGCTGCGTCCCGGCCTGCTCGTCATCGACGAAGCCCACTGCATCTCGGACTGGGGCCATGATTTCCGCCCGGACTACCGGGCCATCGTGCGGATAGTGGAGGGGCTTCCTCCCAATGTGCCGATTCTCGCCACCACGGCGACAGCCAACGACCGGGTCATCGAGGACATCAGGGCGCAGCTGGGAGCGGGTCTTGAGCTCGTGCGGGGGCCCCTGCTGCGGAAAAGCCTGCGGCTGCAGAACATTTTCATCCCCGGCACGGCGGGCAGACTCGCCTGGCTCGCCGCCGCCATTCCCTCTCTGGAGGGGAGCGGCATCGTCTATGTGCTCACGGTGCGCGACGCGGAGTCTGTTTCCCGCTGGCTGCAGAGCAGGGGCATCGCCGCCATGCCCTACTACGGATCTCTTCCCACGGAGGAGCGGGAGCGCCTGGAAACGGCGCTGATTGAAAACAGAATCAAGGTTCTGGTCGCCACCGTCGCCCTGGGCATGGGGTTTGACAAGCCCGATCTGGGCTTTGTCATCCATTTCCAGCGTCCGGCTTCCGTCGTTCATTATTATCAGCAGGTCGGCCGCGCGGGCCGCGCCCTCGACACCGCCCGCGGCGTTCTTCTGAGCGGCGCCGAAGACGACGACATCGTTCAGTATTTCATTGATTCGGCCTTTCCGCCGCAGGCGCATGTCAGGGGCATCCTGGACGCTCTGGACGAGTCTGAGAACGGCCTGAACAGGATGGAGATCGAAGAGAAGCTGAATCTCTCCCGGACGCAGATCGAAAAGACCCTCAAGTTTCTGTCCATAGAAACCCGTGCCGGAGCCCGCGCCCCCGTGGTGAAAGACCCGGAGACGAAGCGCTATCTCGTCACCCCCTACGCGTCCGGCTACCGGCTGGACGAAGAGTATGTCAGAAAGATCACCGAGATCCGCTATGCCGAGCAGGAGCAGATGAAGGCGTACATGTCCCACCGGGGCTGCCTCATGCGCTTTCTTCAGGACGCCCTGGACGACGACAGCGGCGCTTCCTGCGGCAGGTGTCAGAACTGCGATCCGGCCCGTGCGCTCCCCGAGGGCGTTCCCGAAAATCTCCTCAGGGAGGCAAACATCTTTCTGCGCCGGAACAATCAGCCCATACCGCCCAAGAAGCAGTGGCCTTCCAGAAGGCAGATCCCCTCCGGACTCAGGGCGGAGGAAGGCTGCGCGCTCTGCTGCTGGCGGGACGGGGGCTGGGGGGATACGGTGGCGGACGACAAATGCCGCTACCGGCATTTCTCCGAGGCCCTTGTGAACCCCTTCATCTCCATGCTCAGGGAGCGCTATCCCGTCAGGCCCTTCGGTTGGATCACCTGCGTTCCGTCCCTGCGGTCGCCTGTCCTGGTTCAGGACTTCGCGCAGAGGGTGGCCTTCCGGCTGCAGCTGCCGTTTGTTTCCTGTCTTGCCAGGACGCGCGAGTCAAAACCGCAGACGGCCATGCGCAACAGCGCTCAGCAGATCAGAAACATTCAGGACGTCTTCCGGGTCACGCGTCCCCTCGCGGGGGCCTGCCTGCTCATAGACGATACCGTCGGCTCAGGCTGGACGCTCACCCTCATCTCGGCTCTTCTGCGGGAGGCCGGCTGCAGGGCGGTCTACCCGGCGGTTCTGGCGAAGCTTCACTGAGGAAAAACCCATGACCACCGCGCTTTCCGACGACGCCAAAGCCATCCTTCTGCTCTGCGCTCCCCTGGAAAAAATGCCCCGGCAGCCTCTGCTGTCAACGGGCGAGTACAACCGCCTCGCCCTCTGGCTCAACGGGAGGAAAATGCGGCCGGCCGATCTCTTTGTCCATCAGGGGCATCTTGCCCGGATGGAGGGTTTTCCCCTGGACGCGGAGCGCGTCGGCGCCCTGCTTGACAGGGGCGTGCAGATGGCGATGGTGATCGAAGAGCTGGACCGCGGCGGCATTGAGGTCTGCTGCCGAAGCGATGACGCCTATCCCGTCCGGTACCGGGAACGGCTCGGGCACAGAGCCCCTCCCTTCTTCTTCTACATCGGCAGCCTCGCCCTTGCCGGGGAGGGCGGCCTCGCCGTGACGGGGTTGCGGGGGCTGGACGCCGAAGGAGAAAAATGCGCGAGACAGGCCGGGGTCCGCTGCGCGGAAGAGGGCGTCGGGGTCATTTCCGGGGGCGCCGGGAGAACTGACACGCTGGCCCTGGTCTCGGCCCTGGAGCACGGCGGGACGGCCGTGGGGGTGATCTCCGACGGTCTGCGATCCTTGAGTCTTTCCAGGATGTTCCGCCGCTTTCTGGGTGAAGAGAGGCTCCTGCTCCTCTCCGTCCGCCATCCGGACGCCGGGTTCGATCAGAATGCCGACCCGGCCGGGAACAGGCTTGTCTGCGGGCTCGCCGACGCGGTCCTCGTGGTCTGTTCGGGCAGCCGCGGCGGAAAAGGCCGGAGCGCGGCCTGGGAAGGCGCTGTGGAAGAACTCGCGAAACCCGGCCATATCCCTCTTTTCGTGCGTGAAACGGACAGGGATCCGGGCTGCGGGGACCTGCTCGGGAGGGGCGCGCTTCCCTGGCCGGAACAGGGGAGCATCCGAACCCTCTTCGCTCAGAAAAAGGACAGGCCCGCCCCCGGGACAGGAAGCGGGCTTGCGCAGGGTTCCCTGCTGAGCTTTCTTCCCGCCGGGGAGAGGGAGGCGCCTTTGAAAGAGGAGAAGACGTCCGCGGCGTCTTCTGAAGCTGACGGAAAGACCGGGAGGGACGGGGCTCCCGAAGGCGGAGAGTCTCAGGCGGCTGAGACGCCCAGGGTCGGGGAGGCCGCAAATCCTCAGGTTCCCGGGGCCGAAAGGCCCGAAAACGAGGCGGCGCAGGCGGACCGGAAACCGGAGAGCGCTGAAGCACCCGCCGGGCAGACAGCCGGAGGGAGCGGCGAGCCCCTCTCCCTGTATGATCGTTGTCTCCCCTGTCTTCTGGAAAGACTGGATGTCCCGCGTTCCCTGGAAGAGCTGCTCGGGCAGTTCAGCGATGTCCGCAAAGGGCAGCTTGAGGACTGGCTGAAGAGGGCGGTTCAGGAGGGGAAGATCCGCAGGCGGGTCAGACCGGTGCGCTACTGCCGGGTCGAAGAGACGGCGCGAAGCGTCTGAACCGGCTGTCGGGGAGGAGGCGGGCAGGCGTTGCCGGATCTCCTGTGAAGGCTCGTCACCGGCGGAGAAGGGAGACAGAGAAACCGGCTGCCCCCGGCCGTGAGCGGGCCGGACGGCGGCGGAGGGACCATCCCCTGAAAGGATGGCAAGAGAATTTTTTTGTGAAAGATAAAAAGCAGAATACATTTTATTTTGTAGAAAATATTTTTCCTGCAACATTGACAGATGTTATGCAGTGTGGTACAGGCAACTGACATTCTGCCCGGGACGACAAGGGGGCGGCAGGCCTGCGCCAGACTGAGAGCAGGCGGCACTCCTTGAAAGACTGAGGAAAAGAGGCAGGAAAATCTCAGAGAGAAGCGACGTCGCCGCGGACGGCAAGGGAAAATGACTGCGGGGAGGCGGAGATTTGGGCTCCTGTGAACGGGAAGCGAAGCGCGAAGAATATTGGTCAGATCTGAAAAAATTCAGGATTTTCATCGATACGAGCAGCCTTTTGTCCGAAAGTTCGGAAAAGTTTCTGGCATCTCTCTTTCCCTTCCTGGACAGAGAGAAGCAGAAGCTCATCGTGCCGCTCAGCGTGTACAAAGAGATTGCGAAGTTTGCCGACCACCCGGAAAACTGCGTCGGCAGGCCGGAAGATTTTCAGCGCCGCGCCGCCAGGGCGAAAGGAAACATTGCTCTGCTTCAGCGCACGGGCCATGTCGACGTGTTCGGAGATCCCGGTGACGATGAGCATGCGGACAATGTTTTCCTGAGAATTTTCAAGCAGTTCAGAACAAAGTACCATCTCGCGCTCATCACGCAGGACGGAAAACTGACCAACGGCATACTGAATCTGAACAGATTCAGATCTGATGCAGGCAATCATGAAATTGCGGTTTTCAAAATCGGCGGACACGGCACGCTGAGCAGACAGCGGCAGTGGGTGGAGGAAGAAAGCATCGGCGAGAATGAGAAATTCGTGCTCGCCACAGCCGTCACCACTGTTTCAGGATCGATGAAAGCCTCTTTTCTGCCCGAAGAGAATGAGGACATATACGCTGAAATTGACGGGCAGCACAGAGAGTTCACCCTGACGAGGCTGATCGCTTCAGGCGGGGAGGGCAGCATCTACGATCTGGATGACGGCAGACATGTTGTGAAAATATATAAATATGAGAAACTTTCCAGGATAAAGTATGAAAAGATACGTCTTCTGCTGGGAAAATCACTCAGATGCGAAGGAATCTGTTTCCCTGTCGCCATGGCATACAACACAGAAAATGAGTTTGTCGGATATGTGATGGAGAAAGCTCACGGGAAAGAACTGCAGAGGAGCGTCTTTATTCCTCCTCTGTTCAGGAAGACATTTCCCGGATGGTCAAAAGTTGAAACCGTCAGACTGTGTGTCACCATTTTACGAAAACTGAAATATCTTCATGACAGAAACATCATCCTGGGAGATATAAATCCGAACAATATCCTGGTTGTTTCGCCTGAGGAAGTCTACTTTGTCGACACGGACAGCTATCAGATAGAAGGATTCCCCTGTCCGGTGGGGACCATCAACTTTACGGCTCCGGAAATACAGAAAAAGCCCTTCAATGAATTTCTGCGGACACCGGGACAGGAACGCTTCGCCGTGGCGACCCTTCTGTTCATGATCATGCTGCCCGGCAAGCCGCCCTATTCCCTGCGGGGAGGCGAAGATCAGATAGAAAACATCCTCAGGGGCGAGTTCGCCTACCCCTCCGGCGGAAAGAGCAGCGGCAGGACCCCTCAGGGCCCGTGGCGCTTCTGCTGGAGTCACCTCCCCAGCTATCTCAAGGATGATTTTTACGAGACTTTCATGAAGAACGGCTCCCACAGCCAGGAAACAACGAGGTACAGCACCGGGGAGTGGCTGCAGAAATTCCTGAATTACAGTGATCTGCTCGCCAGCGGCTTCATAGAGGAGCAGGATGTGATGTCACTTGATCTCTTCCCCTCGCGCCTGAAAAGGAGCCGGGGAGGGCGCCTTGTCAGGTGCCGACTCTGCGGCAGCGAGGTGCCCGGAGACTGGGTGCAGCAGGGAATGTGTCTCTCCTGTCTGAAGGCGGGGAGAGCCGCGTCCGCCTGAAATGCGTCAGAAAGACAGTCCGGGCGGATCGCAGGGGAAAGACATCGGGCGGACCGAAAGAGAGGCTCTTTGCCCCGGAAGCGGATCCGTGCGGCATGTTCCGTCCTGCTCTCTCAGGGACTGCGGAGTGGGTCTGGTCAGAACATGCGGAGAAAGAGAACTTTCTGAGAAAAAAAGGATTTGCATCGCCAAAAAGATGCAGGAAACGCGGAAGCCAGAATGGAAACGGCAGGCAGTGACACAGCCTGCCCTCAATGTCCCTGCCGGCTCCTTGACGGACGCTGCAGGACACGCGCACCGCGCCTGCACACCCGGGAATTCACCGCGGGCGGGCACGCCCGCGCCGCGCTGAATGGAGGACAGCCATGAGCGGAAATGACAGTTACATGAGGATCAATGATCTGGTCGAGAATCCGACGGCCCGCATCCCCGTCTGCCTCTGTCTTGACACAAGCGGGTCCATGACCCGCGTCGTCTCCGGAGAGACGCAGAAGACGGGCGAGACCGTGTTCCGCGACGGGAAACTCTGGAATGTCGTCACCGGCGGCACTTCCGCCATCGAGGATCTGGTCGAAGGCGTGCGCATCTTTTATGACGAAATCAGGAAAGACGATGTGGCCAGGTACTCCGCCGAAATCTGCGTTGTCACCTTCGGCGGCCAACGGGCGGAAATCATCACCGATTTCGACAGCATTGAAAGGCAGCCTGAAATCCCCTCCCTCATGGCCGCAGGCGAAACGCCCATGGGAGAGGCCGTCAACCTGGCTCTCGACTGCCTCGAAATACGAAAAAATGAGTATAAAGACAAAGGTGTGGACTATTACCAGCCCTGGCTCGTCCTGATGACGGACGGCGAGGCCAACGGCTCGGAGGAGGAGCTCGAACGCGCCATAGCCCGCACCTGCGAGCTGGTGCAGGCGAGAAAGCTCACTGTTTTCCCCATCGGCTTCGGCCCGGAAGCGGGCATGCGGACCCTTGCCCGCTTTTCTCCGACCCGTCCCCCCATCAAAGTGAAAGATGCGAAATTCAATGAGTTCTTTCAGTGGCTCAGCCAGAGTGTTTCCAGAACTTCCCAGTCCATGCCCGGCGAAAAAGTCGAGCTGGACATGGAGAAGGTCAGGAGCTGGGGCGAACTCTGATCGGCGGATTCTTTCAGCCGGGCGCCCTGGCGTCCCGGCGCAAGGCGGAAAACGATGAAATGGTATTCAGCTTCCTGCGCGGTTCAGGGCCGGGGACACGGCCGGACGGGGACACCCTGCCAGGACAGGACTTTTCACGGTTCGCGCAAGGGTGTCAGCGTCATTGCCTTGTCAGACGGCGCCGGATCGGCCGCGCTGTCTCAGTACGGGGCCGCGCGGGTCGTCAGCTGCGTGACGGACTTCTTTGCCGGACATTTTCAGACCGTTTTTGACACCCCGGACGCCCGTCTGGCCGGAAAGGAGATGCTGGGCGCGCTGCGGGACGCTCTCGATGACGAAGCCGGGAAACTGGGCTGCAGGAGACAGGATCTCGCTGCCACCCTTCTCGTGGTGGCCGTCAGGGATGACAGATACATCATCGCCCACATAGGAGACGGTGTCATCGGCTATCTCGACGGGACGGAACTCAAAACGGCCTCGTGTCCTGACAGAGGGGAATTTGTCAATGTCACGACCTTTGTCAGTTC
>CAZFTQ010000003.1:23301-32077 GCA_964522365.1 uncultured Desulfovibrio sp. | reverse complement strand
CAGACACCGCTCTGCAGTCCATGCGCCTTTTCAAAGGCAAACTGAAAAGCATCTCCGGCTTCGTCCTCATGTCGGACGGCACCGAACAGAGCCTGTACGACAGGAGGAAAAAAAGGATTGCCCCGGCGGTCACGCGGCTCATGCAGCGCGTCTGCCTCACCCCGCCGGACATTTTCCAGACCGGACTGGAGTCCACGCTCAAAAATGTCCTGACCCTCAAGACCTTGGATGACTGCAGTCTCGCCCTGCTGGTCAATCCGCTGTGTCTGATCCGGGAGGTTGATCGTCTGTCCTTCAGCGAACGCCGGAAACTTTTCGGTGTCGGTGCGCTCGGCAGGAGCGCGAGACGGAGGGTCAGAAAGTACGAAATTCTGGTGAAGGTTCTCGCCGCGCCTTCGGGCCTGGGGAGAGTGGCGAGGGCTCTTCGTCTCAAGCCCCGGTATGCGGGAAAGGTTCTGAGCAGATTCGAAAAGAACGGCTGCATCGTCAGGGAGGGCTCTCTCTACAGAATCAGGTGAGCCTTCCGCAGACCTGTTTTTCCGGATCGTGCCCGTCCTCTCCCTCCAGGGGCGGATCCGGAAAAGAAAGAAACCGGCCCGCGCCTGAAGCGGGGCCGGTTTCTTTCACTGCTCCTTGGGGAGAGGTCAGGGGGCTTCGGGGAACGGAGTGCCGTCAGAAGGCCGCTCTGCGCGCGGCCGTCCCCGGGCGGAAGCCCGCGCTCCCCGGCGGAGACCCTGAGAGAAAAGCCTCTGTCAGCGCGAGGGGGACAGGCGGATCTTGCCGGGCCCCGGGCCGTCTTCAAGGAAGGAGGCATCCGTCCGGCCCGCAGGCATGGCCCGTGTCCGGCGGTTCCTCAGCCCGGCAGCCGGGAAAGGCAAGGGCCTTTTCGAGACGTTCCTCCACCCCCGGCAGAAGCGTCCAGCCCCGGGCCAGGAGATGACGGCTTCCGTCGTCGCCTTCCAGGAAGAGCGTGGGGTAGACGACAAATTCGTCGAGAATGTCCAGAGCCTCTGCCATGGCGGCTCTTCCCGCTTCACGGATGTCTTCCCGTCCGCTCAAGGAGGCAAGGGCCGCTTCCTCCACCCCGCAGACACGGGCCTGCACGGCGGGGGAGAGAACGTCCAGGCCCTCCCCGTAGAAGGCCGCCTGCAGGGCATCCATCTGTTCCCGCTCTCTGCCCGGCGCGAGGATCTTCAGGGCCTGCAGCGGGCCCGCCATGGCGGCCGAGTCCATGACGAGACTCTCTCCCCTGTTCCCTTCGAGACGCGAGAGAAAGCCTGGACCCGCGCCCCGGCCGGCCGTCCGGGCCAGCCGCTCGAAGAAGGCGGGGAGGGCCGGATGCTCCCGCGCCATGTCCGCCACGCTCCGGGCCTCGTCCACGAGACAGCCGGCGAGAACCCGCACCGGGAAGGGGTGCTTTTTCAGAAGCGCGTCGAGCACGGGCCCGAAAGCGAAGCACCAGGGACAGTAGACATCGGAAATGAGCAGATACCTGGGCATGACGGAAGGAAGATGAGGGGAAATCCCGCCGTCCTCGCCCGGAGGCGGAAGGAACGGCGGGTCTGTTTCAGAGGAAAACGCCTTCCAGGGCGAGGATCCTGCGCTGCAGATCGGCATTTCCCAGGGAGAAGCCTCTGGGCTCGCCGGCCAGGGACAGGGCTCTGTGGCAGGGGAAGATGAGGGGGAGCGGGTTGGAGCGGCAGGCTCTTGCCGCGGAACTGATGCCCCTGGGCGATCCCGCGGCCCGGGCCAGTTCCTGGAAGGCGCGGGTCTCCCCCCTGGGGATCTTCGCCAGTTCCTTCCAGACACGGACCTGAAAGTCCTCGCCCTGCAGATCGACGGGCAGGTCAAAGGTCCTCAGTCTGCCCTCAATATAGGCCGTCAGCTGGGCCTTCGTCTCGGCCAGCAGTTCCTTTTCCGTGCCGGTGCAGAGGAGGGAGGAAGTCGCGGGAGTGTTTCCCTTGGAAGGATGTATGATCAGGAGAGCTCCGCCGTCGGCCAGGACCATGACCGGGCCGACCAGGGGGAGGCTGAAAAAGGCGCAGTCCATCAGGTGTTCTCCGCGTTGACCGAGGTGTCGATGAAGAAGCAGGTGAGACAGGCCAGGAGGGCCAGAACGGCCATGACCTGGAAGGAGACGGCAAGACCCCAGGTGTCTCCGATCCAGCCGAGGATGGGGGCGCAGAGTCCGCCCATGGCCGTGTTGAGGCCCAGGGTCACGCCGGAGGCGAAGCCGATGTTTCTGGCCAGAAACTGCTGGCCCAGAACCACGGTGGTGCTGAAGGAGAAATAGAGGGAAAAGCCGAGGATGAGAAGCAGGGGCCAGACGAGAAGCTCGTTGTCCAGCAGGCTCAGAGCGACGAGGGACGGGGCCAGAGGGAGAAAGCCCAGGCGCAGGACATGGCGCTGCCCCCAGCGGTCCGAGAGGGTGCCGCCGAGGACATTGCTCATCACCCCGAAGACGCCGAGCACCGTGACGGCCAGGGCCCCGGCCGCCTTGGACTGGTGAAAGGCCGCCATCCAGTAGAGGGGAAGATAGGCCTGGAGACTGTTGAGAATGACAGTGCGCGAGATGATGGCCACGGTGAGGCGTCCGAACTGATTCCAGTTGTTCACGCCGGGGGCCCTGCGCGCGGGGGGAGTGCCCGATCGCGCGGCCGCCTCCTCCGCCTTTTTCTCCCTGGTGAGGCCCGCGATGCAGAGCGTCAGGGCGAGGGCCGTGCAAAGCGCCAGCAGCCCGTAGAAGAGGGTGCCCCGCATCTGAAAGGAGGCCACCAGGGCCGAGGCGATGAGGGGGCCCGCCACAAAGCCCGCGTTGCCGCCGATGGAGAAGATGCTCAGGGTGAGGCCCTTCCGGCGGCCGGCTATCTGATTGGCGAAGCGCGCGGCGGAAGGATGGAAGAGCGCCGCGCCGATGCCGGCCGCGGCCACGCAGGCGAGCACGCTCCAGTAGCCCGAGACGAAGCCCGTGCAGCCCAGGCCCGCCCCGGCCAGGAAGACGCCCAGGGGAATGAGCCAGGGCCGGGAGCAGCGGTCGGCCAGAAGCCCGAAGAAGGGCTGGGAGACGGCCGAGAGCACGGCGAAGGCGAACATGACCCCGCCGGTGGCCTGGTAGCTCAGGGAATAGGCCTCGCGCAGCCAGGGGAGCAGACCCGGCAGGGATCCCGCGTTGATGTCGCAGGAAAAATGCGCGCCCGAGAGGAGGAGAACTTTTTTTGTCTGCATGGGCGGGAAGGGGACGAGGGGAGGAGGCGCCCCCGGGAAAGAGTCGGAAAAAACGGGGCGGGGCCTTGCGGCGGAACCCGGGTCTCAGAGCATGGAGACGGGGTCCAGATCCAGAACAATCCTGAGCTTGTCCGCGCACTTGAGGCGGCCCGCATCGTAGCGGAGCCGGCGCGCCTCTGTCCAGTCCTCCACTTTCAGCAGGCACTGGTGCCGCACGCGGCCGTTGAGGACGGCTATGGGCGAGGGGACGGGACCCAGGAGCGTCAGCCCCCTTTCTCTGGCCTGCGGCCGGATCCAGGCCTCCATCTCCTGCATGGCCCGGGAGCCCTCCGCGTCGTTCCGGGCGTAGGAAAAGCGCAGGAGGGCCAGTTTCGTGAAGGGCGGAAAGCGGAATTTTTCCCGGCGCCGGATTTCTTCGGCGTAAAATCCCTCGTAGTCGGCCGTCTGGACAAAGCGCCAGCAGTAGTGGCGCAGATCCCGGGTCTGGATGAGCACGCGGCCGGGCTTTTCCCCGCGGCCGGCCCGGCCGGCCGACTGGACGAGAAGCTGAAAGGTCCTCTCCGCCGCCCGGTAGTCGGGGAGGCTCAGCCCCAGATCGCCGTCCGCCACCACGGCCAGGGTCACCTGGGGGAAGTGGTGGCCCTTGGAGAGCATCTGGGTGCCCACCAGGATGTCCGCCTCGCGGGCGGCGAAGCGGGCGAGAAGCTCTTCCATGGCGCCCTGGCGCCGGGTGGAGTCCCGGTCAAAGCGCAGCACTTCCCGTCCGAAGCGGGCGCTCAGAAAATCAGCCGTTCTCTCCGTGCCCTCGCCCATGGGCAGAAAGTTCATGTGCCGGCAGACCGGGCAGGGCGCGGGGAAGGGCAGGGAGTAGCCGCAGTAGTGGCAGAGCAGCCGTCCCTCGTCCCGGTGGAAGGAGAGGCCCACGGCGCAGTTGGGGCAGGAGATGGCCGCCTGGCAGTCCGAGCAGTAGACGAGGGGGGCGAAGCCGCGGCGGTTGAGAAGAATGATGGCCTGCTCGCCTCTGGCCACGGTCTCGTCCAGGGCCCTGAGAGCCCTGGGCGTGAGGATGGTGGGCTGGTCCGGACGGATGAGGCCCGTTCCCATCTGCACGAGCTCCACCGGCGGCAGCGGCCGTCCGGAGACGCGCTCGGGCAGCCTGAGCACCGGGAGATGTCCCGACAGGGCCGCGTGCCAGGAGCGGATGTCCGGGGTGGCCGAGCCCAGCAGGAGAAGCGCCCCGGCCCGGGCGGCCCTGAGCCAGGCCACTTCCCGGGCCTGGTAGGGCACGCGCTCGTCCTGCTTGTAGGAGGCGTCGTGCTCTTCGTCCAGAATGAGGCAGCCCAGGGAGGGCAGGGGGAGAAAGAGGGCCGACCGGGTGCCGATGACAAGGACGGGATCCGTCCGCGCCGCGAGCGCCCGGAAGGTCTTTTCCCTGTGGACTCTGCTCTGGTAGCCGTGGCTGAAGACGATGTCCGCCTCCGGGATGGCGCGGCCGAGGTCCCGGCGCAGCTTGCAGGCCAGGGCCACTTCCGGCGCGAGCAGGAGGACGCTTTTTCCCCGGGACAGGGCTTCTCTGGCGATGGCCGTGTAGACGGCCGTCTTGCCCGAGCCCGTCACCCCGAAAAGGAGCCTGTGGGAGGCTTCGTTTCTGTCCAGAAGGGCCGCGCACTGGCCGACGGCCCGCTTCTGGTCTTCGTTGAGGACGATGTTTTCCGGATCGTCCGGGGGCAGAAGGGCTTCTCTCGCCCTTTCCAGCCGGGCTTCCTCGTCCTCTTCCTCCACGGCCAGCAGGCCTCTGGCAAGCAGACCCGCCACGACGGAGCCGCCGGAAGGCCCCAGGGCCCGGATGAGGACGCGGCGGTTCACCTGGCCCTTTTCCTGAACCAGCTCCAGAGCGGCCCGCTGGCGCAGGGCGCCCGGCCGCAGCGGCCAGGGCGGGGAGACCCTGAGCACGCAGCGCTCGCCCGCGGCCGCGTCCTGCCGGGGCGGCACCATGCGCGCCCGCCCCTGAAGAAGATCGTCCGCGAGCTCCGCCAGCCGTGCGGGAGGAAGTCTCCTGAGATCGCTGAGGGACCAGACCTTCCGGTCTCCCGGCTTTCCGCCCGGAACATCCAGGCGGTGGAGGCTTGCCCGCATGTCCCGCAGGAAGGGGAGGAGTCCCGCGGCCGCCTGACCGCGGGCGAGACCCTGGCGGTCCGCCACGGCGCAGAGGATCTCCGTGAGGTCGCCTCCCAGGAGGGGCCTGGTCTCCAGGGGCCAGAAGAGTTCCCTGAGCCGCAGGCCTTCGGGGGCCTCGGGGGTGAGGAGCCGGAGCAGGGCGGGGCGCAGGGGGCCGCGCCCCAGGGGCACGGCCACCCTGAGCCCGGGCCGCCAGAAGCTCTCGGGAAAGGTCCCCGGCAGGGCGTAGCTCAGATCGAGCCAGGGCGGATCCAGCAGGAGAACCTGGGCGTACACGGCTCGTCAGGCCGTCTTTCCGGTCCGGGACCGGCGGGCGGGTTTCGGCGCGGCTTCGCCGTCGCCTTCCGCGCCGGCCCTGAGACTGTCGGTGAGGGCGGGAACGGCGCTTCCCGGGAAGATTTCCTTTTCCTGGGCCGTGAGGGCCTGGACGAGCACCTCGCGCACCTGATCCACATAGATGAGCTCGAGGCCGTCCCGGATTTCCGCCGGCACGTCCGCGATGTCGCGTTCGTTGGGCCGGGGGAGGATGATGCGTCTGATTCCCGCGCGGCGGGCGGCCAGGAGCTTTTCCCTGAGTCCGCCCACGGGGAGCACGCGGCCCCTGAGGGAAATTTCGCCGGTCATGGCCGTGTCGTTGCGGGCGGGGATGCCGAGGAGGGCGCTGGCCAGGGCGGCGGCGATGGTGATGCCGGCCGAGGGGCCGTCCTTGGAGGTGGCGCCGTCGGGCACATGGACATGGATGTCGATTTTCTTGTGGAAGTCGGGCCTGAGTCCCAGCTCCGCCGCGTGGGCGCGCACATAGGAGAGCGCAGCCCTGGCGGATTCCTGCATGACCTCGCCCAGCTTGCCCGTGGTGACCACGGCGCCGGAGCCCGCCATGAGGCCCGCCTCCACGAAGAGGATGTCGCCGCCCAGGGGGGTCCAGGCGAGGGCCGTGCAGACGCCCGTGCAGGGACTTTCCTCCCTGCTGTCGTGGCGGCTCGTGGCGGCCCCGAAAATGCCCGGCAGATCCTCGGGGCTGACCGTGAGGCGGAAATCCGGGTCCTTCCGCTCCAGGATCTGCACGGCCGTGCGGCGGCAGAGCTTGGCGATGCGCCGCTCGAGGCCGCGCACGCCGGCCTCGCGGGTCCAGTTCCGGATGACGGCGAGGACGGTCTCGTCGGGGATGGAGATGTTTCCGGGCCTGAGGCTGTTTTCCTCGGTCTGGCGCGGAATGAGGAAATTGCGGGCGATGTGGAACTTTTCGGTCTCCAGGTAGCTGTGGAGCTCGATGACCTCCATGCGGTCGAGCAGCGGAGCCGGGATGCCTTCCAGGGAATTGGCCGTGGTGATGAAGAAGACCCGGCTCAGGTCGTAGTCCAGATCCAGATAGTGGTCCATGTAGGAGCAGTTCTGCTCGGGATCCAGGACTTCCAGGAGGGCGGCCGCGGGGTCTCCCCGCTCGGAGCAGGTCATCTTGTCGATTTCGTCCAGGCAGAAGAGGGGGTTGCTGGAGCCCGCCCGCTTGAGGGACTGGATGATCTTGCCGGGGAGGGCGCCGATGTAGGTGCGCCTGTGACCGCGGATTTCGGCCTCGTCGCGGACGCCGCCCAGGGAGAGACGCAGGTATTCCCGGCCGGTGGCCTGGGCCACGGACTGGGCCAGGGAGGTCTTGCCCACCCCGGGCGGACCCACCAGGCAGAGGATGGGGCCCTTCACGCCGCCGGAGAGTTTCTGGACGGCCAGGTATTCCAGAATGCGTTCCTTGGGCTTTTCGATGCCGTAGTGGTTGTCGTCCAGAATCCGGCGGGCGGCTTGGATGTCGATGTCAGTCTTTCTGAGGCTGTTCCAGGGCAGGTCCAGAATCCAGTCCACATAGGTGCGCAGAATGGTGTATTCGGGCGCCATGGCGGTCATGCTGCGCAGCTTGCTCACTTCGGCGAGGCCCCGTTCCCGGGCGGGCTCGGGCAGGTCCTTTTCCTTCAGTCTCCGCTCCAGGCCGTCCAGTTCCTCCTGGGGATCGGAGTCCCTGCCGAGTTCCTTGTTGATGACCTTGAGCTGCTCGCTCAGGTAGTATTCCCTCTGGGTCTTTTCCATCTGTTCCCGGACCTTCGCCTTGATGCGGCGCTCCAGGGCCGAGGAGGTGCTCACATAGGAGAGGTAGCCGTAGACTTCTTCCAGGCGCCGGGCGGTGTCCAGGAGTTCCAGGACCTTCTGCTTCTGGGCACTCGTGACGGGCAGGCGCGCGGCCAGGGTGTCGGCGAGCACGGAAGGGTCGTCGATGTCCAGGACGGGCTGGAGGCTTTCGGGGTCCAGCTTGCCCGCCTTGCGCCGGGAGCGGACCATGTCCCGCACGGCCTCGTGGACGAGTTCGGTGAGGGTGCGGAGCTGGGCGGGCTCGCCCGGGATGTCGTCCAGAGAGCGCACCCTGGCGGTGGGGCAGCCCGCCTCCAGGGAAAAGTCCGCCACGGTGGCGCGGCAGGTGCCTTCGAAAAGGCCCTTGATGTTGCCGTCGGGCATGCGGAACATCTGCACGAGGCGGCAGACGGTGCCCACGGGCTGGATGTCCTCGGCCTTTTCCACGGGGAGGCTCTCGTCGTTCTTCTTCAGGGTGAGGAAGATGGCCCGGCTCCTGGAGGCGTAGGCCTGCTCCACGGCGAGCCGGGTCTGCTCGCGGCCGATGTAGAGCGGCGAGACCGTGCGCGGGAACATGACTTCGTCCAGCAGGGCCAGAACGGGAAGGACGGTGTCTCTGGCGGCGGCGGACTTGACGGATGGCTGGGGCATGATCTCGCTCCTCATGGTCTGGAAAAAGGCGGCAGGAAGGGGCTCACGCCGGGGGCGGCGAGGCCTGAGCGCGCATCCTAGACCGGCGTGGGGCAAAAGGCAACGAGGGAGGAGGGAGCCCGGCACCGGGGAAGAGGGGGAACAGGCGCTCCCCGATACCTTCTCCCCTGTCCCGGGGGCCGGTCCGGACAGGCGGCCCCTGCCGGCAAGGCCCCGTTCAGGCGGCGGAAAAGTTCAGGCGGCGCCCGGCCGTGCCCCGTGGGAGAAGGGGGCGTCCGCCCGCGGAAAATTCCCGGCAAAAAACGGAAAGCGCGGAGGGCCGGATCTTTCGCAAAAGGGGGGCCCGGGCCCGGGGCCCGGCGGGTTCTTCAGCCGGTTTTCCGGGGAGGGTCAAGGACAAACTCCCTGTTTTCAGGATCCTTCCGCGGGTCACGCGGGCGCTGCCTGCGGGGGCTGGCCCCCGGGACCGCTGAAGGGGGGGGGCCGCGGCGGCGGCTTTTGCCGCCGATGACCGGGCAGGCAATCCCGATCCGGCCTCGGGAACGTCTCCGGCGTCCGTTCCCCCCGTTCGTTTCCGGCGCCGTCGGGCGCATGGCCTTGCCCGCCG
>CAZFTQ010000003.1:10039-23201 GCA_964522365.1 uncultured Desulfovibrio sp. | reverse complement strand
CGCCGATGGACGGACCCGGCCTCTCAGGCGGGAGCCGATCGGGAGCCCACCCCGGATCCGGAGCTGTTCCGTCCCGGAAGGGCCCGCGGGTTTTCCGGACTGATCCCGGGGATCGCTCCGTCCCGCGACGGCGGGCCCTGCGCCTCCGGAAGGAGAGGATCGTTCCGGCTCCGGAAGAGGCCCGGGGCGGAGGGGAAAACCCGCCGCCGGGGCCCTTTGACGGGGATCCGGAGGGATTGCGGCCGCCGGGAAAAGCATTGGACAAGCGCTGGACATTCCAGTATCAGGAAAGGCATGATTGAACGGTCATACAGTGCCGAACTGGTTGAATTCGAGGATGCCGGGACAGCCCGTCAGCTCTTCGGCCCCGGCAATGTCCATCTCCAGCTGCTGGCGGACGCCAGCGGCGCATCCCTGTCCACCAGGGGCTGCAAGGTCCTGGTGGAGAGCCCCGATCCCGCCCTGCGGCAGTGTCTGTGCAGTCTTTTTCTGCAGCTTTATGACCTTCTGCGCTCGGGGGTGGCGCTGAGCCGTCAGGACATGGTGCGGGCCTATGAAATGGTCCGGAGCGATCCGGGCGTGGTCCTTGCCGAAGTCTTCCGGGACGCGGTCTTCATCCACACGCCCCAGCGCACGGTGACGGCCCGCAATCTCGCCCAGAAGCGCTATCTCGAGGCGCTGCGCAGCCACGCCCTTGTCTTCGCCGTGGGTCCCGCCGGCACGGGCAAGACCTATCTGGCCGTGGCCATGGCCCTTTCCCTGTACAGCCGCCACCAGGTGCGGCGCATCGTCCTCACGAGGCCCGCCGTGGAGGCGGGCGAGCGCCTGGGCTTTCTGCCGGGCGATCTGGCCGAAAAGGTGAATCCCTACCTGCGGCCGCTCTACGACGCCCTCAACGACATGCTCCCCGAAGCCAGGGTGCGGGCCATGCAGGAGACCGGGGTCATAGAAGTGGCGCCTCTGGCCTTCATGCGGGGCCGGACCCTCAACGACGCCTTCGTCATCCTGGACGAGGCCCAGAACACCACCCGCGAGCAGATGAAGATGTTTCTGACGCGCATGGGCTTCGGGACGCGCATGGTGGTGACCGGCGACATCACCCAGATAGACCTCCCCGCGTTTCCGGGCGGAACGGAACCCAGATCGGGTCTGGTGCACGCGCTCAGCGTGCTTTCCGGCGTCCGGGGCGCGGCGGTGCACAGCTTTCACGCCTGTGACGTTGTGCGCCATCCCCTTGTCGGAGCGATAGTGCATGCCTACGATCAAGCGGAAGACCGCTCTTAAGACGGCCAATCCCTGCCGGCTCGCCATTTCCCGGTGCATAGAGGCCCACAGGTCCTGCGCCAGGGGCGTCCTCTTCTACACGGTCGCCATGGCGTTCATCGCCCTTATCCTGTCCTTCAATTTCGGGCGGGAGCAGCCGGTCTACATGGTCGGTCAGGTGGCGGAACAGGACGTGGTGGCGGACCGCTACGCGCTCGCGGAGGACGTGACGGCCACGGAGGAGCGGCGCAGGCAGATCGCCGCGAGCGTGCCGCAGGTCTACGACTACAGCATGGAGAACTATGTCCACTTCGAGCAGCGTCTGGTCTCCCTCATGCAGGAGCTCACCGGCACGCCGCCCAAGGAGGGACCTCCTTCGGCCGTCGAGTACTTCACCGCCGCTCTGGGAGAGGAGACAGCCAGGGACATCCTGCCTGAATTCAAGCTCACCAGCACCCAGAGCTTCATCCTGCGGCATCTTCTCTACAGCCTGCGGGAGCGCATGCTCCACGGCGTGGTGGGCAGCGCCCGGGCGGCCCGCATGGGCCGGGGCAAGGCCCTGATCCGCAACCTGGACACGGGCGGCGAGACGGTCCGCGGCGAGGACACGGATCTGCCCTCCATGGACAACCTCCTCGAGGATGTCAGCTATCTGGCCCAGGAAGACAAAAGCCTGAGCCACAATTCCCGCCGGGCCATCGGCATCCTGCTCACGACCTGTCTGCCGCCCACCCTCACCCTCAATCAGGAGGCCACCCAGCAGAAGGGCCGGGAAGAGGCGAGCAGGGTCGCCGCCATCACCTATCAGATTCAGAAGGGCGATGTGGTGGCCCGCCGGGGCGACCGCATCACCAGCGATCAGCAGGCGAAAATGCAGGCCCTGCACCGGGGCGCGCTGCCCCTCATCAGCCTGCCCAAGGCCGCCGGTCTCTTTCTCCTCTCGCTCTTCATTTCCCTGGGACTGTTCATCTCGCCCAGCGGCAGGCAGGGGACCGTCATCCATACCAAGGATCTCATGCTCATGGCCATCGTGGCCATCTTCACGGCCCTGAGCGCCAGGGGCGTGCACCTTCTGGGATCCTTTTCCGCCTCGCAGTCCATGATCCACGCCTGCTGCACGGCCTTTCCCGTGGCGGGCGCCGTGGGCTTCGCGGCCACGGTCTTCTCGGCCAGACGCTATGTGGCCCTGGGCCTGCTCCTCACGCTCTGCACCTCCGTGGCCCTGGAACTCGGGCTGTATTTCGCGCTCTTCCATTTCCTGAGCGCCATGCTCTCCACCTGGCTCGTGAGCAACGCCCTGAGCCGTCAGGACGCCGTCTGGAATCTCTTCCCCATCATTCTGGGCGAAATCCTGCTCATCTTTGCGGTGGCCATGCTGGAGAACCTCCCCCTGCAGGAACTGCCCATGCTCTTCATCGCGGTCTGCATAAACGCGGTGCTGATGCTCATCCTCTTCTTCTCCTTCTCGCCGGTTCTTGAAACGCTCCTGGGCTATTCCACCCGCTTCAAGCTCATGGAATACACCAATCTGGAGCAGCCCCTCATGCAGGAGATCATGGTGACCATTCCGGGCACCTACCACCATTCCCTGGTGGTCTCCAACATGGCCGAGGCCGGAGCCAAGGCCATCGGCGCCAACAGTCTGCTCACCAAGGTGGCCGCGCTCTACCACGACTGCGGCAAGCTCATGTATCCCCAGTACTTCGTGGAGAACCAGTTCAGCGCTCCCAACCGCCACGACAAGCTCCTGCCCTCCATGAGCGCGCTCATCATCACAAGCCATGTGAAGAAGGGCCTGGAGATCTGCAGGCAGTACGGTCTCGGAGACGAGATAACCGACATCATCTCCCAGCACCACGGCAACCGGGTCCTGAAGTTCTTCTATGACAAAGCCCTGAAGATGGGTGAAAACCCCAGAAAGGAAGACTACAGCTACGCCGGACCCGCTCCCCAGTCCCGGGAAGCCGCCATTCTCATGCTGGCGGACTCCGTGGAGGCCTCGAGCCGCACCCTCAAGGATCCCACGCCCAAGATGCTCAAGGCGCACATTGACCGCATCATGAAGGGCATCGCGGAAGAGGGCCAGCTGAACGACTCCGGAATCACCTACGGAGACGTGATCCTGCTCGCCGAAAGCTTCCAGCGCGTCCTCACGGGCATCTTCCACCACCGCATCCCCTACCCGGGCGACAGACAGGCCGCGCCGGGAGCGGAGACGCAGCATCCTCTGGCTCCGGACCGGACCCGGCAGGCCCCCCGGGCGACGCCTCTCCAGGCGGAGCCGGAGCAGACGGAGCCCGCTCCGTCCGGACCCGCTCAGGCCGACGGCCGGTCCGGGACCGCTCAGTCTGAGGCGGCCCCGGCTGAAAGCGCCCAGACTCCCGGGACGCAGGCCGGCGTTCCCGCGCCCCTGCCCACCAGCGAGGATCTGGAACGGGAGGTGGCGGGCAGCGAGCGGCCGCTCCTGCTCATCGGGCCTCAGTCCGAGAAGGGCCGCAGACCCAGGGCGGAAGAACTCTCCGGCGTGCCGGACATCGAGATGCCGGAGCCCGGAGAAGGGAACTCCGCCGGTTCGGCCGGCGCAGACGCCGTGACGGAGCGGTCAGGCGCCGGTGCGTCCGCAGAAGCCTCCCCGGCCTCAGGAAAGCCGGAAGCTTCCCCGCAGCCCGCGGAAGCGGGAGCCGGGGAGGGGAAGCTGTCCGCCGAGACCCAGGCCCAGATACGCTCGGCCACCGACCTGAGCGGACTCCTTCCGGGCGAGGCGCGTCCCATCCGCGCCCTCGAAAGGAAGAGGGGCTTTTTCTCCAGGCTTTTCAAGAGGTCATGACATGCTGACGGACGCGCCTTCCGGCGCCGGCCAAGGGGTCTCCCTTGTCTGCGCCTCCCCTCTGGCCGCGGCGAAGCTGCCGCTCTCCAGGCCCGCTCTGCTGGATCTTCTGGACGCTCTGCTGGACGCGGCGCGCGATCTCAGGGAGAAAGGGCTTCTGCCCGACGCGCCTTCCGGCCTCACCCTGGCCCTCCTGACGGACGCGGAGCAGGCCTCGCTCAACAGGCGGAGTCTCGGGCTCGCGGGCCCCACCAATGTGCTCTCCTTTCCGGCCGGGGAGCCCGCCGGGGCGGCGGAAATGGCCCTCGCTCCCGAAACTCTGGAGCGGGAGAGTCTGCTCTACGGCCAGACGCCCGCGGACGCGCTCCTGCGCCTGCTGGCCCACGGGCTGGCCCATGTCTGCGGCCTGGACCACGGGCCTGAGCTGGACGCGGCCCAGACGGCCCTCGAACGGGCGGGAAGCGCGCACCTCGCGGGAAAGCGCCTGCCCCGGGTCTTCCGGACGGGCCGCGTGACCAGCGTGATGGACGCCGCCCGCGAGCCCGCCATGGCGGCGCGTCTGGGGTTTTTTGACAGTCTTCTCGCAAGCTCCCAGAGCGCCGGCCGCGGCCAGTACCGCCGCGCCTGGTCCTCGCCGGAGGGCAATGTCTACGCGGCCCTGCGCCTGCCCCTCTCGCCGCCCTTCACGGGCACGGAGGCCGCCGTGGCCCTGGGGGCCTGGCTCGCCGCGGGCCTCTGCGCCCAGGGCTGGCCCTGCCGGCTCAAGTGGCCCAACGACGTCGTCCTCGTGAGCGGGGAGGGTCCGGTCAAGGTCTGCGGCATCCTTCTGGAGGAGCGCGGCGGGGTCCTTCTGGCGGGGGTGGGCATCAATGTGGCCATCGCGCCCGCGGCCTCCGAGCTCAGGGAGGGAGCGGCGCTGCCCGCGGGGTCCCTCGCCCAGGCGGCGTCCCGGACAGGTCTTCCCGTGCCCGACTGCGCGAAACTCTGGATACAGCTTGTCAAACACATTTTTTCTTCCTACACTCAAGAGACTGTGATGGAGAACTGGCTGTCCGCGGCCAGCCGTCTTCTGCTCTGGCGGGCGGAGCCCGTCGTCGTGGACGACGACGGGAAAGAGACGGAAGGTCTTCTGCGCGGGGTGGGGCCCGACGGGGCGCTCATCCTTTCGGCGCCGGGGGGAGACAGGGAATTTTTGAGCGGCAGCGTCCGGCGCGGCCGCTGAGCAGCAAGGAGTTCAGATGGCAAAGACCTTCAAAGAAGTTCAGGAATACCTGAAGGGCAAAAAGATACTGGTGGCCAACCGCGGCATTCCCGCCCGGCGCATCTGCCGTTCCATCCGTGAGCATTTCGACGCCATCGCCGCCATGACGGCCACGGATGTGGACAAGACGGCGCCTTCGGCCTCCACGGCGCAGGAGCTCATGCTGCTGGGCCCCGATCCCCGGGCCTATCTTGACATAGAGACCATCGTTCACCGGGCCGCCCGCAGCGGCGTGGTGGGCATCCACCCCGGCTGGGGCTTCGCCTCCGAAGACAGCCGCTTCCCCTCCCTCTGCAAGAAGGAGGGCATCGTCTTCATCGGCGCCACCGAAGAGGCCATGAACCTCCTCGGCAACAAGGTGCAGGCCCGCGCCGTGGCCCGCCGTCTGGGCATCCCGGTGGTGCCGGGATCCGATGGCGCCGTGGACATCCCCACGGCCCGGGCCCTCATCAGGGAAATGGGTCTGCCCATCATGCTCAAGGCCGAAGGCGGCGGCGGAGGCCGCGGCATCTTCGCCGTGCACAACGAGGAGGAACTGGAGGACGCCTTCTTCAAGGCCTCCACCATGGCCCAGGCCTCCTTCGGCAACCCCAATCTCTTTGTGGAGAAGTTCCTCACGGACGTGCACCACATCGAGATCCAGGTGCTGGCCGACCATTACGGCAATGTCTTCGCCTTCGACGAACGCGACTGCACGGTGCAGCGCAACAACCAGAAGCTCCTGGAAGTGACCCCCTCGCCCTGGAAGGTGGTCACCCGCGACCTGCGCGAGCGCCTGAAGGACTACTCCCGCAGACTCGTGAGCGCCGTGGGCTACCATTCCCTGGCCACGGTGGAATTTCTGGTCCTGCCCGACGGCACGCCCTATCTCATCGAGGTCAACACCCGTCTCCAGGTGGAGCACGGCGTCACGGAATCCCGCTACGGCATCGACCTGGTGGAAGAGCAGATCGCCGTGGCCTTCGGGGCCGAGCTCAGGTACAGCGAAAAGACCCTGCGTCCGGGCTACACCTGCATGCAGGCCCGCATCAATCTGGAAAATCCCCAGAAGAACTTCGAGCCCAATTCCGGCCAGATCACCCGCTATGTCTCGCCCGGCGGCCCCGGCGTCCGTCTGGACTCCAACCTCTCCGCCGGCTACGAGTTTCCGGCCAACTACGACTCGGCCGGCGCCCTGCTCATCGCGTTTTCGCCCGACTGGGAGAAGACTCTGGGCATCATGGACCGCGCCCTTTCCGAATATGTCATCGGCGGCGTGAGCACCACCATCCCCTTCTTCCGGCAGGTCATAAAGTCGCCCGAGTTCCGGGCCGGCACCATCACCACCAATTTCGTGGCCCAGCATCCGGAACTCTTCAACTACGAGGATCTGGCGGCCGAGGCCGAGCGTCTCTCCCGGCTCGTGGCGGAAGTCTCCGCCCGCGGCTACAACCCCCATGTCTCCCTGGGCGTCTACCGCTCCCGCGACACGCCGCGTCTGGGCGCCTTCCAGCCGGTGCTGCCGCCCATTCCGGGCGCCGTGCGCAGAAGGCCCAATCCCTATCCCCGCGGCGACAGGGAAGCGCTGCTGGACTACATCCGCGACAGCGACTGGGTCCACTTCACGGACACCACCCCCAGGGACATCACCCAGTCCAACACGGGCAACCGCATGCGCCTGGCCGAAGACCGGCTCATCGGCCCCTACATGGACAACGCCGGCTACTTCTCCATTGAAAACGGCGGCGGCGCCCACTTCCATGTGGCCATGCTGGCCAACATGACCTATCCCTTCACCGAGGCCCAGGAGTGGAACCGCTTCGCGCCCAAGACCCTGAAGCAGCTGCTCATCCGCTCGACGAACGTGCTGGGCTACCGTCCCCAGCCCAGAAACGCCACCCAGGCCACGGGCGAGATGGTCTGCGACAATTACCAGATTGTCCGCTGCTTTGACTTCCTCAATCATGTGGAAAACATGATGCCCTTCGCCGAGGTGGTTCTCAGCCGGAAGGACTGCGTCTTCGAGCCCGCCATCTCCCTCTCCCACGCCAGGGGCTTCGACGTGGCCCACTACCTGGATGTGACGGAAGGCATGCTCCACATGGTGGGCAGCCTCATGGGGGTGGCGGCCTCCGAGGCCTCGCGCCACATCATTCTGGGTCTCAAGGACATGGCGGGCGTCTGTCCGCCCAGGTTCATGACCGAGCTCGTGACGGCCCTGAGGAAACGCTGGCCGGAACTCGTCCTGCACTACCACCGCCACACCACGGACGGGCTCTTCGTGCCCGCCTGCGGGGCGGCGGCCAAGGCCGGCTGTCACATTCTGGACGCGGCGCTGGGATCCTCGGTGCGCAGCTACGGCCAGGGCGATGTGCTCGCCCTCGCCGCCTACCTGGAAGGGGAGCTCGGCCTGAAGACCAGGCTCAACCTGGACGCCATCCGGGACGCCAACTTCGTCTGCAAGCAGATCATGCCCTATTACGACCGCTACTGCTCGCCGTACTTCCGGGGCATCGACTACGACGTGGTGCGTCACGGCATGCCCGGCGGCGCCACTTCCTCCTCCCAGGAAGGCGCCATGAAGCAGGGCTACATCCAGCTTCTGCCCTACATGCTCCGCTTCCTGGAACACACCCGCCGCATCGTCCGCTACCACGACGTGACCCCCGGCAGCCAGATCACCTGGAACACCTCCTTCCTGGCCGTGACGAGCGCCTACAAGCGCGGCGGCGAGCAGGAGGTCCAGTATCTCCTGGAAGTGCTTCAGGAAGTGAACCGCACCCCCGAGGAAGCCCTCTCGCCGGAAATGCGCCACGCCCGCCTGAGCATCTACCAGGACTGCAACGACGCCTTCCGGGACCTGCTCCTGGGCAGGTTCGGGCGTCTGCCCTTGGGCTTCCCGCCCGACTGGGTCTACGAGAGCGCCTTCGGCCGCAAGTGGCAGAAGGCCATCGCAGAGCGCACGGAGGCCTCGCCCCTGGAGAATCTCCGGGACGTGGACATGGAGGCCGAACGCGCCGAGTGCACGCGCCTGCTGGGCCGGCCGCCCCTGCCGGAAGAGTTCGTCATGTATCTGAACTTCCCGGCCGACGCCCTCAAGACCATCAACTTCCAGAAGAAATACGGCGATCCCAACTGCCTGCCCCTCAACGTGTGGTTCGAGGGCATGGAAGTGGGCGAGACCATCAGCTTCCAGGACTCCGGCGGCAAGCCGCACACCCTGCAGATGCTGGCCATCTCCCGGCCCAACACCCAGGGCATGAGCGTGGTGCGCTACATTCTGGACTCCGAGTTCATGACCACGGAAGTCCAGCTGGTCCAGCCCTCGAGCCAGGCCGGCCAGGGCGTGCCCAAGGCGGATCCCAACAACATCTACCAGGTGGGCAGCCCCAGCACGGGCGACCTCTGGGTCATGTATGTGGCCCCGGGCGACATCGTGCGCAAGGGCGAAGAAATCTTCAATGTTTCCATCATGAAGCAGGAAAAGGCCGTGCTCGCGCCCTGCGACGGCATCGTGCGCCGGGTCCTCAAGACCGCCGACTTCAAGGAAAACAAAAAGATGATTCCGGTGCACGAAGGCGAGCTGCTGGTGGAGCTCGCCCCGGCGCCCAGGCTCTGCCCCAATCCCGAATGCCACCATCCCCTCACCGATCCCCACGCCCGCTACTGCCCGAACTGCGGCAGGAAGCTGGAAGAGGACGGGGAGGAGGCGTCCGAGGAGAGCTGATCCCGGTCTTTTCTGCGGAAAATTCGCCTGTCTTGCGGCCGGTCTTGACAAAGTGTCTGGACAGAACGCCTTCAGTCAGGTAATAGGAATTCACATTCACCCCCGGCCGGATCTCCCCGGCCGGGCCTCCCCTTTTCTCTCTCAGACCCCGATTTTTTCCCTGCCAACGCGTCCCGCACGGAGGAAACCATGGCAAAACCCGAATCCGCAAAGACGGAAACCGCGGCCCCCGCGGCTCCGTCGCCTGAAGCCATCAGAAAACAGCTCGTGCTCACAGGCGCGGATATTGTTCAGCTTGGAGAGAGCGCCGAACTGCTCGTCGGCGGCAAGAACTACAACACCGCCATCATCAGCCAGATCAAGGAAATCCAGGCCCCCCATTTCCGCGCCATCTCTTCGCTGGCCTTCCACCGCGTCCTGGACGAATGCAAGGTCAACAGCCGCCTCGTGCGCAACGTCGTTGACCGCGAATACGCGCGCATTGACTGGAACGACCCCGTCATCAACAAGGACCCCGACTACCTGCAGAAACTGGTCCGCCGTCTGGGGAGACAGATCCGCGACGCGGCCGTGAGCGAAAACGACAGGGGCTCCACGAAACTGCGCACCTTCATCAACAATGTCGTCGAAGGCTTCGCCACCTCTCCCGAGGGCATCGACCAGCTGCGCAAACGCTCGGTCATGGTGCAGGCCGCCATTCTTTCCACTCCGCTGCCGCAGGAAGTGGACGCCGCCGTGCGCGGCGCCTACAAGGCCATCTGCGACGCCAACGAGGACGAGATGACCCCCGTGGCCGTCCGCTCCTCGGCCGCCGGCGAAGACTCCCGCAAGAAGGCCTTCGCGGGTCTTCAGGACACCTACCTGAACCAGGTGGGGCCGGACAGCGTCACGGAAGCCTACCACTGGGACTGCGCCTCGGCCTACAACCTCCGCTCCATGACCTACCGCCGCGAGGCCATCACGGACGCCCTGGCCAGGGCCGACGAGCTGGGCGACGAGAGCATCGGCGAGGAGGCCAAGAAGGAGTGGGCCATCGAGGGCACCTCCCTCTCGGTCTGCATCATGCAGATGATCAATCCCCGGGTTTCCGGCACGGCCTTCGCCGCCGACACGGCCACCGGCTGCCGCGGCACGGACCGCAAGGACCTGGTGAGCATCGACGCGAGCTACGGCCTGGGCGAAGCCGTGGTGGGCGGCAAGGTCACCCCGGACAAGCTCTATGTCTTCCAGAAAGACAACGGCTCCGAGGTCATCATCCGCCAGATGGGCTGCAAGTCCATGCGCATCGTCTACGACGAGCGCGGCGGCACCCGTGAAGAGGAAGTGCCCGAGCTCGAGTCCCTGCGCTGGGCTCTCTCCCTGAGCGAGGCCGAAACCGTGGCCCGCGGCGTGCGCGCCGTGAGCAAGGCCTACGGCGGCATCATCATGGACACCGAGTTCTGCATCGACGCCAGGGGCCGTCTCTGGTTCGTGCAGGCCCGTCCCGAGACCCGCTGGAACGAGGAGCTGGAAAAGCATCCCTCCACCATCTTCATGCGCCGCCGGGAAGTGGATGAGAAAGCCGCCGAAACGGCCGAAGTCCTCCTGGAAGGCAACGGCGCCTCCCGCGGCGCCGGCCACGGCGTGGTGCGCTTCCTGCGCTCCGCCCTGGAACTGAACAAGGTGGGCAAGGGCGACGTCCTCGCCGCCGAGCGCACCGACCCCGACATGGTGCCCGGCATGCGCATCGCCACGGCCATCATGGCCGATGTGGGCGGCGACACGAGCCACGCGGCCATCACCTCCCGCGAGCTGGGCATCCCGGCCGTCATCGGCATCCAGCACAACGACGCCATCCGCGCCCTGGACGGCTGCGAAGTGACCGTGGACGGCACCCGCGGCCGCGTCTACAGAGGCCTGCTCCCCCTGCACGATGTGGGCGGCGAGCTCGATGTGGCCTCCCTGCCCGAGACGAAGATCCGCGTGGGCCTGGTCCTCGCGGACGTGGGCCAGTCCCTCTTCCTCTCCCGCCTGCGTCAGTTCCCCCGCTTCAAGGTGGGCCTGCTCCGGGCCGAGTTCATGCTGGGCAACATCTCCGTGCATCCGCAGGCGCTGGAAGCCTACGACCGGGGCGAGCTGGACGGCATCGTGCAGGAGCACATGAACGACCTGGAAGCGCGTCTTTCCAAGGTCATCGCCACGCAGATGGAAGCCGGACTCATCGTCTTTGACTTCAACCTGCGTGAATATGTGGGCGAAATCACCGGCCTGACCAGGAAGCTCCAGCAGATGGCCGAAGAGGACAAGGGCCTCAACGCCGAACAGATCCTCATTCTGCACCGCCGCATGCGCGAAGTGGACCACAAGCTGGACGAGTACCTGGAGAACGCCACCCGCCACATCGTCGTCCTCAAGACCTCCGTGGATCTCGCCGAGCACATTAAATACATCATGGGCTACGACGAGGAGCTGGCGCACTGCAACCCGGCCGACACCGAAGGGTCCAAGCGCATCTCCGAAATCCAGGCTTCCATCGAGGAGCAGGTGGGCATGTGCCGGGATCTGCCCGTGGTCAGGAAGCTCTTCGCCGACATCGCCCAGCTCCGCGACGAGGTCAGCCTCCGCGCGGGCCTGAAGAAGGAAATGGACGAGATGCGGCGTCTGCCCGAGACCATCGCCGCCATCATCAAGAACCGGGGCTACCGCTCCGGCCGCGAGCACTATGTCCAGACCCTCGCCCAGAACCTGGCGCTCTTCGCCATGGCCTTCTACGGCAAGAAGATCGTCTACCGGACCACGGACTTCAAGTCCAACGAGTACCGCAACCTGGTGGGCGGCAACCTCTTCGAGCAGCTGGAACCCAACCCCATGCTGGGCTTCCGCGGCGTCTCCCGCAATGTCCACGACTGGGAACTGGAAGCCTTCAAGCTGGCCCGCGGCGTCTACGGCGCCACCAATCTCCAGCTCATGCTGCCCTTCGTGCGCACCCTGGAAGAAGCCCGCGCCATGCGCCAGTACCTGGCCAATGTCCACAACATGGTGAGCGGCGAGGACGGCCTCAAGATCATCATGATGTCGGAGATCCCCTCCAACGCCATCATCTCCAAGGAATTCATCGAGGAGTTTGACGGCTTCTCCATCGGGTCCAATGACATGACCCAGATGGTGCTGGCCACGGACCGTGACAACGCCCGTCTCCAGGAGATCTACGACGAAGAGGATCCGGCCGTCGTCTGGACCATTCTGGTGAGCATCTTCACCGGCCAGAAGTGGAAGAAGGAAGTGGGCTTCTGCGGCCAGGGCGTGTCCAACAGCCTCATCGTCCGCGGCGTCGTCGCCATCGCCGGCATCGCCTCGGCCTCGGTGGTGCCCGACACCTACGCTCAGACCGTCCGCGATGTCCACGCTCTGGAAGAGCAGAACATCCCGGTGGCCAGACTGGGCGAATGGCTCTCCGCGCAGCACTACGACCGCCTGGTCAAGCTCCTGGAAGCCAACGGCTACGGCCACATTCTCAAGCGCTACAACACGGCGGCGGACCTGCAGGACTGGTTTGACGGCGAACAGAGCCGCCGCTTCCAGCAGCTGCGCGAGCACCTGGGATCCACCAAGGAAGGCTTCTACCGCGCCGAACTGGAGGCGTTTAGGAACATCTTCCACAAGGCCGTCATCTACGCCACCTGGGACTGGTCCAGGACCGTGCACGACGCCCTGCTCCACGCCGGCTTCACCTCCTTCGAGGAGCAGGCCGTGGCGCTGGAGGAATACCGGAAGCTGGACTTCTAGCCGCCTGACGGACTGACGCCGTTTCTGAAACTGACACTGGCCCGGCCGGAAAATTTTTCCGGCCGGGCTTTGTTCGTCCGCCCGGCTTTCGGGCCCCGGGGCCCCTGGAAAAGTGGGTGAGAATTTCTTTCAGAAGCGCAAGGCCTTTGCCTTTTTTTTCGGGCAGGGATAGAATGTTCCCGAAAGCACGGAGCCGGTCCGGGCCGTTTCCTCAAGGGGCGGCCGGCCGGCGGAAGTCCATACACACCTGTTCTCAAGAGGAAGTTCCATGAAGCCCATCCGCAAAGTCGTCATTCCCGTGGCCGGCTGGGGTACCAGGTCTCTCCCCGCCACCAAGAAC
>CAZFTQ010000003.1:0-10029 GCA_964522365.1 uncultured Desulfovibrio sp. | reverse complement strand
CTGCCCATCTACAACAAGCCCGTCATCCAGCATGTGGTGGAAGAGGCGCAGGCCGCCGGCGTGACGGACATCGTTCTCATCACCAACAGAGACAAGAGCGTCATCGAAGACCACTTTGACCACAACCTGCAGCTGGAAGGCTACCTGCGCGAAAAGGGCAAGAGCGACATGCTCAGGGTGGTGCAGGACGTGGCCGAGATGGTCAATGTGGTGGCCGTGCGCCAGAAGCAGCAGAAAGGCCTGGGCCATGCCATCGCCTGCGCCCGTCCGGCCATCGGCGACGAGCCCTTCGCCATCATGGTGGGCGACGACCTCATCTTCAGCGGCGTGCCCGGCATCAAGCAGCTCATGGATGTGGCCCGGGAGGAGGAGATGCCCGTGGTGGGCGTCATGGAAGTCCCGTGGAACAGCGTGGACCGCTACGGCATCGTGGACGGCGAGGAAGTGCGCTCGGGCATCTACCGGGTCCGGGGTCTGGTGGAAAAGCCCAGCCGCGACAAGGCGCCTTCCCGGCTCGCCATCGTGGGCCGCTATGTGCTCACCCCCGACATCTTTGACTGCCTCGACAAGACGCCCGCGGGCGTGGGCGGCGAAATCCAGCTCACCGACGCCATGCAGATGCTCTGCCGCGAGCGCGGCATGATGGCCGTGAAAATCAGCGGCAAGCGCTTTGACGCCGGCAACTGGCCGGACTTCCTGAGCGCCAACATCTACTTCGGCCTGCAGGACGAGCACATCCGCTACCCGCTCATCGAGGACCTCAAGCAGTTCCTCCAGCTTGAGTAGCCCGTTCAGGGGCCCCGGGCCCCTCCGGGCGGGGAAAAGGCCCCCGCGGGACTTGCCAAAGAAGGGCAAATTCTTTATACAGCACCCTGCAAGACGGGATGTGGCTCAGTTTGGCTAGAGCGCAGCGTTCGGGACGCTGAGGCCGTGCGTTCAAATCGCACCATCCCGACCAGAAGAAAACAGGAAGGAAGCCGCGGCGAAAGCACGGCTTCCTTTTTTCGCGCCCCGAAAAAACGGGGGCGCGGAAAAAGAGGGCGGAGCGCTTTTGCGCGCAGGAAAAGGCGCGCCCGGGGAAGCTCCCACGGAAAGGAGCGGGGAAGGCCCCTTGCGCGGAGGGGGACCTGAAAGGGAAGACCGTCTCCCTTCCCGGAGGCGTCCCATTCCTCTGACCACCCGGAGAAAAAGTCACGGGGCAGGGGAGAGGCAGGTCCGATCTTCCGGGGGCCTGCCAGGGACGCTTCCGTCTGAAACGCTACTCCGTCTTTCCAGGGGACGGGAGGAGAGGGCGGAGTCCCGTCCGGCAGCGTTTCATCAGGGGCGGGGGGTTCCCGCGCACCCTTCGGGCTGCCCTGGGGTTGGGAAGAAGCTCTTTTCTTCGGGGCCGGGCGGTTTTTTGCCGGCCCTTTCTCTGTCCCCGTGGCGTTCCCTTTCGCGGGTGCAGGGGGCCAGGAAACGGCAAAGGGGTTTTCCCGGGAGAAGGTTCTCCGGGAAAACCCCTGACGCGTCTGAGTCTGGCGGAACGGAAGGGGCTCGAACCCTCGGCCTCCGGCGTGACAGGCCGGCGTTATAACCGACTTAACTACCGTTCCGCGAGCGGGTGCCTTCCGCTCCTTCGGAGACGGAAGACGGACATCAGATACCTGAAGAGAAGGCGCCTGTCAACAGAAAAGGGCCCGGAAAACGCTGCCGGGACCCGTCACACAGAGAAAAGGATTTTCCGCAAAAAAAAATCCGGGAAAAATCTTTCGGCGGATTTCAGGCTGTTCACAGGCATGAAGAGCCCCCCGGAGGGCCTGTCTCAGTTTCGGGACAGGTGAGAAAAGGAGAACATTTGACAGAGTGCCCGGGGGGTTGGGAGACGTGAAAAAAAATGCGTTCAGGGAGGCTCCAGAGCCCCCCATATGGACGCGGAGCCTGAAAACGTCTAAATTGACCTTCCGTGACGCAACGGACACAGGCCGGATTTCTGCGTTCACTTTTCTAAAAACTCGGCGAAATTCCTTCTCTTTCCAAAAAAGATCAGGAAGTGCGGGCAAAAAAAGCAGAACCTTCAGACTTCTCACAACGAAATTTTCTGCTCTTTTTCTTTCTTGCTTGCCATTTCGTCGCAGTTTTTTTCTTTTGCAGTCATTTTCTCATTTTGACTGTGAAAATATGAAAAGTTCTACCCGGATTTCAGGCTCCGCAGCGTCCTCCTGTTTCATTTCCGGGACAGCAGCCTTCCTGGCCGCGGAACCGCGGCCGCCCTCTCCCCCCTCTCTGGAAGCCCCCAAAAAATTTTTCCACTCACCCGCATCCGGGAAGCCCGGCAATTGCCGGCACTTCTCTCCCCGGCTCCGCCATTGGCAGAACCGATTCGCCTTGCCGCCCTTTCCCTGGAGCGAGTAGTATTCCGTCCATGTCAGCCAGCTGGAACAACATCCTGAAGAGCCTAGCCGAAACGGTGGAACCGTCGGACTTCAAAGTCTGGCTGGCCCCCGTCCGGGCGGAGATCTCGGATCATTCCCTCTCCCTGCATCTGGACGGCTGCAGCAACTACATGCGCAGACGTCTCGAGCAGAAAATGGGCGGGATTATCCGGACCGCGGCCTCCAGGGAACTCCGGTGCCGGCCCGAGGAGCTGAATCTGCGTTTCTTCTCGGCCCCGGCGGCGGAAGCGAAGCCGCAGCAGGCAGCGCCCGTGGGGGCGCTGCCGGGCACGGAAAAATTCCGCTCGGCTCCGGCGCGGCAGCAGGGACAGGGAGAGAGTTCCGGTCCCGCGAAGAGCCCCGCGGCAGCGGGCGGAGAGGCCCCTCTCCCCGCGGCCGCCGCTCCGGGCGCGAGGACCCTGCAGCCCCAGGCCCTTGTTTCCTCCCTTCCTCTGGATCAGCCGGCCACTCTGTCCGGCGACGCCCTTCTGCGCCGCCAGTGGCGCTACAGCTTTGAGGACTTCGTGGCCGGGCCCAGCAACGCCATGGCCCTTGCCGCGGCCGAGGATGTCTGCCGGCCTGAAGGGAGCGTGGAGACGCTCTTCGTGAGCGCCGACCCCGGTCTCGGCAAGACGCACATCGTGCAGTCCGCCGTGCGCCGGATCCTGACCGAGCGCGGCCCCAGAGCCCGGGTGGCCTATCTCACGGCGGACGAATTCTACGCCCGCTTCCGCATGGGCCTGCGCAGCAACACCCTGGACGATTTCCAGGATCGCGTCCGCGCCCTGGACTTCCTGCTGGTGGACGATGTGCAGTTCCTCCAGCGCAAGCAGGCGACCCAGGAACTGCTCCTCTCCCTGGTCAAGCATCTCCAGAACCGCGGCAGCCGCGTGGTCTTCACCAGCCGCTGTCTGCCCAGAGAGCTCAAGGCCCTGGACCCACAGCTCCTCTCCCTCTTCTCCTCCGGCATCCTGGCCAGCATGAGCGCCCCCAGCCTGGAGATGCGCCGGGAAATCCTGCGCCGCAAGGCTCTGGCCCAGCGGGCCGACATCCCGGACGAGGTGACGGATCTCCTGGCCGGGAGCCTGCAGGGCGATGTGCGCCTGCTGGAATCCTGTCTCAAGACCCTGCTCCTGCGCATGCGGGTGCAGGACGCCAAGGCGAGTCCGGATCTGGCCCTGGAAGTCCTGCGGCAGTTCCAGCCGGCCGGGCAGCCCCTGCGAATGCCGAGCTTTGAGGAGCTTCTGGACGGCGTGAGCCGCTGCTGCGGCCTCAGCCCGCGCCAGCTGAGCTCGGGCCTCAGGCGCCGCAGCTATGTGGAAGCCCGCAATGTTCTCTTCTATCTGGCCCGCAAGTACACGGACCTGACCCTGGTCCAGATCGGCGCCCGGGTGAACAAGCGCCACTCCACCGTCATCAAGGGCATCGCCGCCGTGGAGCACAGCCTGTCCTGCGCCACCTCCACGGGCCGCCAGACGGCCCGCCTCATCAGCCTCATTGAAACGGACACGGGCTGCAGGCGCAAGGGTCCGGCGGAAGACTGACAGGGCAGGTTTCCGGAGGGCGCGCTGAAAAAGAGACCGGCGGGGCCGGCCTTTTTTTTGTCCCTGAAATCCCGGCTGAAAAAGACCGCGTTCCAGCGGGCCGCGCGCGGCTGGAAGAGAAATTCCACCTGAGATCCCCCGGGAACCTCTTTGATCCCTGCGGAAAAGATCGGCGCAGCCCTGCCGGAGCCCCCGGAAAGATTCCGTGATCCTGAGCGGATCCCGCCTTGACGGGCCGGCCGCCCTGGGCTAGTGATCATTCTTTCGGAAAATCCCTCATCCCCCGCAGCCGCAGAGACCATGTCCGACCAGCGCTCCACCACCATCTTCCGTCTCTTTCTCCCCTCCTTCTGGCGTGAACGCCGGGCCCGCGCGCGCGATCTTCTCAGGACCGATCCGGGAGAGTTCTGGCAGCGCTGTCTTTTCTGGACCTTCTGGTTCCATCTGGCCTTCTTCGCCGTGGGCTACGGCTTTCGGGAAGTGCTCCCTCTCGTGAGCCTCGTCTGCCTCGTCCAGTACTACCGCCATGCCTGGGAGAGGAGCGTCCTCAGACGGCTCCCGGTCCTGCCGCTCTTTGTCTGCCTCTGGATCATGATGATCATCGGCGTGGTCTTCTCCATGGACCCGTGGGAGTCCTTCCTCGAGACCGGCACGGCCGTCAACAAGGGACTCATCCTGCCCTTCCTGGGCATGGAATGCGTCCGCTCCCTCAAGGATCTGAAACGGCTCACCTGGGGCGCCGTGCTGGCCTTCTTCTGGGTGGGAATCGACGGCCTCTGGCAGTACAGGACGGGCTTTGACTTCGTCATGGGCTATCCCATCCACAACGGGCGTCTGACCTCGGCCCTGGCGGACTACTGCGTGGGCAACTATCTGGCGCAGATTGCCGTGCCGGCCGCCGGGGTCTGGTACATCTGCCGCCGCCGGCTCTCCGTCCCCGTCAGCGCCGTCTGCTGCGCTCTTCTGGCCTTTCCGGGACTTTTCACGCTCTTCGGCGCCAGGACCCGGGCGGCGCTCCTCGCCCTGGTGGTCTGTGCCTTCGTCTGGGCGGCCGCCCGCCAGATGCGCCACTGGCGGAAGGTCATGGGCGCGGGGGCAGGGGTCGTCGTCCTGGGTTTTCTCGTCCTGCAGCTTTTTCCGGGCCGTCTTTCCATGGGCACCGTGCTCCAGGACGGCCGCTGGAGTCTCTGGGAGCTGGCCTGGCGGGTCTTTGAGGCCCACCCCCTCACCGGCGCCGGCGCCGGCATGTACAACACGGCCTTCCGCTCCCTGGGCCTTGTGCCGGCCAGGGACGCCATCACCATCTCCCACCCGCACAATCTCTACCTGGATCTTCTCTCTTCCTTCGGCGTCATCGGCGCCTTCCTGGGTCTGATCTTCCTCTTCGGCATGCTCTTCTGGCTCGGAAAACATCTGATCCCGCGTCTGCGCCGCGGCTGGCAGGCCCCCGGCGGCGACGCCGAGGTCCCCGGCCGCTCGCGCCTCTGGTGGGAACTCACCGGTCTCTACGCCCTGGGCTATCTCTGCTGGCTCGCGGACGGCATCTTTGCCCACGAGTTTTACCGCATGTGGTGGCTCGGGCAGGCCATGCTGGGTCTGGGGGTGGCCACGGGCGGCGTCTGCCGGGGTCTCGCCGGCGAAAAAGAGTCGGGCTGACAGACCCCTCGCAGGGGCGAAAGAAAGGAAGAAGGCGGTCTTCCGGAGAGGAGGCCGCCTTCTGACGTTGTCCTGCCGGGCGCCTGGCCCGCCTGTCATTCCATGCGCGTGACGCGCCAGATCCGGGTGCCGGGCGCCGAAGTCAGACCCTTCCCGTCCTCGTCGGCTATTTCCGTGAAGGATCGCACGCTCCAGCCGGGGAGGGTTCCCAGGGTCTTCAGCAGAGCGGGGAGGGTCTGCGCGAGCGGACTCTCCGCGTCCGGCTCCCGGCCCGTGAGGAGGAAGAAGAGTTCTTCCAGACTGAACTCGTCCGTGACCTCCCCGTCTTCTTCCGGGGCGAGGACATCTGCCAGGGCGAAGGCGAGGGCGGCGAGGCCCGAGGGCCCGACGGTTCTTCGCGCGAGCAGCTGTTCCAGCGGAGACAGCATGGCCTGCGCGCTTTCCCCCAGAAGAAGGGCGAGAGCGAGGGGATCCGCGTCCAGCCGCACGCGGCCTTTCCCCTCCGCGGCGGCGCGGCTGAAGACGGCGCAGTCATGGTTGCGCCCGCCCGCCGTGAGGGTCAGGCGGACCGACTCCCAGAAGGCCAGACTCCCGGAGACTTCCGCCCCGGAGAAAAGACAGTCCCGGAAGAGATCGCCCGTGAGGCGGTACGGGCCGCCGTCCCAGACGGCCGGGTCCGCCATCTCCCCGGGCTCGGGGAGCGCCAGGGCCGCGATGAGAAGAACGAGCAGATCCGTTTCCACAGGGGTCTTCGGCAGAAGAATGCTCAGCGAGGGACCGGAGGGCTGACTCTCGCGGAAGGAGGTTTCGGAGCCCGGCAGAAAGACTTCCGGGCGGAAGGAGGGCCTGCCCGCGGCAAGGCGCGCGGAGTGGATATCCAGGACGGCCTCGAGCAGGGCCTGGGCGTCTTCGCGGGTGCCGCGGACGGGCGGGAGAATGTGGCAGGAAAGACCCTGCTCCGAGAAGAGTTTTCGCATGGAAGGAAGGCTCCCTGTGACAGGAAAAAGGGCGGCCCGCCGGGAGCGGGCCGCCCGTCTGCGGCGGTCGGAGGCCGGGCCCTGCGCGCAGGGCGGGCCGGCCCCTGGAGAAAAAGGCCCCGCGGGGGCTAGCCTTCCTGCCGGGGCTGATGCTCCTGGCGTTCCGGCTGGGCGGAGCCGTCCTGGCCCGTGCAGAGGATGCAGCCCTGGGCCCGGATGATCTCCTCGGGGAAGGGATACTTCTGGTAGACCCGGTTCACCCGGGCCTCAAACTCTTCCCTGCTCCAGCTGCGGATGTAGTTCGTGTAAAAATGCTTGTCCACGGCCAGACAGAGTTTCTTGGAAAGGGCGTGGGAGAAGAGGAGTCTGCGCGAGGCCTGGACGAGACCCGTCTCGCAGGAGACGAGGGTGATCTGGATCAGCAGGCGTTCGCTGGGCCCCATGAAGGGGGGCCGGACGCGCTGCTCCTCGGGCAGAGCCATGGCCGAGAAGACCGAGTCCGACCAGCGGCAGCCTTCGAAGCGGTAGAGGAAGAAGAGGTCCTTGTCGTCGGAATACCAGACCGCGAAGGAAACCTTGCCGTTGGCCACGCGCCACACGTCTTCCCGGGTGATGTCATTCCAGAAAATGTCCAGACGGCACTCGCCGCCCGTCATGGTGAAAAATACGCCGGGCGCCCACGAGTTTCTGCCCTCGCGGTAGGGCTTGCCCACTGCCTGATCGTCGTGCACTTTGCCGCTCCTGTCTGCCCTTCTGTTCCATGGCAGATCCGTTCCCCCGGTCAGGGGGATGTCTTCATTCCTGTCTGTCGTCGTGCACGGGTTCTCCTGCCCGCCGTGCCGGGCTGTCGTCGTCGGTTCCTGTCCGGGCGGCGCCGCGGCGGACCTTTCAGGTCCCGTTTCACCGCGGCGCCCCGGGGCGTCTGCCGGGCGGAAGCGGCCTCTCCGTCAGGCCATTCTGTCGGCCTCTTTTCTGCTTCCGCCCGGAATCTCTCCGGTCTCAGGACGTTGCGCCGGAAAGCTTGGGGAGCACTTCCCGGTTGAGAGTGTCAAGCAGTTCCTTGCCGGCCTTGAAGAAGGGCAGACGCTTGGGCGGCACCGAAATGCTTTCACCCGTGTTGGGATTTCGTCCGCAGTAGCCTTCGTATTCCTTGATCTGCCAGGAACACAGGCCGCGGATCTCCACGCGGGAGCCCTTGACCAGGGCTTTGGAAATGGAATCAAAAAAGACGTCAACGATGTTGGTGGCGTCTTCCAGGGTGAGATGGCACTCCCTGGCCAGCTGCATGCAGAGTTCGCTTCTGTTCATAAAGTTATGTCAGGCCGCCAGGGCCCGCGGGCCGAGGGGCGGCATCCTCCTTGCTGTTTCCTGTCTCATGCGTTCCCGGGCGCCTCGCCTCACCGGCGGTGGGCGCCCTGCCGGAACGGGTCCGAAAAATCCGTGCGGCTTGGTGCCTCCTGTGGGGAAATATTCTGAGCGGCTATCCTCGCAGACTTTCTCCAAAAAGGCAAGTCGGCAAAATCCGCCGCAAAACCGGGGGTCAGCACACAAAAAAGCGCGGGGCCGTCAGACAACGCGCCTGCGAAGGGATTTTCCTTTGCGGACGGAAGCCGGCGGCGGAAAAGGCCGCGCCTGCCGCCGGGTCTCCCTGGCGGAAAACCGGGACCTGCGGCGGACGGATCAGGAGTCCTGCTCCATGTTTTTCGTACCTAGCACAAAGCCAAGTCGCTTGCAATTCTTCAGATCCGGCCCATGAGGGGCGCGAGGGGGAAGAATTTTTCCGCTGGAAGGAGGGCGGGCTTCCGCCGGGCGCCGGGCGGAAGTCTGAAAGGTCAGGCCGGACAGGGATCCGCGCGTTGCGGACAGTCTACCCGGACAGGGCTTTCGCGTCCTGAAGACGGCGCCTGAAAAGATCAAAAAAACCGGCCGGCGCGCGGCCGACCGGTCGGATGCGGATTTTGCCGCCGTCCCGGGCTTCCGGGAGGGGGAAAGAGTCTAGATGGTCACGAGATCGTAGGCGCGGCTGCCCAGGCCCAGGGTCTCGGCGGCTTCCACCACATGGATGCCGTGGCGGGAGTTCATGCGCTCGATGAGATCGGCCTTGCCGGGATCGGAGGCGTTGACGACGGCGTCGTGGCAGGCCTGGTCCAGGGCCACGGGATCTTTCGAGGCGAAGATGCCCAGGTCGGCCATTTTCGGGGGCTTGGGGTTGGAGTTGCAGTCGCAGTCCACGGAGAGATTGTTGGCCACGCTCACATAGAGGATATTGTCCCTGCCCACGAAGTCGATGACGGCGCTGCAGGCGTCGGCCATGGATTCCAGGAAGTGGTCCTGCGGGGCTCTCTTGTCAAAGAGTTCCTGCCATCTGTCCGAGGCGCCGGCCGTGTGGATGCGGGTCTTGCCCCTGGTGGAGGCGATGCCGATGCTCATGTTTTTGAGAGCGCCTCCGAAGCCGGCCATGGCGTGTCCCTTGAAATGGGAGAGAATGAGCAGCCCGGGGTATTTTTTCAGGTGCTCGCCCACCAGGTTTTCCTTGAGATGGAAGCCCTTGCGGACGGGGAGTCCCATGTCCGCGGTCTCATCCAGAAGGTCGCAGGGCGCGATGGCCTTGAAGCCGTGCTCGGCGATGACCTTCCAGTGTTCCCTGGGGTCCAGGCGACGGCGGTTGTAGGCGGTGCAGGATTCGGTGATGGTGCCCTTGAGGCGGGAAACCAGGGGCGCGATGAGTCCGGGCGAAAGGAAATGGTGCCCGGTGGGTTCGCCGGTGGAAATCTTCACGGCCACGGGGCCGGGAAGGGTCACCCCCAGAGCCTCGTAGATTCTGATCAGGCTCTGCGGCGAAATTTCTCTGGTGAAGAGCACCTTGGATCGGGCGGCCGCCGCCAGGGCGGAAGAGCTCTCAAGCCCCAGGGCCAGGGAACCAGCCGTGAGGGCGCCGGCTTTGAGAAAGGAGCGTCTGGAAAAATCGTGCATTTTCATGTCTCCGAACTGAAGAAAGGGCATCGCCGCGTTGCGCGGCGCAAGGCGTTCGGGGAGAGGCGGCGTCCTGCGTGTCTGTCTCTCCGCACTCCCGCCGGCCCCGCGGGACCGGCCATCTGCGGTCCAGTATCTCGAAAAGAAAAAATTTTGTCTATCCCCGGCAGCCCGTTCTTCCCTCCCGGAAGAGCCGGGCGGAGAGCGGTGCGGGGAGGGGGTGGGGGAATGGAGCCCGGCCCCGGACGCCCTCGGGAAGGGCTTCAGTTCCCTTGAGGAGGACGAGAAGGGGGAGTTTCAGGAATTCCGGGCCTGTGTGACCGTTGACGCGGAGCGGGAGATCGGGCGCTTGAAAGGAAGGCGGAGCTTGTGTAGAAAAACGGGCTTTCTGACAGACGGCCTTTTTCGCGGGGGACCCGGATCGCGGTTCCCGCCCGGCCGGAGGAAACTGAATGCTGATTCTGG
>CAZFTQ010000002.1:0-66295 GCA_964522365.1 uncultured Desulfovibrio sp. | reverse complement strand
TGGGCAGCCAGCCGAACAGGCCGTCCAGTTCTTCCTCCAGCGGCTGCACCAGGGCGTTGGCGAGAACCGTGGCTTTGGCATGATCGTCCTGCGGAGCTTCGGCCGGCTCCTTGTACTTCTGCCCGGAGACCTGGGTGAAGGCGCCCACACAGATCACATAGAGGACGAAGAGGGCCACGAGGCCGATGAGAGCGCGGGGAAACCATGCGCGGGAGGGGGAAAAGTTGGACACTGAAAACTCCTGCAAAGGTCCGAAAGGGCGATTTCCCGGAAAGCAAAGCCGCCTGCCCGGCCAGGACGCCGGTCCGCCCCCGGCGGGCTCTCCGCGGCTTCGGGTGTCTGCGAAAAAACCGGTTCCGCCCGGAACGGGGCCCGGACGGAGGCCGTCCGGAACGGGCTTTTCCGCCCGGTCCGGCCATTCTTAGGATAGACAGGCCCTATCCCTCTGTCAAGGCGGAGGGATCCGGGAAAAGCCCCTCTCTTCCCCGCGCGCTTCCCCTTCCGTCAGGCCCTGCTCTGCGCCTGCTTCTTCACCTCTTCCAGAGCCTCCCGGGCAAAATTCAGGGAGGGATCCAGCTCCAGGGCGGCCGAAAGGTGCTCTCCCGCCTCCTCCAGCCGGCCCAGGCGCCATTCGCACATGCCCAGGTTCGCCAGGTCCATGACCGAGCCCTTGTCCGTGGCGAGGGAGGCCTGAAAGGCCCTGGCGGCGGCCGCCCAGCTGCCCTGCCGGTAGCGGGCGACGCCCAGGAAGTTGGTGTATTCCTTCACGTCCGGACAGAAGCCCGCGGCTCTCGCGAAGTAGCTCTCCGATCCCGCCCAGTCGCCCGCCTGGGACAGGGCGTAGCCCGCGTAGAAGGCGGCGAGCCCCCTGGCCGTCTCGTCGGGCTGGGCGTCCACGCAGCCCGCGAAAAGCTCCGAGGCCTCCTTCCAGCGCCCGGCCCGCATGGCCAGCATGCCGGCGAAGAAAGGCAGATAGTGGGCGCCCGGGCGGATCCGTCCGATGATCTCCAGATGCCTTGCGGCCTCTTCCTCGTCCTGGGTTTCGCAGATCTTTCTGCCCGCGAAGAGGCCCACGCTTTCGTTGCGGTCGCGCTCCCGGAAGGCCAGGCCCGGAATGACGAGATAGTGGGCGGGCAGTTCCAGATCCGGGTGCGTGGTGGCCACGGCGTAGACCTGGAGCGGGGCGAGCCCCCGCACGGCGGCGAGCACTTCCTCGCGGATGTCCGGCGAGGCCGCGGAGGGGAGCGTGTCCAGGGTGGTCGCAGGCCCCTCCATGAGCCATTCCGCGTCGTCCAGGGAGGGAAACTTGGGCAGGCCCGAGGCCTCGTAGCAGGCGTTGGTGCAGAAGTCGCCCGCGAGCTGGGCCACTTCCGTGACGGCCCGGATGGCCGCCTTGACGGGCGAGGAGGCCGTGCCGGCCGTGAAGACGATTTCGCTCCGGGCCGGGAAGGTCTCGGGATCCCAGGCCAGGGCCCCCACCGTGGGCAGGGGCATGCCCAGGGAGAAATCCTTGAGAATGAGATGCACGCCGTGGGCCGCGAAGCGGTCCAGAAGGTCCTTCAGCACCGGATCGGTGCAGGAGGCCGGATCGATGGTGGGCGTCACGCGGCGTTCGCGGTCCACCAGGGCGCAGACATGGCGCTCCACGAGCTCGCTGATGCCCTGGAGCAGGGACTCCTCGGGGGTGTTGCCGCAGCTTGAGCCGTTGAATTCGCTCAGAAGCCTGAACCAGTCCAGGGGGAGCCACACGGTTTCGCCGTCCGAAAGTCTGGTGGCCGGATAGAACTGCCAGCGCACGCAGTCCATGACGGCCAGGGCCTCCTCATCGGACAGGGTGTCGTGCACGCTGCGGCAGATCTCCGAGACGGGGAGACAGCTTTTCCCGAAGCGCGCCAGGGCCTCGGAATAGGTGGCCTCCGTGAAGTGCGGGGCCCGCTCCCAGAAGGAGAAGAAGGCGTAGCGCTCCATGAGCTCCATGAGAGCCGAGGCCCGGGCCTGATTTTCGGAGGCGCCCTTGCCCATCTGCTTGCGGGTGGGCAGCAGGCGCCTGGCCTCGGCGCCGCAGACGCTCAGGAAGACCGGAATGCCGAGTCTTCCCGTGTCCACGCGGCGGGTTTCCTTCAGAATGTCCGTGCCGAGATCCGAGAGTCTGGCGAGGACGCGGGCCACGGTTTCGGCCGGAGCGATGACCTTGTCGCTGTCCTTCGTATAGCCTTTGAGACAGGGCCTGAGGACGATGCGGGGGAGGGAGAGGTCTGTGTCTGACATGGGCTAGCGTTCCAGGTTGAGGAGGGAGAAGAGACGGGAGTGCCGTTCGCCTTCGGCGTCGGTGAAGGATGCCGGCAGGAAAAGTTCCTGCACCTTGAAGTCTCTGGCGGCCTTTCGGGCGAAACGGGTCTTGCGGCGGGCCGTGTCCGTGCAGAAGACGGCCTTCCCGCCGGGGGCCAGGTGGCGCTTCAGAAAATTGAGCAGAGGAGTGTGGAGTTCGTCGAGATAGAGGATTTCCGAGGCGGCGATGAAGTCGAAGCCCTCGGGAAAGCGGGGATCCGCCCCGGGCTTCGATACGTCCAGACGGACCACGCGCACGCGGTCCTCCAGGCCGTTCCGGAGGACGTTGGCCTTCGCGAAGAGAAGCGCGTCCTCCGCGATGTCGCCGGCCGTGATGGAGGCGAAGCCGAGTCCGGCCGCCAGGAGCGAGAAGACGGCGCAGCCGCAGCCGAGCTCCAGCAGGGTTTTCCCTTCGGTGTCGGCCTTTTTCCTGAACCAGGTCTCCAGGATGAAGGACCCCGGCCAGACCTTGGCCCAGACGGGCAGTTCCCTGAGGGGATCGCGGATCTTCCCGGAGGCCAGCAGGCGGTCCAGATACCGGGTCATGTCCGAGACGTCCAGTATCTGCAGGCACCTCTCCCCCGCCGTGAGGGGCTTGAAGGAGACCTCAAAGCGCTCTCCTATGCGGGCGAGCAGGGCCTCGAGGCTCTCAGGGGCCGGATCAGTGTCGTGCGGCATGGGCGAAAAACCTCCTCTCATGTCAGGGGAAATCCTAGCACAGAAAAGGTCCGGATAAAAGCGTGCGGGAACGAAAAGACGGAACGGCGGAAAGATCGCGGGGGCCGGGCGGACAGAGCGTCCGTCCGGCCCCCGTTTTCACCGGTCCCGGAAGGGACTCTCAGAGGAGCTAGCCGTGCTCCAGAGGCGTGTTTTCCTGCATGGTCCAGATGCCGCAGGGGCAGACGCCCGAGCAGACGCCGCAGCCGATGCAGCGCTCCGGATCGGAGACATAGCTGAAGCCGCCGTCCGCCTCGTCCACCCGGGAAATGGCCTGCTCCGGACAGGCGTTTTCGCAGGTATGACAGTCGCGGCATGTGCCGCAGCTCACGCAGCGGAGATATTCCTCGCCGGCGGCGGGCTTCTCCTTCTCCGGACAGCGGGCGAAATAGGCCGTGTGCAGCTTCACGGGATCCACCCTGACCCTGGAAGGCGCCCGCCAGCTTCCGCCGGAAAGATACGCGTTCACGGCGTCCGCCGCCGAATTGCCCGAGGCGATGGCGTGGATGAGCAGGCCGGGACGGATGGTGTCGCCCACGGCGAAGACGCCGTCGAGCACGCTCATGTCGGCCCGGGGAGCGAGCCAGGAACGGAATTTCGGCGTGTTCTCGGGCAGGAAGGAGAGATCCGGCGACTCGCCGATGGTGATGATGACCTGCTCGCCCGGAATGAGGCGGCCGTCCTCGGCGATGATGCCCTTCTCCGTGATCTCCTTTGTCATGACCGGCCAGACGATCTCGCCGCCCAGATCCGTGATGTGCTTGATCTCCTTGGGGAAAGCCGCGGGCTTCTGCACGTCTATGCAGATGACCTTCTTCGCGCCCATCTTGTAGGCGCCGGCCGCCGCGTCCATGCCGGCGTTGCCGCAGCCGATGACGATGACATTGTCCGCCACCTTGGGCCTGCGTCCGGCGTTGACGGCCTTCATGAAGTCGATGCCCGCCACGATGCGCTCGCGGCCCGGCCAGTTGAAGATGCGCGCCACATGGCCGCCCGTGGCCACCACCACGGCGTCGTGCTGAGAGCGGATGGCCTGGAACTTCCGGGCGTCCACCTCGCAGCCGTTGACGAACTCGACTCCCATGGCGGCGATGCGGGCGATTTCCTTTTCGAGGAGCTTCTCGTCCAGTCTCTCCCTGGGGATGACCTGCTCCATCTTGCCGCCCATGCGCGCCTCGCGCTCGAAGACCGTCACCTTGTGGCCCATGCGGGCAAGGCGCCAGGCGGCGGCGAGACCGCCCACGCCGCCGCCGATGACGGCGACCTTCTTTCCGGTCGACGCGGCGGGCGGCGGCAGCTCGACATCCTTGGAAAGCCGGCCCAGGGGGCCTATCTGCACGGGAAAGTCCAGACCCGAGCGCGTGCAGGCCTCCATGCAGAGATTGGGGCAGACCGTGCCGCAGACGCAGCCCGGGAAGGGGGTGTAGTCGAGGACGAGACGCAGGGCCTCCTCCACGCGGCCTTCCCGCAGGAGGTTGCAGCGAAGCTGCGTGGGAATGCCGGCCGGACAGGCGTGCTCGCAGGGGGCGCAGGCCGCGTGGTTTTCCCAGGAAGGCACGCGCAGGCGCCAGATGCCGTGTCCCAGGAGGCCGTTGATCTCGCCGCCGTCCGGGAAGACATCGGAGAAGATGCCGCCGGGCACCCATTCCTTCTGGTGGAATTCCGCCACGGAGGGGAGTTCGGCGCCCGTGCGCTCGGTGAAGCTCAGCGGGACAATCTTGCGCCACTGCTTCCAGACCGAGACTTCGCGGCGGCGCTTGGTCTGGCGGATGGCCTGGAGAAAGTCGTCCAGACCGCGGTCCAGGAAGGCGATGTCGTCCTGGTCCAGGGGCTCCAGGCGCAGGTCGTCGGGAAGGGCCGCCACGGGGCCGCGGACATAGACCACGCCGCCCACCATGCCCACGCAGGGGCGCTCGCCGAGCACGGAGCTCAGCGTCTGGCTGTCGCAGCCGCAGACAACGGCCTTTCCGCCCCCCATGAACTCAAAGGAGAAGCTGCCGGTGCTCTTGAGGATCCAGAGCTCCGGGGGCTCGTACATGGGGTCGTGCTTCATGAGCGAGCCGGAACGGGTGCCGGCCCGGCCGCCGATGTAGATGACGCCGCCGGCCGCGCAGTGGCCCGCCGTGTCGCCGGCGTCGCCGCGGATGACGATGCGGCCGCCCGCGTTGAGCCAGCCCACGTCCGCCGGGGCCGGGCCCTCCACGATGACTTCCGTGTTGGGCATGGCCATGCAGCCCACGCGCTGGCCGGGATTGCGCACCGTGAAGGTCAGCTTTCTGCCGTCGCGGTTCCAGAGGGGACCGCCGATGTCGTGCTGGCCGGAGGCGTTGACATAGAAGTCCGTCTCGCCCCGGGCCACGGCCTTTTCGATGGTCTGCAGCAGGTCCTGGGTGGAGATGCGGACATGTTCATTGAGGGTGTGGATGGTAAGCATGCGCTCTCTCCTCCGGCTCAGCAGGCGTACTGGATGCCGAGCTTGTCGGCCACGGCCTTGTCCGTGGACACCAGGGCGTCCGAACGGCCCACGGGCAGGGAACTGTTGCCCACGGGCGCGAGCAGCTTGCGCAGCTCTTCGTCAAAGGCGAGGACATAGTCCACCAGGTTCTGGGCGCCGCGGTCCACGTCCAGGCGCTTCATGAGGCGGGGATCCTGGGTGCAGATGCCCGTGGGGCATCTGTCGGTGTTGCAGCGGTTGCAGCGGCCGTGCTCGTTGCCGATGCAGCCCAGAAGCTGGATGAGGATCTTGCCCACGAAGACGCCGTTGGCTCCCAGGCAGATCATCTTGAAGGCGTCCGCCGCGGCGTTGCCCGTGAGGCCGATGCCGCCGCCGCACCAGAGGGGAATCTGGCCCTGGAGGCCCTGATCCACGGCCGCCAGGTAGCAGTCGCGCAGCTTGGAGACCACGGGATGGCCCGTGTGGTCCAGGGAGACCTCGTTGGCCGCGCCCGTGCCGCCCTGGATGCCGTCCAGGAAGAAGCCGCCGCAGATGCGGTAGGGGTCGCGGAGGAGGTTGTTGTAGACCGAGACCGAGGTGGCCGAGGCCGCGCACTTGATGGCCACGGGAACCCGGAAGCCGAAGGCGGCGTTGAGGGAGAGGTGCATCTTCTGCACCGATTCTTCAATGGAATAGAGGCCCTGGTGGTTGGGCGGCGAGTGGAGGGTGGCCTTGGGCACGCCGCGCAGGGCCTGGATGTGGGGCCGCACCTTGGCCGCCGGGAGCAGGCCGCCGTCGCCGGGCTTGGCGCCCTGGCCGATCTTGATGAGGACGGCCGCGGGGTCGGTCTTCATGAAGGGCATGGCCCGCACGATGCGGTTCCAGCCGAAGTGGCCGGAGGCTATCTGCAGGATCATGTACCTGAACTGCTCGCTCTCCATGAGCCGTCTCGGCACGCCCCCCTCGCCCGAGCTCATGCGCACGGGCAGGCCGCACTTCTCGTTGAGATAGGCCACGGCCAGGGTGAGGGCCTCCCAGGCGCGGGGCGAGAGGGCGCCGATGGACATGTCGGAAAAGATGAGCGGATATATCCAGCGCACGGGCGGCGTCTTGCCCCGCAGCAGGAGGTTTTCCCCCTCGATGACCAGGGGGAGGCTTCTCGCGTCCATGACCCGGCCCAAGGGGGCCCGCAGGTCAAAGGTGTGGCGCTCGGAGTCGAGCGCCGGGTCCGTCATCTGGGAGATGCGGCCCACGATGATGCTGTCCAGGGTCCGCTGGTAGTTGAGGTTGGTGCGTCCGCCGCGCTTGACGGGGCCTCCCCGGCGCATGAGGAGGATCTGGCGGGCGTCGGGATTGCGCACCGGCCGGATGGCGTGGTTGGGACAGATCTTCTCGCACATGCCGCAGCCGGAGCAGCTGCGGTTCAGATCGGCGCGCTGGCGGATGACGGGCCGGGCCAGGTGCTCGCGGTGCAGATCGGGGGCGTCGGCCAAGGAAACGGGCCTGTCCAGGCGCTCCACGTCCACATGAATGGCGTCAAAGGAACACGCCGCCACGCAGGAGCCGCAGAGCGTGCAGTGTTCGGGACTGTATTCTATCTTCCACTGAAGGTCATTGACCGAGACGTCCTGTGTGCTTACTGCTTCCATCTGCGGATCTCCAGGTCGTTGTGCACGCTGATGAGTTCGCGTTCGCCGGGATAGATGTCCCTGGCCGGATCCCGGTCGGGCATGATCTCGTTGACGCCGCAGACTTCGGAGGCGATGGCCACCATCTGCGAGTTGCGGGCCACCACCACGGGTCTGAGCTTCTTGGAGTCGCAGCAGGTGATCATGGTGGAGTCGGGCAGCATGCCGATGATGGTGTTGGGGCCGTTGATCTCGAGATTGGCCAGGGACTCGCGGATGAGGGTGAGGACCTCGCGGTCGGGCCGGGTCTCGATTTCGCTCAGCGGAAGCGGGGTTATCACATGCTTGAAGTAGCGGATGGGCCACCTGAGCTCGTGCAGGACATAGTGGAGGGAGTAGAGGAAGTTCTGGGAGTCCGATTCGAAGCCGATGTAGCCCCGGAAGAGGGACTTCTGGAATTCCTTGTTCTTGGTGAAGAAGGTGTTTTCGCCGTTGGCGCAGAGGGTGAAGCCCTGGAGGAAGAAGGGGTGGGCCGCGTAGCGGACGATGGCGTAGTTGGTGTTCTGGCGGCACTGCACCACGATGTTGCGGGCGAGCAGGCGGCTGTCATCGTCCCAGAGGCGGAAATAGGTGGCGATGTCGGCGGGGTCGCCGATTTCCTTGAGGGTGAGGACATCGGGCCAGAAGGAGTAGACGAAGCCGTCGCCCTGCTCTTCCAGAAGCTTTCTCAGGGCGAGGCGCGTGTCCAGGAGCAGATCCTCGCGCTCCTCCTGGGTGCGGTACTGGTAGATTTCGGGGTAATCGTAGTTCCGGAAGACATAGCGCGGCATGGCCTCGATGCGCAGGCCGGGCTGTCTGTCCACCTCGGGCACCCACTGGGCCACCTGCACAAAGCCCTGCCGTTCCATGTAATCGTTGACCAGCTGCACGCCCCGGCCTGTGCAGGCCATGGAGAGAAGGGGCTGATTTTTGTAGTGCAGGAAGGCGCCGTCCAGATCTTTCATGACCATGGCAAAACCGGAATTGTCATGGCCTTCCTGCTGGGAAATCATCAGCCGCAGCGCCATGGACGGCGGCACGGGCTCGAGGCTTTTAATTGAACCGATTCGACACATAGGCAGACACCTTGGGCAGGCTGCCCGGCCGGGGGCAGCGTTGAAGGGGGAAAGAAAAGGGGGCCCGGGGGCCCCCTTTTCCCGGGGGGAAGGGAAAATCAGAGTTTCTTCAGGCGCTCAATGGCCTCGGCGGTGTCCTCCGGCGTGCTGAAGGCCGTGAGCCGCACATAGCCTTCGCCGCTTTGCCCGAAGCCCACGCCGGGCGTGGTGATGAGCTGGCACTCGTTGAGGAGCGTGGTGAAAAAGCTCCAGGAATCCGAGGTTTCGGGCACCCGCAGCCAGATGTAGGGGGCGTTGACGCCGCCGTAGACGCCGTAGCCCAGGGAGCTCAGGGCCCCGCGCAGGGCCGCGGCGTTGGCCAGATAGCCGCGCACCTGTTCCAGGACCTGGCGCCGGCCTTCCTCGCTGTGGACGGCCAGGGCCGCCTTCTGCACGATGTAGGGGCAGCCGTTGTACTTGGTGCACTGGCGGCGGCGCCAGAGGCTGTTGATGTCGGTCCGGCCGCCCTGACCGTCGGAAATCTGCAGGCCTCTCGGGACCACGACGGCGGAGCAGCGCAGGCCCGTGAAGCCGGCCAGCTTGGAATAGCTGCGGAATTCCACGGCCACTTCCTGGGCGCCTTCGATTTCGTAGATGGAATGGGGCACGTCCTCTTCCGTGATGAAGGCCTCGTAGGCCGAGTCGAAGAGGATGACCGTGCCGTGCTCGCGGGCGTAGGCCACCCAGGCCGTCAGGGCGTCGCGGCGCAGCACCGTGCCCGTGGGGTTGTTGGGCGAGCAGAGGTACAGGATGTCGGGGGCCTTTTCCGGGAAGGGAGGCACGAAGCCGTTTTCCCGGGTGCAGGGGAGGTAGACCAGGCGCTCGAAGCGGCCGGTGCCCAGGGGCACGCCCGCGCGGCCCGCCATGGCGTTGGAGTCCACATAGACGGGGTAGACCGGGTCGGTCACGGCCACCACGGCGTCCGCCGCGAACATTTCCTGGAAGTTGCCCAGGTCGCTCTTGGCGCCGTCGCCGATGAAGACGTCGTCGGCGTCGATGGTGATGCCCATGCGGGCGTATTCGCCCACCACGGCCTCGCGGAGGAAGGGATAGCCCTGTTCGGGGCCGTAGCCGTGAAAGCCCTGGGGGGTGGACATGTCGTTCACGGCGTCGTGCAGGGCGGAGATGACCGCCGGGCAGAGGGGTTTCGTCACGTCGCCGATGCCCAGGCTGATGACTCTTTTGTCGGGATGGGCCGCCTTGAAGGCCGCCACGCGCTGGGCGATGTCCGTAAAGAGATAGTTGCGCTGCACGCGCAGAAAGTTCTGATTGACCTGTACCATGGGGGATGTCCTTTGCAGAGGAAAGAGGGGGATGGGGGCTAGAGGAAGAGTTCGCCTTCGAAGACGGTCACGGCGGGCCCGGTCATGTAGACATGGTTGTCCTCGCCGTTCCAGCTGATGTTCAGCACGCCGCCGCGCAGGTGCACATTCAGGCTGCGTTCCGTCAGGCCGTTGAGAATGGAGGCCACGGCCACGGCGCAGGCGCCGGTGCCGCAGGCCATGGTTTCGCCGGTGCCGCGTTCCCAGACGCGCATGGCCACATCGCCGCGGGAGTCCACGCGGACGAATTCCGTGTTGACGCGTTCGGGGAAGAGGGGCGCGTGCTCGAAACGGGGGCCGATGGCGGGCAGATCCAGGTCGTCCAGGGCGGGATCGCCTTCGCCCAGGTAGACGACGCAGTGGGGATTGCCCATGGAGACGCAGGTCACGGCGTAGCGGCGTCCCAGGACTTCCAGGGGGCCGCCCATGTAGACGGCGTCCGGGTCATGGCCTTCGGGCACCGCCAGGGGCACCCTGGCCGCGGGGAGAACGGGCTCTCCCATGTCCACGGTGGCTCCCGTCACCTGGCCGCCGTCGAAGACGAGACGGGCCGTGCGGATGCCCGCGCCGGTCTCGATGCGGACGACGGGGTCGCTGACGAGGCCGTGCTCGAAGGCGTAGCGGGCCACGCAGCGGGAGGCGTTGCCGCACATCTGGGCTTCGGAGCCGTCCGGATTGAACATGCGCATGCGCACGTCCGCCACGGAGGAGGGGACGATGAGGACCAGGCCGTCGGAGCCGATGCCGAAGTGGCGGTCGGAGACGAAGCCCGAGAGGGCGGAGGGGTCGTCCACATGCTCGGCGAAGCCGTTGACATAGACATAGTCGTTGCCGCAGCCGTGCATCTTGGTGAAATGAAGAGTTCTGGGCATTGGGTTTTCCTTCTGAAGGCAGTCTGCCGTCCTTGTGCAGACAAGAGGCCGGACGCCTGATCCGGGCATCCGGCATGATGTCGAAAGGAGTGCGAAAAAAACTGGCGCAGACTAGCACTTCCCGGCGCGGAACGCCACGCCGCGCGCCCCTGCCCGCCCGGACGGGGAAAGGCCCGGAAGGGCCTTTCCCCCCTGATGCGGAAAAAGGGCCCTCCGAAAGGTTTCCTTTCCCCCGAAAGATTCCCTCCGAAGGGCCCGGGCGCCCGGAGCGGCGGGACTTCGCGCGAGGCGGAGCCCGCCGCCGGCCGGGACATTTTGCTTTCGGAAAGCCTCCGCACCGCCGGCAGTTCCCCCGACTTGCCGGCGGGCGGAAGACTTCGTCACGAAAGCAAATCTCGACGGCGGCCCGGAGCCGGTCCCGGGCCGCTTCTTCTGTTTCCTAGTGCATCCAGAGAAGTTCGGCGTACTTGGGCAGGACCCAGTCGCCGTCGTCGGCCAGGCGCTCCATGGTGTCGGCATGGGAACGGATTTCGGCCATGACGGGCAGGATGAGGTCTCTGGCGGCCTTGGCGCTTTCGAGCACATCTTCCTTTGCCTTGACCTGCTCCACTCTGGCCTCCAGTTCGGCCGTGAGGCTCTGCAGCGCCCGGGTGTGGCCCTGCACCGTTTCGGCGAAGGTCTTTTCGGCCGCGCAGTCGAGTCCGGCCTCCTTGGTCTTCAGGATCAGGTCGCAGGCCTTCCTCTGGGTCTTCGCGCAGACCGGAATGACGCGGGAGCGGACGAGGTCGGCAAGGACATGGCCTTCCAGGACCAGGGCCTTGGCGTAGCCGTCCAGGAGGATTTCCTGGCGGGAGAGCATCTCGCGTTCGCTCAGGATCCCGTGGCGCAGGAAGACATTCATCACGTCCGGGTCGGAGTAGCGCTCCAGGGCCGAGACGGTGTTGTTCAGGTTGGGCAGGCCGCGCTTTTCCGCTTCGGCGGGCCATTCGGCGGAATAGCCGTTGCCGTTGAAGACGACCGGCGCGTGGGCCTTGAACTCGCGGGGCAGGAAGTCCTGGAGGGCCTGGTTCAGGGAGGAGCCGGCGGAGACGGCGGCTTCCAGCTGGGTGGCGATGTCGTCCAGGGCGCAGGCCACGGCGGCGTTGAGGGCGATGTTCACGGGCGCGATGGACTGGGAGGAGCCCACGGCGCGGAACTCGAACTTGTTGCCTGTGAAGGCGAAGGGGCTCGTCCTGTTGCGGTCGGAGAGATCCACGGGGAGGGGCGGCAGGGTGGAGACGCCGATTTCCATGACGGGCGTCTTGTGGTTGCGCAGGCTCTTGCCGGCGATGATGCTCTCGATGACTTCGGTGAGCTGCTCGCCCAGGTAGACGGAGAGGATGGCCGGCGGGGCCTCGTTGGCGCCCAGACGGTGGTCGTTGCCGGCGCCGACGGTGCCGAGGCGCAGGGCCACGGAGTGCAGGTGCACGGCGCGCAGGACGGCGGCCAGGAAGACCAGGAACTGGGCGTTGTCCTGGGGGGACTTGCCGGGGTTCAGGAGGTTCTTGCCGTCGCTGTCGGACATGGACCAGTTGTTGTGCTTGCCGGAGCCGTTGACGCCGTCGAAGGGCTTTTCGTGGAGCAGGCAGACAAAGCCGTGGCGGGCCGCCAGGTGCCGCATCATGTTCATGGTGAGCATGTTGTGGTCGCAGGCGATGTTGGCTTCCTCGTAGACCGGGGCGATTTCAAACTGGCCGGGAGCCACCTCGTTGTGGCGGGTCTTGGCCGGGATGCCCAGGCGGATGAGCTCGTCTTCCACATCCTCCATGAAGCTCTGGACGCGGCCGGGGATGGCGCCGAAGTAGTGGTCTTCCAGTTCCTGGCCCTTGGGCGAGGGCGCGCCCAGCAGGGTGCGGCCGCAGAGCAGGAGGTCGGGCCGCAGGGCGGCCAGACGCGTGTCGACCAGGAAATATTCCTGTTCGGGGCCGACCTGGGCGCGCACGCCGGTGGCCGTGGTGTTGCCGAAGAGGCGCAGGATGCGCAGCGCCTGCCGGGACAGGGCGGAAATGGAGCGCATGAGCGGGATCTTGCGGTCCAGGGCCTCCCCTGAATAGGAATAGAAGTAGGTGGGAACATGCAGGGTGGAGGAGTAGGGTCCGGGGATGATGAAGACCGGAACCGTGGGATCCCAGGCCGTGTAGCCGCGGGCTTCGAAGGTGGAGCGGATGCCGCCGGAGGGCAAGGAGGAGGCATCGGGCTCGCCGCTGATGAGCATCTTGCCCGAGAACTCGCTGATGGCCTTGCCGTCGCCCACGGGCGAAATGAAGGCGTCGTGCTTTTCCGCCGTGGTCCCGGTCATGGGCTGGAACCAGTGCGTGTAGTGGGTGGCGCCGCGCTCGATGGCCCACTCCTTGATGGCCACGGCCACGCTGTCGGCGATGGCGGGGTCCAGACGCTCGCCCTTGTGGATGAGGCGCTCCAGATTGCTGTAGACGTCCTTGGGCAGCCGCTTGCGCATGTCGTCCAGGGTGAAGACATATTCGCCGAAGATTTCATCGGCCGGTTTACGGTCCGGAATGCTGCCTTTGAGGGGCGGCGTGCTCATGGCCGCGAAAACGGCCTGGGTTCTGGCCTGTGACATGGTCTCTCCATAGGGGAGGTCGCGCTCTTGCGCCTCCCTTCATCTTCAGGGGTGCAGTGCTTCCCCCGCCCGTGAGGCGGGGAATTCCTCTTCCTTGAGGAAGAAAAAGCATATTCCGTGCCAGAGCCCTTTTCTCCTTCAGAGCGATTCCGCCGGCGACGCGCTATCTTCCGTCATTTCAAGATGTTGAAAAGAAACGCCCTGGAGAGGCCCGAAGGTCGCGCCAGGGACCCCGCAAGGGAAAAAACCGACAAAAGTGTCGAATTTCAGAAGCCGGAAAAAAGCGGAAAGGCCCTCCCGGACTTTTCCGGGAGAGCCTAGTCCCTTGACGCTTCTTTCTTTTTTCCGCGGGCGCCGGAAATGACATTTTTGTCATTTTCCGGTTTTTCCGGCGGGGGCACCTTCCGGAAGAGTCGTTTCCTGCGCCGTTTTTTTCCGTCTCCTCCGTTTTCCCCCGGCCGGGAAAGGGAGAAGGGGGCGCGGTCCCGGCCGGAGCCTTTTCTCAGAAGGCCTGTCTGCCGTTTCTGCGGCGGTAGTCGCGGAAATTGATGCCGTATTTCTTGAGGCGCAGGCCCAGGATGCGCTGGGTGAGGCCCAGGGCCTCGGCGGCCTTGGCTATCTGGCCGCAGCAGTCCTCCATGGCGTCCACGATGCAGGCCTTTTCGAGCTCGTCCAGATGCTCCTGCAGGGTGGCCGTGGACCGGCGTCTGTTCTGTCTGGTTTCGGGGGAGCTGCCGGCGAAGACGTGCATGGCGGGCGGCAGGTGCTGGGGGAGAATGAGGTTCCTCGTGCCCAGCAGGAGCACGGCCCGCTCCATGGCGTTTTCCAGTTCCCGGATGTTGCCCGGCCAGTCGTAGCGCTGGAGCATGTCCATGGCGGCCAGGGAGATGCGCACATCCTCCCGGCCCGCCTGCAGGGCGAAGCGCCTGACGAAGTGGCTCGCGAGGGGCAGGATGTCGTCCTGGCGCTCCCGCAGCGGGGGGAGCACGATGGGAAAGACATTGAGCCGGTAGTAGAGGTCCCTCCGGAAGGTCCCCTCGGCCACCATCTTTTCCAGATCCCGGTTGGTGGCCGTGATGAGGCGCACATCCACCCGCATGGGCACCGTGCCCCCCAGACGCTCGAAGCTGCGCTCCTGCAGGACGCGCAGAAGCTTCGCCTGGGCGAGCAGGGAGAGCTCGCCCACCTCGTCCAGGAAGAGGGTTCCGCCGTCGGCCTGCTCGAAGCGGCCCTTGCGGACGCTCACGGCTCCGGTGAAGGCCCCGCGCTCATGGCCGAAGAGCTCGCTCTCGATGAGATTTTCCGGCAGGGCCGCGCAGTTGAGGGCTTCGAAGCGCCTGTCCGCCCGGGAGGAGGCCATGTGGATGGCCCTGGCCGCCAGCTCCTTCCCCGTGCCGGACTCGCCCATGAGAAAGACCGTGGCGGGCGACTGGCTCACCTGGAGGATCTGGGCGTAGACATGCTGCATCACGTCCGAATTGCCGATGAAGCCCTTGGGACGGCCCGGCATGGCGTTCTTCTCGTCCATCTTGCGCTGGGCCTCCCAGGCGGCGAAGCCCAGGAGCATGGCGATGATGAAGAGGAGTTCCTCCTCCTCTTCCAGCCTCGGCTCGTCCGTCACCAGACGGTCCACCGAGAGGGCGCCCACCACCTGGCGGTTGAGACGGATGGGCACGCAGATGTAGGCCACCTCGCTGCGGGAGAGGTTGCGCGAGCGGGTCCTGTTGAGAAAGCGCGGCTCCTCCGAGACATTGGAGATGTACATGGGCTGGCCGCTCTGGACCACATGCCCGATGATGCCCTCGCCCGGCATGTAGTGGCCCCGTGAGCGCTCGGCGGGCTTCAGGCCGTAGGAGGCCTCGATGCGCAGCTCGCCCGTCTGGGGCGAGACCAGGGTGATGGTGCCCTGCATCATGTGCAGGCGCTCGGCCAGCAGCATGAGCACCTTGTCGAGAGCGTCCTTGACTTCCGCCGTGGCGCTCAGAATCTGCGCGATGTCGTGCAGCAGGGTGAGATAGGTGAGTCCCCGGCTCTCGCCGGGCGTCCCGCTCTGCCGCGGGGCGTCGAACACGCTGTCTTCCCGGACATCTCCGGAAGACTCCGCCTTCTGCCCCGGGTCGGGAGACCTGCCGTCAAAGATCATCTGTTTCTCCGGACATGATCGCGGGCGGACCCTCCCTCGGGAGGGATGGCCCGCCTGAACGGGCAATATCGTCCTGACAAAAAACCTGCCGGGGGAAGAAAGGTTTTTGTGCCGTCGCCGTCCCCGAAGGACGGCCGCCGAAAAGGAGCTCTAGAAGCCGGCCTCTTTCAGCTTCGCGTCGATGTCCTCGTCGGCCAGCGTGGCCACCATGACGGCCTTGATGGTGTGCATCCGGTTCTCCGCCTCCAGGAAGGCGGCGTTGCGCTTCGATTCGAAGACCTCGTCGTTCACTTCCATGCAGTCGATGCCGTACTTCCGGAAAATCCGCTCGCCGATCTCGGTCTCGCGGTTGTGGAAGGAGGGCAGGCAGTGGAGGAAGCGGCAGTCGGGATTGCCGGTCATGTCCATGACCTCGGCCGTGACCCGGTAGGGGGTGAGCAGGGAGATGCGCTCCTGCCAGACCTCGTCGGGCTCGCCCATGGAGACCCAGACGTCCGAGTAGAGGAAATCGCAGCCCCGGACGCCCTGTGCCACGTCTTCCGTGCGCAGGATCTCCGCCCCGGACCTTTCGGCCATCTTCAGGGCCTCGGCATGGATGTCATCGCTCGTCCAGAGGGACTTCGGGGCCACGGAGCGGAAGTTCACCCCCAGCATGGCGCAGCCGTACATGAGGGAATTGCCCATGTTGTAGCGGGCGTCGCCCAGATAGGCCATGGTGAGGCCCTTGAGGGGACGGCCCGTGCATTCCTTCATGGTGAGCATGTCCGCCAGGAACTGGGTGGGATGCCACTCGTTGGTGAGCCCGTTCCAGACCGGCACGTCGGCGTAGTCCGCCAGGGTTTCCACGATGCTCTGCTCGAAGCCGCGGTACTCGATGCCGTCGAAGAAGCCCGCGAGCACCCTGGCCGTGTCGGCCATGGATTCCTTCTTCCCCATCTGGGAGCCCGTGGGTCCCAGATAGGTCACATGCGCCCCCTGGTCGTGGGCGCCCACTTCGAAGGAGCAGCGGGTCCTCGTGGAATCCTTGGCAAAGAGCAGGACGATGTTGCGGCCCCTGAGGAACTGCGGCTCCCGGCGCGCCTTCTTGGCGGCCTTGAGCCTGGCGGCCAGGTCGAGCAGATATTCCAGATCTTCGGGAGTGAAATCCTTTTCCTTGAGAAAATCACGCCGGGACAGCCTGTTCATTGTCACGATCCTCCAAAAAGTGTCTCAGATCCGTTCTCTGCCGCTGGGGAGGGGGACAGATACAGGAGCGTCCTGTCTCTGGACCGGCAGTGGAAAGTGCGTTCATTACCCGGAAACATCAAAAATTGCAAGGGGGTCCAGCCAGTTTTTCCCAATAAGGGGGATTTTTTCAGGCCCCGGCCGCTGCTTCGTCACAGGCCCTGCCGCCTGCGCAGTCTCGCCTTGCGCTCTTCCAGGAGAAAGCGCCCCGTCACCGAGGCCGGGTCCGCCGCGATGGCCTCGGGGGTGCCGGCCGCGATGATGCGGCCGCCGGCCTCGCCGCCGCCGGGCCCCATGTCGATGACATGGTCCGCCGCCAGGATGAAGTCCGTGTTGTGCTCGATGACCACCACCGTGGCGCCCTTTTCCACCAGGGCGTGGAGCACGCTGATGAGCTTGCCCACCTCGTGCATGTGCAGGCCCGTGGTGGGCTCGTCGAGCACATAGAGGGTTCCGGGAAGGCTGCGCTTGCCGAGTTCCCGGGAAATCTTGATGCGCTGGGCCTCGCCGCCGGAAAGGGTCGTGGCCGCCTGCCCCAGCTGGAGATAGTCCAGGCCCACATCCTCCAGGATCCCCAGCACCCGGTTCAGCCGGGGGTGGCTGGCAAAGAAGGCCCGCGCCTGGCTCACGGTGAGATCCAGCACTTCGGAGATGTTGAGGCCCTTGTAGCGGACCTCCAGGGTCTCGTGCCGGTAGCGCCTGCCGTGGCAGACGTCGCAGGTCACATACACGTCCGGCAGAAAGTGCATCTCCACCTGGATCCGCCCGTCGCCCTTGCAGGTCTCGCAGCGCCCGCCCTGCACATTGAAGCTGAAGCGGCCGGCGTCGTAGCCCCGGCGCCTGGCGTCGGGGGTGGCGGCGAAAAGCTCGCGGATCTCGTCGAAGACCTTGGTGTAGGTGGCCGGATTGGACCTGGGGGTGCGGCCGATGGGGCTCTGGTCGATGGCGACCACCCGCTGCACGGCCTCGGCGCCCTCCAGCCCCTCAATGGTTCCGGGATTGTCCACGCGCAGGCCCAGACGCAGGCAGAGATGGCGGTAGAGGGTGTCGATGACGAGGGAACTCTTGCCCGATCCCGAGACCCCCGTGACGCAGGTCAGGACGCCCAGAGGGAAGACGGCGTCTATGTTCTTGAGATTGTTGGTGGTGATGCCGCGGAGAACCAGTTCTCCCTTCGCCTCGCGGCGTTCTTCCGGCATGGGCACGGAGAGATCCCCGCGCAGGTACTTCGCCGTGAGCGTGGAGCTGGCCAGCAGCTCCGGCACCGTCCCTTCGAAGATGACGGTGCCTCCCTGCACCCCGGACCCCGGGCCCAGCTCGATGACCCTGTCCGCCGCGCAGATGGTGGCCTCGTCGTGCTCCACCACGAGCACCGTGTTGCCGCGGCTCTGGAGGGAGCGCAGGGTGGCCAGAAGGCGCTCGTTGTCCCTGGGGTGCAGACCGATGGAGGGCTCGTCGAGCACATAGGTGACGCCCACGAGCCCCGCCCCGAGCTGGGAGGCCAGGCGGATGCGCTGGGCCTCGCCCCCGGAGAGCGTGGTCATGGTGCGGGAGAGGGAGAGGTATTCCAGGCCCACATTGCGGAGAAAGCCCAGACGGTGGCGCAGTTCCTTGAGGAGGGGGTCGGCGATGAGGGACCAGCGGCCGCTGAAGGAGAGCCCGTCGAGCCATTCCATGGCCCGCTCCACCGAGAGCCGGCAGAAATCCGCGATGCTTTTCTCCCTGATCCGCACGGCCAGGGCCTGGGGCGAGAGGCGGTCGCCCCGGCAGTCCGGGCAGTCGGTGGTCTGGCGGAAGCGGGCGAGCTCGTCGCGCCAGGAGTCGCCGTACTGCATGCCCTTTTCGAGGAGCGGAATGACCCCGGGCCAGCGCTCTTCCGTCACCTTGAGGTTCACTTCCCGGCTGAAGCTGAAGTGATCGGCCTGGTAGTCGCCCCTGGCGAAGAGGGCCACGCTGCCGCCCATCCAGTTGCGGCGCAGGCCCGGAGAGTCCGAGGACGGCCTGCCCTGCTCGTCCTCGCCGAAGAAGAGGGCGGCCCAGGCCTCCGGGGAAAAGTCCGAGAGGGGCGTTTCCAGATCAAAGCCCCGGCGCCGGCCCAGGGCCTCCAGGGCCGGGGCGTGGCGCTCGAAGACCTTTCTGCCGGCCCAGGGCAGAAGGGCTCCCCGGGCCAGGGAAAGGCCCCTGTCCGGGGCGATGAGCCGGGGCTCGAAGTATTCCACCGTGCCCAGCCCCACGCAGCGCGGGCAGGCGCCCTGGGGGGTGTTGAAGGAAAAGAGCTGCGGCGAGGGCGAGGGCATGGAGAGACGGCAGACCGGGCAGGCGGCGGTGGTGGAATAGATGACGTCCTGTCCGGACTCCGGCAGATCCGGCCGGTGCAGGACGAGCCTCCCCTCCCCTTCCCGGAGGGCCAGCTCCACGGACTCGGCGAGCCTCGGCCGCACGCCCGGCCGGACCACCAGGCGGTCCACCACGAGGTCCAGGCTGTGCTTGCGCTTCTTGTCGAGCACCGGCACATCGTCCAGGGTGTACATGGTCCCGTCCACCCGCACCCGGGCGAAGCCCCGGGCCTTCAGCTTGCGCAGACGGTCCTGCTGGCTCCCCTTCTGGAGCTCCACCAGGGGAGCGATGATCACGATTTTCGCGCCCTCGGGCAGAGCGAGGATGTCCTCCAGGATTTCGTCCGTGGAGCGCGCCGTGATGGGCCTGCCGCAGCGGGGGCAGAAGACGGTCCCCAGACGGGCGAAGAAGACCCGGAGGAAGTCGTAGATTTCCGTCACGGTGCCCACGGTGGAGCGGGGGTTGTGGGAGGAGGCGTTCTGCTCCAGGGAAATGGCCGGGGTCAGCCCCTCAATCTTCTCCACGGCGGGCTTGTCCATTTTGGGGAGAAACTGCCGGGCGTAGGCGGAGAGGGACTCCACATAGCGGCGCTGGCCCTCGGCGTAGACGATGTCGAAGGCCAGGGTGGACTTGCCGGAGCCCGAGGGGCCGCAGACGACCACCAGCCTGTCCCGGGGGATGTCGAGGCAGACGTCGCGGAGATTGTGCTGCCGCGCGTTTTCAATGTGTATGCAGGATCCGGGCTGTTCCATCTCTTTTTCGGACCGGAGGACTGAAAAAGGCCGGAGCGGGAGCCCCGGCCAGGGAAAAGGCGCCGGAGCCGCCCGGAAAGGGGCGGCCCGGAGACTTGGTTTTTAGAAGAAGATGAGGGTGATGAGGCCGAAGAGCGGCAGGAGGATGCCGCAGGACCAGACCATGTAGCCGAAGAAGCTGGGCATCTTGACGCCGCGGTCGATGGCGATGGAGCGCACCATGAAGTTGGGGGCGTTGCCGATGTAGGTGTTGGCGCCCATGAAGACGGCGCCGGCCGAAATGGCGGCCAGGGTGTCCGGGATGCCGGTCATGAGATGGACCGCGTCGCCGCCGGCGGTGTTGAAGAAGACCACATAGGTGGGCGCGTTGTCCAGGAAGCTCGAAAGAGCGCCGGTGAGCCAGAAGAAGGCCGCGTTGACGGGCTGGCCGTCGTGGAAGACCAGGTTGATGAGGGGAGCGAGGGCGCCTTCGGTGCCGGCCTTGAGGATGGCGATGGCCGGGATCATGGAGAGGAAGATGCCGAAGAAGAGCTTGCCCACTTCCTCGATGGGCGCCCAGGTGAAGCCGTTGAGCTCGCGGCTGCGGACGGAGGTGAGCCGCAGGGAGGCGGCGGCGATGCAGAGCAGGACGATGTCGCGGGCCAGGTTGGAGCCGTGGATCGGGATGCCGTAGATGGTGAACAGGGTGCCCAGATCCACCAGACCGGAGATGAGGACGGCCAGGACGATGAAGACGAGCAGGATGATGTTGACGCTGCCTTCCAGGGCGATCTTTTCGCCGGCGGCGTCAGGATCACGGGCGGGCTTCGGCCTGCCCTCGCGTCTGTAGAGGAAGCAGTCCAGGATGAAGAAGATGCCGATGAGGATGGACGTCATGAAACAGGTCTTGAGGAAGAGATGAATCATGGTCCAGGAGAAGGCGACGCCCTTGAGATAGCCCAGGAAAAGCGGCGGGTCGCCCAGCGGGGTCAGGGAGCCGCCGATGTTGGCCACCAGGAAGATGAAGAAGACCACCTGGTGCACCCGGTATCTGCGGTGGGAGTTGGCCCGGAGCAGCGGCCGGATGAGGAGCATGGCCGCGCCGGTGGTGCCCATCCAGCTGGCGAGGATGGTGCCCAGAGCCAGAAGACCCGTGTTCACGATGGGGGTGCCCACGAGGCTGCCTTTGAGACGGACGCCGCCGGCCACCGTGAAGAGGGAGAAGAGCAGAATGATGAAGGGAATGTACTCGAGAATGATGGAGTGCAGCGCCTCGTAGACGGCCGTGCCGAGGCCGTAGACCGCCGCGCAGGGCAGGAGGAAGGCGAGCCCCCAGAACACGGCTATCTTGCCGAAGTGCTCTTCCCAGAAATGCGCGAAGAAGAGCGGCCCGAGAGCGATGGACAGGAGCATGCACGCGAAGGGAATGACCCAGATGATGGAGAGCTCCGCGCCGGGAATGTGGGGCAGATGCCCGTCAGCCGCCAGGAGCGTGGACGGAGCAAGAAGAAGGATCAGAGCTGCCAGCCCGGCCAGCAGCGGGAAGCGTTTCATCAGCAGACCTCCAGTGGACTGAGGGCAGAAAGCGGAAGGATTTTCCGCACAGGGGGACCCGGGGGGACGGGTCCGGGAACGCCGGACGCCCGGACAGAAAACCGCCTCTCCCGCGCAGGGGGCGCGAAAAACCGGTCAGCGCAAACTGCTCATCCCGGCATCCCTGGCCTGCCCTTTTCCGGCATGTCCACACAGGAACCTGAACGCCGCAGTCTCCGCGTGCTGTCCGCCCCTCAACCTAGACAAGACGGCAGAAAAGTCAATGAGTCACGCTGAAAAAAGAGCGCCGGAAAACGGGAAAAAAAAACGCGTCTTCCCGGGGATCCGGGGCTGTGCGGCCGCCCTCAGCCCTGCAGGGAGGAGAGAAAATGCATGTAGGAAAAAAAGAGAAGCGCCATGAGGGGCGCCATGCCGAGCAGGGTCTGACCCCAGGAAAAACGCAGGGCCGCCCGGCAGCCGATGACCACGCAGCAGAGGCTCCAGACGAGTCCGACAATGGACCCGACGCCGGGAACGATGCTCAGCAGCAGCGGCGCCTGGGCGTAGCAGACGACCTGCAGCACCACGGAAAAGCTGGATCGCCGCACGAGAACGCGCCAGCCCAGATGGAGCACGGCGGAGAAGATGCAGATCTGCGCCGTGAGCATGACGCAGCGCAGGCCCAGCCAGACCACGAGGTCCCCCCTGCTCGTGAGCATCTCCGCGAACTGCCTGAGCTGGGGATCCATCTCGTCCGTGACGGGCATGATCCAGGTGAAGAAGACCTGGCTCCAGACATGCTCGATGAGGGTCTGCAGGACGCAGACGGTGACGAGAAAGCCCAGGGCCCGCAGGACGGAGCGGGGGACGGTGCCGGAAAAAAAGCGTCCGGGGGAGAGCGAGGCCCGCAGGCAGGTCCGCCAGAACGCGGAGACCCAGTCCGCGGGGCTTTCCGCCTCCTCCCAGGGATTCACGGTCGCGGGATCCCGCCGGGAGCGCCGGGAGCCGGACCTCTTCGCGGAAAACCCGCGCTCTTCGGAGCGGTCTTCGGAGCGGTCTTCCGGCCCGGAGGAACCCGGCCCCGGGTCTTCCCGCCCTTCCCCGGGAGGGGCGGCGGCTTCCGCCTGCGCCCCGTCGTCCGGCCGGGCGGCAGACTCTTCCCGGAGTTCTTCCGCCGCCTTGGAGAAAAGAAAAGTCTTTCCGCAGGCAGGGCAGCGCACCGTAAGCTCGCCGTCCGGAATCCGCTCCTCCGCCATGTCCCTGGCGTAGCCGCAGTGTGGACACTGTATGTTCATGCCTTCTTCCTTTGAGAGCCTGATGTCGGCGTGGAAAGCCGGAGACTTCCGGCCGCCGCGGCGCACAGTGTAGCGGAAAATCCCGCTCCTGCACAAGCCGCCCCCGGGGCGGGCTCCGGAGTCCGGGCCGGGGCGGGGAGGCCCCTTCAGGCGAAGCTCAGGCTCCGCCCGCCCGCTCCCTGAGCCGGGAGGCCGCGGCCGCGGTCGCCCGTCCGTCCGGCGCGACAGCCCAGGGCGAAACGCTTCTGAGCTTTCTCAGACCCTCCAGTCCCGAGCAGATGAGATCTTCCGCACAGGCAAAGGAGAGCCCGCCCTCCTTCACCCGGAGGATCTCCTCCCGGCAGGCAAGGGGGAAGCGCAGGGTCCCGTCGCGCAGGAGGCTTTCCTGCTGGCGGATGGCCCGCAGGGCGTGGGAAAGAGCCTTCCAGTCCACGTCCCTGCCCTCTCTCGCCGCCTCGATGCGCTCCCGGTGCCCCGCGAGCATCCTGTCCAGCCGCAGGACAAGCTCGCCGGTTTTCGTGAAGGCCATGTGGCGCTGCCCGGCGAGAAGCAGACCCCCGTCCTCCGCGACGGAGCAGAAGTCCGGCGCCCCGGCTGCCTGCGCGAGAAACTCCGCCCGCCTCTCCAGACGGAGTCCGGGATCCAGGCCCTCCAGAGCCCGCCGGACCCGCCAGAGGGCTCCCAGCCGGGTGCCCCGCATGCCGAAGGTGTTGCCCTGGCCGCGGCAGTAGCTCTCGCAGCTTCCCCCGTCGGCAAGGTTCAGAAAGCGCAGGGGCGAGGCGAAGATCTCCTCCAGGGCCGGGTGGCAGAAGAGGACGCAGGGAGGATTCGTGGGCGCGTAGAGCAGATCCAGGGACCCGGTGTCCCCCTGGGCAAGCCCCCGGCAGAGCCAGCGCTCGGCCGAGACGAGATCGATGTCCGTGTCCTCGTGGGTGTTGCGGACGCGCCGCACCCCCGTGGACCGGTGCAGACCCTTCACGCGGGCCATGGCCTCCTCGTTTTCCGGCGCCTCGTCCGGCAGCCAGAGACCGCGCAGATCCGTGTCGGAGCTCCCCTCGCGGCGCGTGCCGTAGAGGGTGGATCCGAAAAAGCAGAGGAAAAGGAGACGTCCCCTCCCCCGCACCATCTCCCTGGCCTCCGCCAGGAGCGCTTCTCTGTCCGGCATTGTCTTCTCCCGCGTGAAAGAATCGTCCGCCCTCCGGCGTACGCCCTTTCCGCGTTCTCTTTTTTTTCAGGCGCGGGGCCCCCGCGCCCGAAGGGAGGCGTCAGGGGACGCTTTTCCCGGAAAGACAGACTTTCCCCCGGGAACGGCCGGCCGCCCTCCCGCAGGGAAACGCTTTTCCCGGTCCTTTTTCTTCCGCGCGCCTCAGGTCCGCTTCTCCTGCCCGGATCCCGCAGGCGCCCTTCTTCAGCGGCCCCAGAGGGCCAGCCAGGGACCGGCGGGCATGAGCGCTTCCAGCGGGATGTCCACCTGACGGCTTCCCGGCCAGCGCGTGACCTGAAAGGACTGGAAATAGACCCGCACGCCCTCGGGGATGAGGGCGATGCTCGCGAAGTTTTCCGCCGCGGGCCGGGTGCCGCCCGCCGCCGAAGCCGTGTCCCAGGCCGTCTCCCGGGCGAGGGCCGCGCGGGATCTTTCGGAGAGGATGGCGAGCGCCCGGTCCGTGTCCTCAAAGATGTCCACGAAATGCAGGCGCCTGCCCGTGAGCAGATCGTAGCTCAGGGTCAGGATGTCCTCGCTCGCTTCGCTCTCCCCCGTCCGGAGCCAGACATCGAAGACGACGCTCGCCGCGGCGCCGGAGGGCGAGGTGACGGTGAAGGAGGCGCTCAGCCAGGCCGGCGGCGTCTCCGCCTGATCCTCTCCGTGCTCCTGGGTCGCGCAGTCGTATTCGAAGACGCCCGCCATGTGCTCCACCCAGAGGGCCAGATCCTCGTCCACGGCCGGCAGACCGAAGGCGGGATAGCGCACGGCCACATCCGGCAGTCCCTGGCGGCCCGTGCGCTCGAGGCTCCGCTCGCTCCATGCCCGGGCGGCGGGCGCCTGCGGCTGAACGGAGGCGCCGCCCCGGTCGCTGCCGGCCGAGTACAGGGCGCTCGCCTGCCCCTCGGCGGCGAAGGCCGCGAAAAGGGCGCAGACAAGCAGAAAAAGAGGCAGAGGCCAGAGGCGGGAAGGATGCATGGATCTATTCGGCGCGAGAAGGTGGTCCCGGGGCGGGTTCCGGACAAGGGCGTCCGGAAAACCCGGCCGCGATGGGGACTATACGCCGGGCCGAAGGCCTGTCAACGGCCTGGGAAAAGGATTTTCCGCAAAAAACGCGCCTTTTTTTCAGGCGGACCCGTCCTTCGGCTCCCGCTGCGCGCGGGGCTTCCCGGAAGAGCCCCCGGACGCCTCTCCGGGGGCCGAGAGCGCGGCCAGGCAGGAGGCGATCCTTTTCGCCCTCGCCCGGCCGATGCCCGGAACGGCCAGAAGCTCCTCCTCGGAGGCTTCGCGCATGGCGGAAAAGCTTTTGAAATGATCCCAGAGCAGACGGGCCGTGGCCGTGCCGATGCCGGGAAGCCGCATGAGCTCGCCCGAAAGGGCCTTCCCCGTGCGCGCCCGGCGGTGGCGGGTGACGGCCAGACGGTGGGTGTCGTCCCGGACGCGCTGGAGAAAGAGAAGCTCCGGACTCCCCTCCCGGAAGGGGAGAGGATTGCCGCGCCCGGGCACGAAGATCCGGTCGGCCACATTGCCCGCCCGGCGGTCGGGGAGGCCTTCCTCGTTCCTCGCCTTGGCGATGCCCGCCACCGGAAAGAAGGCGGGCTTTCCCGCCTCGTCCAGGGCCCGGACCACCGAGGAAATCTGGCCCCTGCCGCCGTCCACCAGGAGCAGATCGGGCCAGGGCGGGCCGCTCTCGAGCCGTCTCGCCACCCAGGCATGGAGGGTGGCGAAGTCATCGGCGCTGTCCGGCATGGCATAGACCCGGTAGGCGCATCTGTCGGGCTGGCCGTCCGTGTAGACCACAAGCCCCACCCGGGTCTCGCGGCCGCCGGTGTGGGACACATCCACGCACTCGATCCGCGCGGGCGGGGCGGGCAGGCGCAGAAGCTTCGCCAGGGCGGCCAGAGGGGCCGCCTCCCCGGCCCGCTGCCTGCGCAGGGCCTCTTCCCGGGCGTTGTCCCGGGCGATGTCCACGAGCCGGTTGTCGGCGGCGTTTCTGGGAGCCGCCAGACGCACGGGCTGACCCCGGCGCTCGGAAAGGCTCTGCTCCAGCAGGGCGCGGTCGCCGCGGCCCTCCTCCTCCCCTTCCCCGGCCTCCTCGCTGTCCTCAGGGATCCAGGGAAGCAGGATGCGCGGGGGCGGGATCCTGTCCAGGTAAAACTGGCTCACGAAGCTCACGAGGCATTCCGAGGCGTCGGCGAAATCCAGTCCCGGCCACCAGAAGGCCCGGCCGTCCACCACGGCGCCGCCCCGCACGAAGAGCAGCCCCAGGGCGAGACCGCCCTCGGCCACCGAAAGGCCCGCCACGTCCATGTCTCCGCCCCTGGGCAGGACCACGGCCTGCTGCTCCACGGTTTTTTCCACGGCGCGGATCTGATCGCGCAGGGCGGCCGCCGTCTCGAAGTCCAGGGCCTCGGAGGCGGCGAGCATGCGCTCCCGGAGCTGACTGAGCAGGCCCCCCGCCCTGCCCGAGAGCACCTCGCAGACCCGCTCGGCCTGGACCCTGTACTCCTCCCTGTCGGCAAGCCCCAGGCAGGGCGCCGGACACTGGCCCATGTGGTGGTAGAGGCAGGGGCGCACGCGGTTGCGCATGGCCCTGTCCGCGCAGCGCCTGAGGGGAAAGACCCGGTGCAGGAGCTTCCAGGTCTCCCGGGCCGCGAGGGCCGAGGAAAAGGGGCCGAAATAGCGGGCGCCGTCCCTGCGGGCGTGGCGGACAATCTCGAGCCGCGGAAACTCCGCCCGCAGGTCCAGCCGGAAAAGAAAGTACTGCTTGTCGTCCCGCAGCAGGATGTTGTAGTGCGGGCGGTAGCGCTTGATGAGGCTCGCCTCCAGCAGGAGGGCCTCCTTTTCCGTGGCCGTGGTCAGGTACTCGATCTTCCGGGCATGGCTCAGCATGGCCCGGGTCTTGGGGGGCACGCCGTCAGGACGGAAATAGGAGAGCACGCGGCGCCTGAGCGCCCGGGCCTTTCCCACATAGAGGACATTGCCCACGGCGTCCCGGTAGAGATAGACGCCGGGCGAAAGTGGCAGAGTCTGCGGATCGGGCCGTTCCATGAGCTGAGGAATCAATGGCCCGTGATGCCGTACTTTTTGAGCTTGTAGAGCAGCAGGCTCTTGGAGATGTTGAGGAGTTCCGCGGCCTTGGCCTGCACGAGCTCGGCCCGGACAAGGGCCCGGCGGATGATGGCGGCCTCTATTTTGTCCAGCGTGTCCGCCAGATTGAGCTGCACCGGGAGCAGGTCCACGGCGCTCTTGAACTGGGATTCCTCGTCCCGGATGTCCGTGGGAAGATTCTCCTCCCCGATTTCGCGGCCGCCCACGAGGACCATGCAGCTTTCCACCACATTTTCCAGCTGCCGCACATTGCCCGGCCAGTCGTAGCCCGAGAGATAGTTGAGGGCCTGGCGGGTGAAGGTCTTCTGCTCGGTGATGCCGTTGTCCTGGCAGTGCCGGGCCGTGAAGTGGGCCACCAGCAGGGGGATGTCCTCCCGCCGCTCCCGCAGGGGCGGCATGGCTATCTGCACCACATTGACGCGGTAGTAGAGATCGTCCCGGAACTTCCCCTCCTCCACCTTTCGGGCCAGGTCGCAGGAGGAGGCCGCCACGAAGCGCACGTCCACGTCAAAGCTGCCCGATCCTCCCAGACGCTCGATTCTGCGGTCCTGGAGGACGCGCAGCAGGCGGCCCTGGAGATCCAGGGAAAGCGCCGAGAGCTCGCTCAGGTAGAGGGTGCCGCCGTCGGCCTGCTCGATGCGCCCGCGCTGGATGGCCGTGGTGCCGCCCGAGGACGGGGTCTCGCTGCCGAAGAGCTCCTTTTCCAGGGTCTCCGGGGGCAGGGAGGTGCAGTCCACGGCCACGAAGGGCTTTTCCTTGCGGGGACTCGCCAGGTGGATGGCCCGGGCGGCCATCTGCTTGCCCGTGCCGCGCTCGCCGGTGATGAGGACCATGGTGCGGCCCGGGGCCGTGCGCTCGATTTTCTGGCGGATCTGGACCATGCTCCGGCTGCGGCCGATGAGGGTGTGCAGGCCGAAGTGCTCCTGCACGGATTCCTGCAGGAGGCGGTACTGGCGCTGGGTGCGGGCGAGCTCCGAGGCGTTGTGGATGGAGAGGAGGAGCTCGTCGTTGGAAAAGGGCTTGGTGATGTAGTCGAAGGCCCCGTATTTCATGGTCTCCACGGCGCTTTCTATGGAGCCGAAGGCCGTCATGATGAGCACGGGGATGTGCGGCCACTGGCGCTTGACCTGGGAGAGCACCTCCATGCCGCTCATGCGGGGCATCTTCATGTCCGTGACGACCACGTCCACGTCGCTTTCCTGAAGAAAGGCCATGGCCGTCTCGGGATCGCTGATGGCCGTGACGGTGTAGCCCTCGTCTTCCAGCAGAGTCTCCAGGACAAGGAGATAGTTCTTTTCGTCGTCGATGATGAGGATGTGGGCGCTTTCTGGCATGCTCGTTTCCCTGTCCCCGGCGTGTCGTCCCGGAGTCCGGCGAAGGTCTCAGCCCTGGGCCGCGGTTTCCGGAGCGGGTTCGGATCCCGCCTCGGCGGCCGCCGTCTGCCGGGGCGCCAGGGGCAGGCTCACCTCCACCCTGGCTCCGCCGCCCTCCGGATTGGAGAGCGTCACGGCGCCGCCGTGAGATTCAATGATGGAGCGGACGATGGGCAGCCCCAGGCCCGTGCCCCCCTCCTTGGTGGTGAAGAAGGGCTCGAAGAGCTTGTCCATGGTGTCCGGGTCAAAACCGGGTCCGGAGTCCGTGACCGCCAGAACGGCGGTGTTTTCCCGCACATGGCCGTGCACGGTGAGGCTGGCCGGTCCCGTCATGGCCTGACGGCCGTTCATGAGGATGTTGTAGAAGGCCCGGTAGAGGAGATCCTTGTCGCCCAGCACCCAGAGGGGCTCTTCCAGGTGGGTGATGAGATGGATGCCCGAGCGGCCGAAGTCGCCTTCCACGAAGGCCAGGATCTGGCCGAGGACCGCTCCCAGCTCCACGGGGTCCTTTCTGGGCTGGCGGGGCCTCGCGTAGTCCAGAAAGTCGTTGACCGTCTGGGAAAGCCTGACGGACTCGTCGCACATGGCCTGGAGCAGGCGGGTGCTCCCCCGGTCCAGGGTGGTGCCCGCCCGTTTCTGGAGAAGATCCGCCGTGGAGCGGATGATGCCCAGAGGATTGCGGATTTCGTGGGCGATGCTCGCCACCACCCGGCCCATGCTCACCAGCCGCTCCGAGCTCTGAAGCTCCTTTTCCAGCTGCATGTTGGTCTGGAGGCGCTGGGCCAGGGCCGCCTCCGCCCGGTGGATGATGATGAGCAGCAGGGCGAAGATGATGACGGAGGAGAGCAGGCACATGACCACCACGGCGGCCTGGAAGAGGAGCACCTGCACATAGTCCGAGGTGATGTCCTGGGTCAGCTCGAGGACCCCCAGCACCGGCGTGGGGACGGTCTTGTAGGCGTCGCCCCGCAGGGGGAAGAGGACCTTGAGCTGGAAGGAACCCTCCGGGAGGGGCCAGTTGAAGGGGAGTTCCCAGAAGGTGAAGCGGGTCAGGGTCTCGGGCTTGGGCGTTTTGCCCTGAAAGACCGAGGAAATGTTGATGGGGGCGAGGCCCCGGTGCCCGATTTCCGAGGGTTCCGTGGAATAGGCCACCACCCGGGAGAAGTCGTAGACCCTGAGGCGCGAGACCGGCAGGCCCTGGATGACCGAGCGGACCACGGCGTCCAGACGCTCGTACTGCTCGTCCTGGCGCAGGGAGATGTGCCCGTAGGCCAGGATGGTGGGCACGGCGAAGCGCTGGAAGATCTGGTTGTTGAGATTGTGGACCAGGAGGGTGGCGAAACCCTCCTGGCGGGCCATGAGGGCCTGACGGGCCTGGTTGGACATGACGAAGGAAAGGCCCAGGCTCGTGAGCAGCACCACCAGGAGCGAGAGCCAGGAGAGCGTGCGGGCGTAGCTGAGCGAGAGGTCGCGCCCCGCGCCTCCCCTGCCGCCGCTCTCCTGTTCCTGCGCCGTCTGGCCGGTCATGCTCTTCTCCCTTCAGCCGCTAGAAGGACTGGCGTTCTTCCGGCACGTCCAGATAGGCCCTGAGCTCGGCCTCTTCCTCCGGATAGCCGGGCTTGCCCAGACGGGCGTTGGCCAGACGCTTGCCCAGCTCCACGGCGGGCTGATCCAGCGGATTGATGCCCATGAGCCAGCCCGTGAAGACCGTGGCCGCTTCCAGAAGCATCATGAGGGCGCCGCCGGAACGCTCCCGGGCGTCGTCCAGATGGATGTGCACCAGGGGCACCTTGTGGCGGGTGAGGGCCATGCGGGTGCCCATGGCTTCGGCGTCCAGCAGCACCCCGAAGGGGCGGCCGGCCAGGAAGGCCCAGGGCTCGGGGAGATCGGCCGGGAAGAGGGGGCCGGGCTCGCGGCCGCCCGCCGTCACGAAGAGGCAGGCCTTGTTGCGCTGGCCGTCCAGGAACATCTGGTTGACGGAATGCTGGTCCGTGACCCCGGTGGCGGGCACGGGCATGGTGCCCAGGCCCTCCTTGCCGAGGCTCTCGGCCCAGAGCTGGGCGAACCAGGGGCCGTAGGTGGCGAAGAGGGGCTCGTAGCAGAAGAAGATGAGATCATTGTAGCCGTACTCCTCCAGCGCCCGGGCCCAGCAGGCCAGAGCGAAGGAGGGGTGATCCCGCAGCGAGGAGGGATCCTCCCTGAGGGATTTCGCCACGGAATCGGCGCCGGCCAGCAGGGCCTCCCAGTCGATGCCCAGGAAGGCGGCCGGGAGCAGACCCACGGCCGAGAGGCCGGAGTAGCGGCCGCCCAGGTTGTCCGGCACCTCCAGGCTGCCCAGTCCCCAGGTTCCGGCCTCCTCGCGGAGGAAGCCCTTCTGCTCGTCGGTGACGAGGAGCATGTGCTCGGTCCAGGCGTCGCCCAGGGCCCTGCGCAGCCAGTCGCGGGCCAGGAAGTACTGGGAGAGGGTCTCGATGGTGCCGCCGGACTTGGAGATGGCCACCACCATGGTGTCCTGCGGTTTCAGCCGGGCAAACCACTGGCCCAGGGTCACGGGGCAGACATTGTCGGCAATCCAGAGCGTTTTGCCGTCATGGCCGCCGCGGCCGGGCAGATCCTGATCCGGGGCGAAGGCGCGCTGCATGGCGCGGGCCCCCAGGGCCGAGCCGCCGATGCCGAGAACGAGCATGTGACGGAAGCGGCGGGCGCGGGCGGCGAGCGCCGGCATGTCCCGCCGGATTTTGTCCACATAGCCCATGCGCAGGAAGGGCAGGAGTCCCAGATCCAGCTCGCGGCGCAGACGCTCGGAAAGCTCCGGCGCCCTGGTCGCCAGCGACTGCACATGACTTCTGGCCACGCGGTCTGCAAAAGCTCTGGACCATTCGAGATAGGGCATGATTTCCTCCGAATCCGCCGCGGCTCAGGCTGTCCGGCCGCAGCACTTCTTGTACTTCCTGCCGCTGCCGCAGGGGCAGGGATCGTTGCGCCCGACCCTGGGCCCCTCGTGGCGGTAGGGGGCCGGCGCCAGACGGCTGCCGCCCGTGTAGTAAAGCCTGTCTTCCACGCGCCGGAAAAGGGCGTGCTCGCCCAGCTGGTGCAGGCCGTCGTCCATGGCGTAGTAGGCGTAAAAATCAACGAAATCGCAGTTGTCCTCGTCCGAACGGCCGCTTCCCGTGATTCTGAGGGCCTGCCAGCGCACTCCCCGCGCGCCCTCGGCAAGCTCCTCCGCCGTCGGGCCGGGATTTTCCGGCGAGGCCAGATATGTGTCCACCAGGTACTGGTATTTTCCCCTGGCGTAGGCGCAGTAGCGGCTGCGCACCATGGTCAGGGGGTCGTCCGGCCAGACCTTCCCCTCGTGGCAGGGTCCGCAGCACTCTTCATAGGGCCTGCCGCTGCCGCAGGGGCAGGAACCGGGGCCTGTCTCTTCGCTCATCGCTTCTCTCCCTGGGAGCCGGGGGAACCATCGTTTTCAGCCGTCCCTGCCTCCTCCGCGCTCCCGGCGGTCGCGGAAGGAGCCTCGTCCGGGACGCTTTCCTTCGGGACTTCCCGGTCGGGTACGGGAAGCCGCACGCCCGTGAGCCGGGCAAGGAATCCCCGGGGCGCGGGGCTCGCTCCGGGCGGGGAAGGCGGCCAGAAGGCCACGAAGGAGCCGGGTCTCGGCAGGCCGCGGCCGGCCGGCACGAAGAGGCATTCCGTGAGCCCGCCCTTTTCCCTGTCGAAGACGGCCTTGCCCAGGCGGTTCATGGCGCTGTCGTAGACCGCGAAGGACTTGCCGTCCACCACGCGCTTGCCGGTCACGGCGATGACCCGGGCGAGATCGCCCTCGGGTCTGACCTTGAAGATTTCGGCGATGCCGAGCTCGGCCATGAGACCGCGGCAGCGCATGCCCAGCAGGAAGCTCCCCAGGGCTGTGCCGAGGCCCACGGCGAGGAAGCAGGCGGCGAAGATGAAGGGATTCCAGCCGGTGGTCCGCCGGAAGAAGGAGGGGGACTGCCGGCTCAGCTCCCGGAGGGAGCCCGCCACGGTGATGGTGTAGGTCTGGAAGGAGGACGAGGGCTGGCCGGCCACGCCCACGGCGATTTCGTAGGTGCCGGCGGCGGCCGTCTCGCTCACATGGACCCTGCCGCGCCACATGCCCGTGCCGAACCAGTAGCTCGCGAAGAAGCCGTCGAATTCAAAGGAGAGCGGGGCGTCCTTGGGAATGGGAAAGGCCACCACGTCCTCGGGGCTCGCGGGACCCGCGCCCAGGGGCCCCGAGAGGGGCTCGGAGGTGCCGGCCAGCATTTCCAGATGGAAGCTGCCGCCGCTGCGCATGTTGGCCAGAAGGCCGTCGGCCAGGACGGCGAAGGCCAGGATCAGCGTGACGGCGGCGAGGAAACCGGCCAGGCGCTGGCGCCTGCGGCCCGAGACGTAGAGCTGCCAGGCATTGCTCTGGGCCGGAGAGGAGAGGACTTCGTCGGACATGGAATCTCCCGGGGCGGGAACGCGGTCATCAGTTCCCCTAGAATATGCCGGGAAGGCCCGGCGGGCAAGGGGGGTGCGGAAGCGGCCGGCGGGCCCCCGGAAAAAAGAGGAATGCCGCCCCGGGCGCGAGCCCCTGGCGGCATTTCCGGGACGGAAGACCGGCTGTTCCGTCCTGAAGAAGAGGTCTTCCGTCAGCTTCCGCTGCTGCTTCTGCTGAGGGAGACGGCGTGGTCGGCCACGCGCCAGCGCACGATCAGGGGTCTGCGGTGGCCGGGCAGGCGGACCAGGCTCTGGTCCGGATCGGCGAAGCGCAGACGGACCCAGCGGCGCACGAACCGGGCCGCGACGATGTCGAGGACGGCGATGGCGAAGAACCACTGACAGAAGACCAGCAGGGCCTCGCTGGGGTGGCGGTAGGACATGTACATGCCCAGGACGGCGGCGCCCAGCACGATGACGTTGGCGCCGATGTTGACGGCGGCCAGCCAGACGGCGCGCTTGTAGGCATTGTTGGCCACGGGGGGACCTCACAAGCGGAGCTCCCCGAAAGAGGCTTTCAGGGAGCTCCGGGAAAGACGCTTCAGAAGGGATTACTTCTTGAAGATGTTGGTGCGGGTGACATTCATGAAGCGCAGCGCCTGATGCTTCGCGTTTTCCTTGTAGTACAGGCGGCACTCATCGCCGGCTTCCCAGGTGACCGGAGGCAGGTCGATGTATTCGGCCGGAACCTTGAAGGTCACTATCTCAGACAGACGGGGAGAGAACTCGGTGATGGTGAGGTTTTCCTTGTCGATGACGGGGAACTTCTTGCCCTTGACCTTGGGATTGTTGGCCTTGATGCCCTTCTGGACATCGGTGAACTCAACCTTCACGGTTTCGAGCTTGCCGTCGCGGAAGATGACCACTTCGCCCTTTTCGTGGTCGATGTGGACGCGGCCGCCGGCGACGGGTTCAGGACCCATTTCCTTGGGATCGGCGGGAACCATGTATTCCTGCACGCCGCCGGTGTATTCGGGATGCTGCACGTCGTGTTTCACATCCAGAACCAGGGTGAATTTGGCGACCTTGCCGTCCACGATGGAGGTGGCGACGCAGCGGCCCTGTTCAACCTGACCGAAGTCGCAGGCTGCGAGGCCGAGGCACAGAATGCACAGGGCGAGGATTTTGTAGAGATTTCTCATGGATGTCCTCCTAGTTCTGAGCAGCCTGTTCCTGCTGCCGCCTCTTTTCCGCAAGTTCCTGCTTGGCACCGGAGACCATCTTGGCAGCGATGTAGATGGAAATGAGGGACACGAAGCCAAGAACGACAACGGTGGCGAGACCGTTGATGATGCTGGAGTAATCGGGGAAGTAGGGCTGGATGAGCTTCAGAACGACGGAGCAGAGGCAGCCAAGGACGGCCGCGCCGAAAGCGGAGCGGATGCCGTAGCCCTGGATGTACTTGGTGGCCACTGCGCCGATCTGGGCGCCGATGGCGGCGCCGACGAGCATGATGAGAGCGGCGATGAGTTCGGTGCGGCCCTTCAGAGTGTAGGTGGCGCAGCCGTAGAGGCCGGAAATGGCGCATTCAAAGAGGTCGGTACCGACGGCCAGGTGGGTCGGGCAGCCGACGAGGTAGACGAGGGCGGGCATGCGGATGAGGCCGCCGCCGATGCCCAGGATGCCGGCCAGCATGCCGGTCAGCAGGGAGACGAGAATGGGCAGCCAGGCGGTGCAGTAAATGCCGGCCTGGTGGAAGTGCACCATGGGAGGAATGCGGATGGCGTGCAGGCGGCTGGCCCAGTCAATGCCGAGCTGCATGTCGTCCATCTTCTGGCCCTTGTCGGCGAGTTCGCGGGCGATTCTCTTCCTCTTGGCGATGTCATGGAACACCATCCAGGCGAGGAGGACGAGCAGAACGACATAGAGCCACTTGACAACCTGTTCAACGTTGCCGAGGCGTTCCAGCTGCATGACGATCTGGGCGCCGATTTCAACGCCGATGACCGTACCGATGAGCATGGTCAGGCCGAGCTTGTAGTCAACGTTGCCGAAACTGCCGTGACGCATGGTGGAAATGATGCATTTGCCAGCCATGTGGGACACGTCGGTGCCGATGGCGAAGGACATCGGGAAACCGAGGATGTTGAGGCCGGGGGTCACCATCCAGGCGCCGCCCAGTCCGAAGAAACCGCCGATGATGCCGACGCCGAGTCCGAGGATGATCAGGCCGGGCCAGAAAATGAGGCAGCCTGAAATGGGCATCAAGACATATAACCAGTCCATAAGATCCTCCCCTCGTTACTCAGCGAGTTTGCGGTGCTTGAGGTCGATGCCGATGTGCTTCATCACCACGTCGGCCAGCAGACCGAAGATACATCCGGTCACGGGCACGATGATGATGGTCAGCAGCATGAACTGCAGATGGCTGTCATTGTACATCTGAGCCCACCACAGCATGATGCCGTCCAGTTTTCTGGTGTCGGCAACGATGACCACGTTGGCCGCGGCTTTCTTCGCGGCCATCGCCAGAGACGGCGCGAACACCAGCAGGGTGGCGAGACACCCCGCAAACCACATTGAAAGTTTTCTCAGCTTCGTCATGACTCACTCCTTGTCAAAAACTTCTGAGACAGAGCGAAAAAAGGCTTTCGCCGGTCAAAGCCTCTATAGCAAGGACCGTGCCATTGCGTGACTGCGCGCCGCCAGGAAGCGCCCGCGGGCAAGGGTTCCGCACGAAAAAAGGCAAAGCGTGAAGCGGCCTTGTGAAAAAAAACTTCCGTTCGGAGCTCTCCTTTCACACGCTCTTCGGGCCTGGCGGAGGGAGACGGTTCTTTTTCCGGCGGGGAAAAGGCGTCTCATCGCTTTGTCCCCGCTGAAAAAAAAGCTTGTTTTCTCTTCTTTTTCCCTGAAACTGCCTGCCTCCGCCCCTCAGGACAGGGCGTTTTTCAGTTTCCTTTCACGCTTCACATGCATTTCCGCCTTTCCTTTACCTTTTCTCTCCCCGAACTGCGTGAGGGGATCCCCGCGGGCGGCCCTGCGGGCGGACCGGAGGCCTCCCTCCGGCGCCTCTTCCGTCCTTCCCGCCCGTCGCGCAGAAAAATCACGCATCGAACCGGCATCACGAGGGAAAAATGCGCGTCGGAAGGTCGCGGACACGCTCTGCGCGGGGCCCGGTCCGGTTCATCCGTCCGCTTCCTTCCCGCCTCTTTCCCTCTTCAGCGGAAAGAAATCTTTCACAATTCGCCCGCGAGCTTGTGAAAAAATTTGCAAAAGCGCGCATTGCGTGCTAGAGTCCCGCAACAAGACCTCTCCGGAGATCGCGCAATGCCGCAAATCCATCTTTCACCCAGAGCCTTCCTGCCGGGGAAGCCGAAAATATTCGGGAATGCCAGTCTTCTCCGGCGGCTGTGCTGCTTCCTCCTGCCTGTGCCCCTCGTCATCCTCACGGGAATCTTCCTCATCACGCACAACGAGGTGGGCGGCACTCTGGACCGCGCCATTGCGAGAAATTCCTCCATCATGGCCGAAGCCATGGGCTTCGCCATGACCCAGACCCTCAGGGAGACCAGGAATCAGACGGCCTCCCTGGCGGCCGGCTCCGCCAGTCTCTCGGAACTTGAGCACCGTCTCAACCGCCGCCTGGAGACCCTCACGAGCCTCGGCGACAAGCGCTTTTCCGAGGCGGCCATCATCGGCATCGGCGCCCAGGGGGGCTTCCGCCGGCTCTGGATTGTCCAGGGCGGCAGGATGCTCAGCATTCCCTCGGCCCAGCTGGACAGCCAGACGGGCTCCCCCTTCAGCTTCTCGACCCGCCTGCCCAAGGAAAACGAGGTCTCCTTGAGCGCTCCCACGGAAGTCACCTATTCCTTCATCTCCGGAGAGGACCGCAAGCAGACCCAGCTCACCCTCCATGTGGTGCGCTTCACCACCCTCGTCACCCTCACCGACGGCACCGCCGCGGGCTACCTGGTCATCTCCCTCAATCTCTCCTACCTCAACGACGCGGTGACGACCTTCTCCCTCTCCGCCGCCGACGAGGGCCAGCAGCCCATGCCCGCCCTCTTCGTGGATCACGACGGCTGGATGATCTTCCAGACCCGCCCGAGCCTCTCCACCAGCCGCAAGTCCGCCATCATCGACAGCGTGCGCGCGGGCTTCCGGGGCGATTTCGGCCGCGCCGGCTTCAGCCAGGCCTTCCGTCCGGAAGCCGACTATTACGGCTACTGGACCATGATGAACGACATCACCCAGAACCGGTCCGGCCAGTTCGCCACCCGGGACGTGCCCTGGAACCAGGGCATGCCCACCGTGGAGATCGTGAGCTACGCCCCCGTCACCTACGCCACGGGCGAGTCCGGCACGAGCGAGGTCATCGGCGGCATGGTGGTGCTCGACCCCACCTTCGGGTCCACCAAGCAGGGAGGCGCCCTCCAGGCCGTCTGCCTCACGGCCTGCCTCGCCTGTCTCCTCCTCATGAGCGCCGCCTGCTGGTGGATAGCCTCCCACCTGAGCCGCTCCCTGAAGAGCCTGCGCCGGGAAATCCAGACGGCCGCCGGCCAGAGCCTCGCCCCCGTCCTGCCCGCGCAGGCGGAGGAGCCCCGGGAAGTGGCCCAGCTCAGGGACAGCGTCAACAGCCTGCTGAAGCTTCTGCGCGGGCTCGAGGAGGAGCGGGACAAGGAATACACTCTCGCCTCCGCGCGCCTGCAGATGGAGGAAGTCACCTCCATGCCCGTGAGCATCCCCCAGCCCGAGGACGGCATCATCGGCGTGAGCCGGGAAATCGCCCAGCTCAGGCAGGAAATCCTCCAGGCGGCCCGGGTGGACGCGGACGTGCTCATCATGGGCGAAACGGGCACCGGCAAGGAACTCGTGAGCCGGGCCATCCACAGGCTTTCGGCCCGGAAGGACGGTCCTTTCATCACCATCAACTGCGGCGCCCTGGACGAAGGCCTGCTCATGGACACCCTCTTCGGCCATGTGAAGGGGGCCTACACGGAGGCCCGCCAGGCCCGCAAGGGCGCCTTCCTCACGGCCGAGGGCGGCACCCTCATGCTGGATGAAGTGGGAACGGCCTCTCCCAAGGTCCAGCAGGCTCTGCTGCGGGCCCTCTCGGACCGCTGCATTCTCCCCCTGGGCAGCGACACCCCCGTTCCCTTCAGCACCAGGGTCATCGCCGCCACCAACGCGGAGCTCAAGGAGGCCATCCAGACCGGCTCCTTCCGGGAAGACCTCTACTTCCGCCTGGCCGTCATCGTCATCCGCACCCCGCCCCTGCGCTTCCACAAGTCGGACATCCCCTACCTCGTCATGGCCTTCCTCCAGGAAGCCGTGGCGAAGTCCCCCGAGCCGCGCCGCATGCCGGGCATCAGCCGGGGCGCCCTGAGCCGCATCATGCACTACGACTGGCCGGGCAATGTCCGGGAGCTCTACAACACCATCCTCAGCGCGGAGGCCTTCTGCGAGGGCGATCTCATCCTGCCCCAGCATCTCCCCCTGGGCGCCCAGCAGAACAAGAACAGCCTGCCCGAGCCCGCCGCGCAGGCCAAGGCCGCGGGCGCCCTTCCCCAGAACTCCGGCGACCAGAACCGGGAAGCCGCCGGAAACGGCCGCGGCGGCCGGAAAAATCCCGCCCGCTCCCGGGAACAGGAGGAAGGGGAAAACGGCGAGGAGACGCCGGCCTCCCGGCAGCCCCTGAGCGCCCGTCTCCGGCGCATTCTGCCGAAGCTCATGGAGCGGGGCGAAGTGACCCGCCAGAGCTACCAGGAGATGGCAGGCATCTCGGCGCGCACCGCCCTCTACGATCTCCAGGAGCTCGCGGCGGCGGGCTATGTGGTGCGCGAGGGCAAGGGCCCCTCCCAGAAGTATGTCTGCACGGGCAAGCGGCCCGACGACGAAGCCTGAAACCCGGAGTTTCTCCGAGGGACATAAAAAAGGGAGGTCTGAGCCTCCCTTTTTCTTTCAGCGCGCGGACGGCGCGTTGTTCAGTCTTCCATTTCCCTGCCGCGGGCGTCGGCGGCGAGCACGGCCTCCGCGAGTCTGCCCGAGAGCCCGTCGGAGAGCATGCGCGAAAGGCCCGCGATGGTCAGGCCGGCGGGGGAGCAGACATTGTCCCGCATGGCCGTGAGATGGGTTCCGGGGTTCTGCGCCGCCATGCGGGCGCAGCCCGAGAAGAGGGCCTCCACCATGCGGCGGCTTTCCCCGTGCTGAAAGCCCAGGGTGACGCCCGCCAGCACCAGGCCTTCCATGAGTTCGAAGACATAGGCCGGCCCCGCGCCGATGAGGGCGGAAAAGGCCGTGAACCGGCTTTCCGGGATGTCCAGGCAGAGGCCCAGATCCCGGAAGATCCGCCGCACGGACTCCCTGTCCTGCTCGGGCATGCCGTCCTCACAGCAGAGGGCGAAGACGCCCTCCCCGACCATGGCGGGGGTGTTGGGCATGCAGCGGGCCAGGCGGCAGACGCCGCCCGAAGCTTTCCTGAGGGTGGCGAGACTGGTGCCGGCGGCGATGGAGACGAGAATCTTCCCCTGGAGGATCGTCCTGTCCATGCCCGAGAGCAGCGCTTCGATCTGATAGGGCTTGACCGCGAGCACGACGCAGTCGCAGGCGGCGGCGAGGGCGTCCGGGCTCTCCTTCGGGATCACGCCCTTTTCCGTCAGGGGGGCCATTCTGGCCATGGTGCGGGTATGGCCGAAGAGCTCGTAGCCCTCCCTGCCCGCGAGGCCCGCGAGGATGGCGCCGCCCATGTTTCCGCAGCCGATGGCGCCCACGCGCAGTGTCGTCATGTCTCTTCCTCCTGTTGAAGAAGGCCATGCCCGCGCAAGGGGCATGGCCTTCGGAAAAACTGCCGCGCCGGCGGCTATTTGAACCTGAGGGAGTGCATGCTGGGCAGGCCCTTGACGATCTGCAGGGCCATGCGCAGCTGGTTGTCCCTGGCGAGCTGTTCCTTCACCTGCTGGTCCGCGCTCTTCTCCCTGGCGCTCAGGCCGGCGGAGCTCCGGTTTTCCAGATGGCGGTTGAGATCGGCCTCACGGAGCAGGAGACGGGAATCGCTCTCCTTCTTTTCCGTGGCTTCGAAGGGGATCTCGATGTCGGGGCTCACGCCCTCGGCCTGGATGGAGGTGCCGTTGGGCGTGTAGTAGAGGGCCACCGTGAGCTTGAGGCCCGAGCCGTCGGCCAGGGGGGTGATGTTCTGCACCGAGCCCTTGCCGAAGGAGCGCTCGCCCACGATGAGGGCTCTGTGCTGGTCCTTGAGGGCGCCGGCCACGATTTCGGAGGCCGACGCGGAGCCCGCGTTGATGAGGACCACCATGGGGGCCTGCACGTCCGAGGGCTGGCTTTCCGCCGAATAGACCCGGCCCTGGCCGCCGGAGCGGCCCTTGATGGAGACGATGGGCCCTTCGGAGAGGAAGAGGTCGGACACGCTCACGGCCTGGGTCAGCAGGCCGCCGGGATTGTTGCGCAGATCCAGCACGAAGCCCTTGACGCCCCTGGTTCTGCTTTCCTTGGCGGCCGCCGCCAGGGCTTCCACCAGCTCGTCCGTGGTCTTTTCGGAGAAGCGGGTGACGCGTATCCAGTAGTAGCCGTCCTCCAGCTTCTTGCTCTTCACGCTGATGATGGGGATGGCCGAGCGCACGAGGCTCAGGGTTTCGGGCTCCTTGCCGCTGGCGTGGAGGATGGTGAGCTCCACCTTGGTGCCCATGGGCCCGCGGATGCGGGAGACCACGTCCTGCAGGGACATTTCCTGGGTGGTCTGGCCGTTGATGGTGAGGATCACGTCGCCGGTTTTCATGCCGGCCTTGAAGGCGGGGGTGTCCTCGATGGGGGCAACCACCGTGACCTGCCCGTTCTCCATGGAGATTTCCACGCCGATGCCGAAGAACTCGCCCGAGGTGGTCTCCTGCATCTCCTTGTATTCTTCCGCCGTCAGGAAGGTGGAGTGCGGATCCAGACACTGCAGCATGCCCTTTATGGCGCCGTCCACCAGCTCGTTCTGACCGATGTCACGGACATAGTTGCGCTCCACGATGTCCAGCACCTGTCCGAAGCGGCGCAGAGCGTCAAACTTGCCGAGCTGGGGTTTCGCGGGCTCGGCGGCCTGAGACTTCGCCTCGGGAGCCGCCTGCGCCTGCGCGGGCGGGAAAAAGCCTGTGAAAAAAAGCAGCGCCAGAAGAAGGCCTGCGACGCAGTGACGCATGGGGGATCACCTCAAGGAAAAAAAATAACGGGCGCATGGTGCTCCATTTCCCCGAAAAAGGCAATGCCGGCGGAGACGGGAAAACCCGGAGATCCGGGGCTGTGCCGTGGGGATTCTCCGGGCTGGAGGCATGTTCCGTCCGGGCGGGGAAGGCGCCCGGACGGCGCGGACGGGAAAAAGTCCGCTAGTCGATTTTTTTGAAGACGGAGCCCTTGGCGCCGCAGACGGGACAGGCGCCGTCCAGGGGGCCTTCATGGGTGTAGCCGCAGATGGGGCAGACATAGTAGTCGCCGTCAAAGGCGGAGGCGCCTTCGATGGCCTTTTTGTAGAGGTTGGCGTGCACTTCCTCGACTTTGCAGGCAAAGTCAAAGTATCTGCCCACCTTGGCCTCGTTTTCGGCCTTTGCGTCGGCGATCATTTCAGGATACATTTTCGTGAATTCGTGGGTTTCCCCTTCCAGAGCCGCCTTGAGGTTCTCTTCGGTGGTGCCCACCTGGCCGGCGTTGCGCAGATGCGCGTGGGCGTGAATGGTCTCGGCGGCCGCGGCGGCGCGGAAAAGTTTGGCGATCTGGGCTTTGCCTTCCTTGTCGGCCACTTCGGCGAAGGCGAGGTACTTGCGGTTGGCCTGGGACTCGCCGGCGAAGGCGGCCATGAGGTTGTCAAGGGTCTTGCTCATTCGGTTTTCCTCCTGCCCTCTCGGGCGGAAATCATGTGGGTAGCGGTTTCCTTATTGAGAATGATTCCTGATAAGCTATGTTCGCCCCTTTTGTAAAGGGGTGAGACGAAAATTTTTTCCGGGAACGCGCCCGCGGCGGCCCCTGTTTCGCCCGCGCGGGGACCGCGCCTTCCGGGACGAGCCCGCCATGTCCGGACAGCCCTTCAATATTCCATCTCTCCCTCCGGGGCAATGCCACGAGAGCGCCATGACCGTGCGCCGCAGCCGTTTTCTGGCCCAGGCGGCCCGGGCGGAAACGCCCGGGGCGGCCAGGGACTTCGTGGAATCCATCCGGGCCCGCTGGCCGGACGCCACCCACAACTGCTGGGCCTATGTGGCGGGTCCGCCGGGCTCCACGGCCCGCATCGGCGCGAGCGACGACGGCGAGCCCAGGGGCACGGCCGGTCGTCCCATGCTCACGGTGCTCCTCCACTCGGGGGTGGGCGAGATCTGCTGCGTGGTGACCCGCTGGTTCGGGGGCGTCAAGCTGGGCACGGGGGGCCTGGTGCGGGCCTATCAGGAGAGCGTCTCCGCCTGTCTCGCCGATCTGCCCCTGGCCCCCAAAGTCCTGCCCCTGCGCCTCTCCCTGCGTCTGGACTACGCCGACTCCGACCGGGCGCGCAGGCTTCTTGCCAGGCACGGCGCCCGGGTCCTTGCCGAGGACTACGGCGCCTCAGTCCTGCTCACGGTGGAGCTCCCCGATCCCGCGGCCCGGGCCTTTCAGGAGGATCTCGCGGAAGCGACCGGCGGCAGAGCCCTCGTCTCCCCTCTGCCGGACGAGGCGGACGCCGCCTCCCCCGGCCTCTTTCCGGACGCTTGCCCCTGAAAAGCTCCGGGTGTAGATTCTTCCGACCGACCCTGCCGGACAAACCAGCGCGCAGGGCCAAAACATCACGCTCTGTCTGAGGAGAACATGCTGAACACTCATTTCCCCGCCAGAGGCTGCGCCCTTCTGCTGGCTCTCTGCCTTGTCTTCTGTCTGGCAGGCTGCAAGGGCTCGGGCCCGGAAAGCAGCCTGGAAGAAACGGCCAAAGCCCTCAAGGCCAAGGACAGCGGCGCCTTCCTGGCCCAGGTGGACATGGACGCCTTCGCCAGCCACGAGCTGGCCAATCTCCGCCAGGACAACGCCCTGCTGGACTTTGCCGGCAAGCTCGGCTCCATGCTGGACCTCCAGACGGATCTCGGCGCCCTGCTCAATTCGGTCATGAACCTGAAGCAGCAGTACACCAAGACCTTCGTCCGCACCGTGGGCAGCGGCGAGCTGGTCAACCAGTGCACCAAGGCCCAGACCCCCGACTGCCCCTGGGATCCCAGGGCTCTGGAACAGGCCGAGGTGAAAAAGCTGGATGAAGAGACGGCGGTGGCCAGGGTCACCACCACGGCCAACATGACGAGCTGGATCGCCCTGCGCAAAAAGGGCGACAGGTGGCTCATCGTGGGCAAGGCCGTCCTGGAAGAAACGGCCGTCAGGTACGCCCGGGACGTGCAGCCCCTGCCGAGCCCGCAGCCCGATCGGACCCCCGTCATGCCGGGCACGAAGCCCCGCGGCGGCGAGCCCAAGGCCGAGCGCCTCTAGAAATCCCGCGAAACCCGGAACAGAAAAAGCCGTTTCCCTGAGAGGAAGCGGCTTTTTTCGTCCGGTCGGATTTTTCAGGCCCGTTCCGGGGCCTCCTTTTTCAGCGCTCGAAATAGGTGTAGCCCCGCAGGCCGTCCTCGAAGACCTGGAGGAAGGAGAAACGCTGGGAGGCCGTGATGCGGCCTTCCCGCACGGCCCGCTCGGCCATGCTGCGCAGGGACTCCATGATGCGTCTGGGGTGGTATTCCACATAGGAGAGCACATCGGCCACCGTGTCGCCCTCCTGCTCCCGGACGAATTCGTAGGAGCCGTCCTCCTCCACGCGGATGGAGACGACATTGTTGTCGCCCATGAGATTGTGCAGATCGCCCAGGGTCTCCTGGTAGGCGCCCACCAGGAAGACGCCCAGATAGTATTCCTCGCCGCTGCGCAGGGGATGGAGCTCCAGCGTGCGCTTGTTGCCCTGCTGATCGATGAAATGGTCGATCTGGCCGTCGGAATCGCAGGTGATGTCCGAGATGACGCCCCGGCGGGAGGGGTATTCCTGGAGGCGGTGGACCGGCATGATGGGGAAGAGCTGGTCTATGGCCCAGGAGTCGGGCAGGGACTGGAAGATGCTGAAATTGCCGTAGTAGATGTCGGCCAGATGGGCGTCGATGTCCTGAAGATCCCGGGGAATGGTCTTGAGCTTGGGCAGTTCCTCGGAAATGCGCATGAGGATGGTCCAGAAGAAGCGCTCGGAGAGGCAGCGCTGGCGCAGGGTGGCGTCCCCGGTGGAGAAGAGCTGACGCACCTCGCCGCGGTAGTAGACCGCGTCGTTGTAGCATTCCTGCAGGCTGCGGGGGGAGATGGAGGCGAGCACCTCCCGGAGGTTCTTGAGGGGCTCCGGCGCGTCGTCCGGGAGCTCGTCCGGAAGCGGCATGGGCTCGAGCCGGCTCACGTCCAGGATGTTGAAGAGAAGAATGGAATAGTAGGCCACCGTGGCCCGGCCGGACTCCGTGACGATGTGGGGATGCGGCACATTCTCCTCGTCCAGGGTGGACATGATGGCTTCCACGATGTCCGCGGTGTACTCGTCCAGGGTGTAGTTGCGGGAGGAGAGATAGTTGGTGTGGGAGCCGTCGTAGTCCACGGCGAGGCCGCCGCCCAGGTCCAGATAGCCCATGGGGGCCCCTTCGTGGACGAGGCCGTTGTAGAAGCGGGCCCCTTCCATGGCGCCCAGACGGATGTCCCGGATGTTGGAGACCTGCGAGCCCAGGTGGTAGTGGAGCAGCTGCAGGCAGTCCAGCATGTCATGGGCCTTGAGGGTGTCAATGATGTCCACGATTTCCGTGGGCGAGAGGCCGAAGACGGAGCGCTCGCCGCCGGATTCGGCCCAGTGGCCGCTGGCTCTGGTGGAGAGCTTGACGCGCACCCCCAGCCGGGGACGCATGTCCAGAATGGCCGCCCGCTCCAGGATGGTCTCCAGTTCTCCCGGCATTTCAATGACAAAGAAGACATTGAGCCCCAGGCGCTGGGCCTGGAGGCCCAGATCGATGAACTCGCCGTCCTTGTAGCCGTTGCAGATGAGGCAGGCCTCCCGGTCGTGCATGTGGGAGACCGCCGCGATGAGCTCGCCCTTGGAGCCCACTTCGAGCCCGTGGTGGAACTGGGCGCCGAAGTCCGCGATTTCCTCGATGACCTGCTGCTGCTGATTGACCTTGATGGGGAAGACGCCCCGGTACTTTCCCTTGTACCCCTGCGATTTTATGGCCCGGTTGAAGGAGCCGTGGAGACTGGCGATCTGCGAATCGAGAATGTTTTCCACGCGCAGCAGGCAGGGCATGCTGTAGCCCCGCTCGCGGATGCCCCGGATGATCTCCGGGATCGGCACCTGCGGACCGCTGGGCCCGTAGGGACAGATGACCACCTCGCCCTTGGCGGAGACGTCGAAATAGCCGGCGCCCCATGTCTGGACGCCGTAGAGTTCAGCGGAATCCTCGACGCGCCAGGGCTGGAGCTGATTGCAGTGGGTATTGTTCAAGGATGGGGTTCTCCCGTGTCCGCCCGAAGAACGGGGCGGAGAGCGCAAGAGTGGGGAAGGAGGAAGGGCCTTCAGGCCTGCGCGGAAACCGGCGAAGGCGGGCAGGTTCCGCGAAAGAAAAACGTGCCCGGCCGCGGCCCCGGGGCCGTCGGCGGCACGTTGAGGAGCAGCTTCGCGCCGGAGGACGGCTGTCAGGGCAGTCCGCGTCCCGCCCGGCTCCGCAGGCTCTCCCGCCGAAGTGAAAACGCAGCCGTTTTCAGTCTCTGAGGACTGGCACAGTCAGGACGCAATGTCAAGAAAAGCGTGCCGGCAACGGTTCACTGTATCCGGATATCCTGATATCTCTATATCCTGATTTCCTGTAACATGTGAGATTCAGGACCTTTCCTCTCCGGCCTCCGGAAGGCCCCGGACACGGTCCGAGGGCCCGCGGAAGGGCCTGGAAGGGGCGCGGAAAAATTCAAGAAAAGCTTGAAAATCCATGCAGAGATTCCCTCCGCCGGAAGAGTCGCCTTCCGGCGGAGAAGGGCCTGCGCGGCCCTTTCCGCGGGGAAGAGGGCTGCGGCCGGCTCTTTTTTGCCTTTCTGCGCTGAGTGTGGCATACTGGATCCGGCAGTTCAGTCCCCCTCTGCCCCTGCCGGCTCCGCCGGCCAGGAACTCTCTCTCCAGGAGGAGAAAATGGATCTGCTCCCTGTCCGCCGGGCCATCCTCAGCGTGACCGACAAGAACGGACTTGTGGAATTTGCCTCCTTCCTCAGCGGCCGCGGGGTCGAGCTCGTGTCCACCGGCGGCACCATGAAAGCCCTCCGGGACGCCGGGCTGCCCGTGCACTCCGTGAGCGAGGTGACGGGCTTTCCGGAAATTCTCAACGGCAGAGTGAAAACCCTCCATCCGCACATCCACGCCGGCATTCTGGCCAACAAGGATCTGCCCGAGCACATGCGGGTGCTGGAAGAGCTGAAGATCCGGCCCTTCGATCTGGTCTGCGTCAATCTCTACAATTTCGCCGGCGCCATGGCGCGGCACCTCTCCCTGGAGGAGGCCGTGGAGGAAATCGACATCGGCGGTCCCTGCCTCATCCGCGCCGCGGCCAAGAACTTCCACTCCGTCCTGGTCATCCCGGGCCCGGAATGGTACGGCCCGGCCATGGAGGACCTGGAAGCCAACGGCATGCGCTCCTCCCTCCTCTTCCGGCAGCGCATGGCCTCGCGGGCCTTTGACGCCACCTCCCGCTACGACGCGCTCATCACCTCCTACATACGTCCCTGATCCCGCCGGAGGTTTCCCATTTCACGGCTTGACGGCAATCTGCAGGGACTGAAGCCGGCCCAGCTCAAGGCTCTGGAGCGTCTGGGCAGGCGCAGGTTTCCCTCCGACCAGGTCTACACCCTGGAGCAGGCCAGGGAACTGGCCCTGCTCTCCCGTTCCCTGGAGCGGCAGATCGGCCTGCTTCTGGACCGCCGGGGCCGCGTGAGCATGACCATCGTGGGGCGGGCCGACGGCATCTACATTCCCGAACTCGCCCGCTCCCGCGTGAGCACCACCCGTCTCAGGGGGCTGCGCCTCCTGCACACCCACCTCAATCCGCAGGGTCTGAGCGAAGAAGATCTCATGGACATGCTCTTCCTGCGGCTGGACGCCGTGACCGTCCTCACGGTCTCCCCCGACGGGGATCCCGTCCAGTGGCAGACGGCGCATCTGCTCCCGCCCACAGCCGGCGAAGCCTACCGGGTGGAAACCATGCGGCCCTGGGATCAGGCCCAGGCCGACACCACGGCCACCGCCCTGGCCCTGGAAGAAGAACTGGCCAGGGAAGCCTCCGCCGGCCGCGAGCAGAGCGAGGAAAACCGCTGCATCCTCGTCTCGGTCTCCACCGAGCAGCGCTCGCACCAGGAACACAATCTGGACGAGCTCGGCGAGCTCGCCCGGACGGCCGGCCTCACGGTCTGCGGCCGCATGACCCAGCGGGTGCGCAGCACCCAGCCCCGCAGCCTGCTGGGTCGCGGCAAGATGGCCGAGCTGGAAGTGCAGGCCCTCATGGCCCGGGCGGACACCCTGGTCTTTGACGGCGAGCTGAGCCCGGCCCAGCTGCACACCCTCGCGGACATCACCGAGCGCAAGGTGCTGGACCGCACCCAGCTCATTCTGGACATCTTCGCCCAGCACGCCGTGACGAGCGCCGGCAAGCTCCAGGTGGAGCTCGCCCAGCTCCAGTACATGCTCCCGAGGCTCACGGGCAGAAACCGGGCCATGGACCGCCTCATGGGCGGCATCGGCGGCCGGGGCCCCGGCGAGACCAAGCTCGAGATCGACCGCCGCCGCAGCCGCGAGCGCATGGGGCGCCTGCGCGCCGAACTGGAGCGCCTCCGCGACCAGCGCTCGTATGTGCGCAGCAACAGGGCCCGCGGCAACATCCCCGTGGCCGCCCTGGTGGGCTACACCAACGCCGGCAAGTCCACCCTCCTGAACACGCTCACCCGATCCCGGGTGCTCACGGAAGACAAGCTCTTCGCCACCCTGGACACCACCACCCGGCGCCTGCGCTTTCCCGCGGAGCGGGAAATCATCCTGGTGGACACCGTGGGCTTCATCCGCAACCTCCCCCGTGAACTTCTGGACGCCTTCCAGGCCACCCTGGAAGAGCTGGAGGAGGCGGATCTCCTCGTCCATGTGGCCGACGCCGCCCACCCGGACGTCTTTCAGCAGATAGAGGCCGTGACGGCCATTCTGGAAGAAATGGAACTGGACGACATTCCCGGCATCCTCGTCCTCAACAAGTGGGATCTTCTGCCGGCGCAGGCCCAGGCGGAACTGGGCGACGCCTTCCCGGAGGCCATCCCGGTCTCCGCCCGCACGGGCTTCGGCCTGACCCCGCTCCTCCAGACTCTGGAGCGGCGCCTCTGCCCGGGCAACGGCTCCCTGCGGCTCATGTGAAAGAAAAAACCCTCCGCCAGGAGGGCTGTTTCGGGGTTCCCTGGGCAGAGCCGGGGAACCCTTCCTGTTTCTCAGGCCCTTTCCGCGCGCCTACGCGTCAGGCCCGCCCGCCAGATGGCAGCGCACCCGCCAGCCCGGTCCCATTTCCGTCCAGACGGGCTCCTCTTCCCGGCAGATGTCCCGGGCGGCGGGACAGCGGGGATGGAAGCGGCAGCCGGGCGGCGGCGCCAGAGGCGAGGGAAGCTCGCCCTGCAGGACCGGAGCAAGACCCCTCTCGCCCGAGGGCATGGCCCGGTAGAGGGCCCGGGTATAGGGATGAGCCGCCCGGGCCAGGGCGCCCGAGGGGAGCTCTTCCACGATTTCCCCCAGATACATGACGGCCACCCTGGAGCACATGAAGCCCACCACGGCCAGATTGTGGGAAATGAAAATCTGCGCCTGGCCGTCCTGGGCCTGCAGGTCCTTCATGAGATTGAGCACCTGGGCCTGCACGGAGACATCCAGGGCCGAGACGGGCTCGTCGCAGACCACCAGATCCGGCCGGGTCACAAAGGCCCGGGCCAGAGCCACGCGCTGGCGCTGGCCGCCGGAAAATTCATGGGGATAGCGTCGCTCCATGCCGGCGAGACCCACCCTGCGGAAGATCCCGGCCACCCGCTCGGGCACGAGATTCTCCTCGCCCGGACGCCTCCGGCGGAAGCCCTGCGCCCGCAGACCCTCGGCCACGCTTTCGCCCACGCGCAGACGGGGATTGAGGGAGGAAAAGGGATCCTGAAAGACCATCTGGATGCGGCCCGCTGCGGCCGACGCGGCCGAGGCCGGCGGCAGGGGCGCGCCGTCAAAGAGGATCTCGCCTTCCGTGGGCTGAATGAGGCCGCTCACCAGCCGCCCCAGGGTGGACTTGCCGCAGCCGGATTCCCCCACGAGGCCCACGCACTCCCCTCTGCGCACGCGCAGGGAAACTCCGCGCACGGCCGTGAGCCTGGCCATGGCGTTTCCCCTGAGATGGAAGATCCGGGTGACGTTTCTCAGCTCCAGCAGAGGAGCCTCTCCATTGGGCGTGCTGTCCATCACGGCCGCCCTCCTGATCTTTCTTCGCGGGCGGCCAGAGCCCGGCGGGCAAGCCCTGCCGCCGAACGCAGGAGGGGCCAGGCGAGCGCCGCTCCCGTCCCGTCTTCCGCGGCCAGGCCGAGCTGAAGAAGGGGACTCGCCCAGGAGGGATCCGGGAAGGCCTGGGCAAGTTTCTGGAGCGCCTGCGCCTGGCCGGAGCCGTCGGAGGCATGGGCGAAGAAGCAGCAGGAGGCCGCCTCGGGCGCCAGCTGCAGGGCCGCCGCGCAGGCCGCCGTGGCGGCAAAGCCGTCCAGGAGCACCGGCAGACCGGCCGCGGCCGCCCCCAGCACGAGGCCCGCCGCGAGAACCGTCTCAAAGCCCCCCAGGCAGGCCAGCGTCAGCAGAGGATCCGGGGCGGGGCCGCTGTGCAGGACCGCCGCGTTGACGAGGAGCGCCTTGCGGACCACGTCCGTTCTGTGGGTCTGATCAGATCGGGACCGGCCTGTCACCAGAGCGGCGGGAGGAAGCCCCAGCAGGGAGCTCAGAACGGCCGCGGCGGAACAGCCGCCGTCCGGGCCAGGCTGCGCCGCGCAGAGCAGGCGCGTCCCCTCGTCCCTGGACTCCAGTGCCAGCATGACGCCTTTTCTGAGCCCCTCGAGGCAGGTCTCCGGACTCATGGCGGGGCCATGGGCGATGTTCGCCGTGCCCTCGCCGAGCCGCAGATCGAGACTTCCCGGGAGGGGGTCGCCGCGCAGGCCCGCGTCGACGGGAACAAGCTCCAGGCCCGCCTCGGCAGCGAGGAGGGAAACGGGCGCCCTGCCCGCCAGGATGTCCTCCGCCGTCTCCCGGCACCCGGCGCTCTCCGAGACCCCTTCTTCGGCCACGCCGTGATCGCCGCAGAAAAGAAAGAGTCTCGCGGGGGCTGCGCCCGGTCCGCCGGGCAGACCCGCCAGACGGCAGGCAAGCTCCTTCAGGCGGCCGAGCCCGCTCGCAAGCCCGGCCCCGGCCTCAGCCATGGCCGCGTCATCGAGGGGCCCCGGAGCCAGTCCCTCGGGAAAAAGCGCGCCTTCTTCGGGCCAGGTCCAGACTGCTGACATGCCGTCCTCCCAGGAGGGGCCTACCGGGCCCCGGCGCGGCCGGCCTTCACAGGCTCCGCCGGCCTGCCCTGCACGAGATCCGCCAGGGCCAGAATGGTATTGGCGTACTTCACGGATTTGTTGTAGCGCATGAGCGCCGCGTGCCGGGCCTTGCGGGCGGCGCCGGGACGCCAGCCGTGTCTGGCCAGGAAGCAGGCCAGGGAGGGCACGGCGTCTTCCGCATCGTAGAGATTCACCGAGCCGTCGCCGTTGCCGTCCACGCCGTAGAGCGGGATGTTGCTCGGCATGAACTGGCAGAGACCGATGGCGCCGTAGATGGAACCGGGGAGCATGTCGGGCCGGATGCCGTTGGCCAGCATGTAGCGGATGAGGGCGCGGGTTTCTTTGTAGGCCCATTCGGCTCTCGCCGGCATGACCGTGGCGAACCAGTCCCTGTGCTCCTCCCAGCCGGGCATCTTCTCAAGCCAGTCCGGAATGCTCTCCGTCGTGACGCTCTGGGACATGCTGGCGAGGGTATGCAGGGCGTTTTCCGGCACGTCCTTCAGGACGGTCCCGAGTCTCGTCTCCACAAAGAGGAGAGCCGCGGCCACGGCAGGGGGCACGCCCCAGGTCCGCTCGGCCTCGTCGAAAGCTTTCCGGTGGGCCGCGATGTAGTCCCGGCAGAGGCCGGCGTTTTTCTCCGTCACCACATTTCTGTAGACGGCGTCCCGGGGCTCCCGCTTCGACGGGGGCCTGGGCAGGAAGTTTTTCCGGTAGAGCTCAACCATCTTCCGGCCCATGGGATCCTGGGTCCTGGAGCCGAGGCCGGCCAGAAGAGCGTCCACCTCCGGACCGGAAGTCCCGTCCGCGGCAAGCCTGTCACGCAGATCCGTCCACTCCGGCGGAACGGCCTCCGCCGGTCCCGCCTTGGGCGTCTGGGACGCGCAGCCGGGAAAACCCAGCAGACAGAGGAAGAAAAGCAGGAAAAAGGCCCCTTTGAGGGCGACATTCTGCCTTTGCCGCAACAGTCTGGAATTTTTTGACTCAATCACTGGAAACCCCGCCTTTTCCCGCCGGTCTTCAGACCGCGTTCAGCTGAACCTGCCGCGCAAAGCCGCTTTCCCGTTTTTTCAGGCGAATCTGCGGGGCAGACCGGGACCGGTGCGGCTCATTCCTGAGCATCCTCCCGATAATCAAAGTGTTCCCTGATCATGTCGTACGTCGTTTTGTCATACAGGGTGTACGCCACCAGCGGCACGCAGGTCATGCCTTTCTCCCAGTACCCTTCAGCAGGATCTTCCACAAATTTCTTCCATCTGACACGTATGAAGATTTCTTCGTTCTGTTCGAGCTTTGATTTTGCCTCTTCGGAAACCCACGGAGCCGACGCCACCGGTGTCGAGCTGCCGTCAACATCAACGGTGAACTCCTTCATGGGAACGGCTGTCTCAAGACATTCTCCAATTCCGACAAATCCGGAGCCGGCAATATGACAGAAGACGGTGTCGCCGGCCTGCACATTATGCAGGAGCCTGCCGCTTCCATGGCCATTCGCAGAGAGGAATCCATACTTCAGGGCGTCTTTCCAGCTGCGATCGGCATAGCCAACCGTAAATTCCTGACCCTTGACATTCTTGAAAAACTGCTTTTCTTCCTCAGCGGACCAGCCTCCGGCAAGGCTCTTGATATCGTCCGGATTCCAGATGTCGACGGCCATTTTCAGGTAGATCTCTGCCCGCGATGCAATACTCTGACTGTCGAAGTGCGCAATCGCTGAAAAACCGTAAGGCTTGGCTACTTCCTTCAAGAACCGGGGATTGTTTTTGTAGGCGTTCTCATTGAGTGCCTGCGCCAGAATGTTGTCACCGGAATACTTCTCCACTTTCTGAGAATACTTCATATCCTGATAGCTTCTGTTCTTGTCGCGGGTGAGAATGATCAGATTTCCGATGTGCTGGCGCCGGGCCTGAAAGTCATCGTAATCGGGAAACTCCTCTCTGTAATCTTCATGTCTGCCGGGAATGATATGCTCGATGTCGTAGGTGTTTCCGTGCAGGTTCCGGTTGACGTACTCGTCGAAATGAGACGGATTGCCCATGAGCACATTTGCATGGGAGGTAAAACGGGCCAGAGCATGAAGCATATACCGGCGGGAAAACTGATTCAGACTGAATTTCGTGATACCGTCGAGACCGGCGTCCATCCGGCGTAATGCGCGGACAAAAACCATGCCCACCGTCTTGCAGTCCTGATCGCGGACATCGCACATCACTTTGAACAGAAAATATTTATTTGTATTCCAGTTGGCTTTTCTGAAATTGAAAATACGGGTGGAAGCAAAGTCATCGACAAACTTCGCCGTCATCTGAATCTTCTTCTTCACAATCTCTTCGGGATCGTCAACTTTCACAGCTGAAAGCGCAAGCATGAGCTGATAGGTCAGATCACGGTCAGCATTGTAAAAGACTTCTTCATATCCTTCAGTGAACTCTGAACAATATTCCCTGAGTCGAAGGTAGAGTCTGGTCATTGCCGTCATTTCTTTCATGACGAACTGGCGGAAATCCTCTGATTTCTGGAGACGCATCTTCTCTTTGGCATGCGCCCTTACCCAGGTATGGAACTTGTCGCCGAGAAGTTCGTAATCCCTGTCTCTTGCGCCGCACTTTGCCTCACGAAGCGACTCTGCGTACTTTGCACGCAGCCAGATTGAAATAAACTCAACATCCTCCGTGTTTACCATGCCGCTGGAACTGTTGGAGGAGGCATTTTTAATTTTGTTTATATTGTCCTGCCACCGATGATTGACCTCTATGCGATAAGACTCCTGTACCTGCTGTATCACATACGCCTTCATCATCTCAGCGCTGTTCAGGCTGAGGCCTCGGTCATTCATTGTCAGGAAAATCGTATGCGCCTCATCTTCAGAGGGCGTATCAAGTTCCAGCAGCAAGACCTTGCCTTTCAGCCAGTATATGAAAAAGGGAAGCGCCTTTCCCTTCAGATCATCCGGGAAGCATTCAGCGATATCTTCATATCGCTCCAGCATATTCCTGGTGCTTTCATTCTCCGGGGTATAATTCTTCTCATTATTGAGAAGAGCCTGCATGCATCGGGAACGCTCAGGTACATCTATATTAAAATTCTTTACGCCGAAATGGTCTGAATAGACCATGCTGCCAAGTTCAACGACGCTGTCAGCAGGTATGCCCAGCTCCTTCTGCAGATTCATGAGGTAGATCAGAAGAAGCGTCAGCGACGTAAGCCGCTGCTGGCCATCAATCACCTTGCTGGCTGAGCCTCCCGTGCAGATGATGCAACCCAGGTAATAATAACCATATTTTTCAACTTCCAGCGTCGTGTCATGCTCTTCCGGATCATAATATTCTTCAAATGTGTTCTGAAAATCAGAAAGCATCTGCTCTATCTGCTTCCGCCCCCAGCGATACTCTCTCTGAAAATAGTCTATCGTAAAACGGCGGTTCATCAGAATATTCTGAAGTGTGCTGGTTTTGTCTATCTTCTGCACGATGGTTTCTCCTCAGCAGCAGACATTCCCGGACATCCGCCGCGGCAGGGACGGCCGTTTCCGGATCCCCCGCAAAAGAGGCGCGCTGCCCCGCGCCTGGCCGGGGATCCTGCGGTGAAAGCCGGTTCTGATTTGAGAATACCGGTAAAACTTTCCTGGTGAGTCAGCCAGCGCCTGTTTCGGAGCGGTCCTGACTGTCCTGAGCAGGAAAACATCCGAGGCTGCGACCTTTTCCGGCGGAAAAGAAAATCTCCTCCCCGGCGGCGGGCCGTGACCCCGTTCTCAGCGGCGGGACAGCCCTCGCTGAAAAAAGCCCGTGGCTTGCTGCGAAGTCACGGGCTTTCAGTTCTCGCTTTCTGCAGGCAAACCGTCTGTCCGGTTCCGCCGGATCGGTCACCGTACAACCTGGTCAAAGTTCCCCCGGACGCTGAAAAGCTCTGCCCGAGGGGCATTTTTCGGAAAAAGCAGACCGCGGTTTCCGGGCGCGCGGCTACTTCAGACGCTCCAGCATGTTTTCCTGACTGAGGATCATCTTGCTGTTCTGGCCGAAGGAGATTCTGGTGGCTTCCAGCCAGCGCTGGAAGGCGTAGAAGTCCTTGTTCTTGCCGTAGGCGTCGGCGTAGATCTGGGCGGCCCGGGCGTCCGCGTCGCCGCGGATGATCTGAGCGTCACGGGCGGCATCGGCCAGGATGATGGCCTTCTGGCGGTCCGCGTCGGAGCGGATGCGCGTGGACTCTTCGTCGCCCTCGGAGCGGTACTGCTTGGCCTGGCGTTCACGCTCGGCGCGCATGCGCCCGAAGATGGCTCTGAGGTTTTCAGCGGGCAGGTCCGTGCGCTTGATGCGGACGTCGATGACCTCCACGCCGAAACTCTTCATGATTTCCTTCACCTTGACGGTGACTTCGGTCATGATGGCCGCGCGCTGGGTGGAGACGACCTCGGAGAGGGTGTAGCCGCCGACCATGGCCCGGAGCTGGGAGTAGACCACGTCGTCCAGGCGCGCCTGGGCGCCGATGAGCGTGCGCATGGTGCGGTAGAACTGCAGGGGATTCGTGATGCGCCAGCGGGCGTAGTTGTCCAGCACGATGGCCTTTTTGTCCACCGTGAAGGCTTCGCGGGAGCTTGCCTCGTAGTCCAGGACCCTGGCGTCAAAGAAAACCACATTCTGGATGAAGGGCAGCTTGAAATGGAGGCCCGGGCCGTAGACCTCGTCCTTGGGCTCGCCGAGCTGGAGGACGATGGCGGATTCCATCTGGTTCACCGTGAAGACGGACTGCGTGAGCAGCACCGCCGCCACGAAGATCACCAGTATCAGGACGGAAATTTTCTTGTTCACTTCTTCGGCTCCATCTCGGGCTGGCGGGGCGCTCTGGGCGCGGGCGCCGGAGCAAGGGTGGGCAGAGGCAGATAGGGCAGAGCCCGCTGGGCGGCCTGGCCGTCCAGAATCACCTTTTCCTGCGCGCCGGCGAGAACTTCTTCCATGGTCTCGTAGTAGAGGCGCTGCCCCGTCACCTGGGGCGCCTTCTCGTATTCGACGCGCAGGGCCGTGAAGCGGCTGGCCGCGCCTTCGGCGTTCTGGACGCGGGTGGCGGCGTAGGCCTCGGCCTCGTTGCGGATGGCGGAAGCCTCACCGCGGGCGCTGGGAAGCAGCGCGTTGCGGTAGGCTTCGGCCTCATTGATGATGCGGCTCTTGTCTTCCCGGGCGCTCGCCACATCCTTGAAGGCCTCGATGACTTCCTGCGGCGGATGCACGTCCTGGAGCTGCACGGCCAGCACCTGAATGCCGGCGCCGTAGCGGTCCAGAATGGTCTGAAGAAGCTGCGTGGCGTCGCTCTGGATCTGGAGCTTGCCGTCCGTGATGGCGGAGTCGATGAGGTTGTTGCCGATGACTTCGCGCATGGCGGCCTCGGCCGCGTTGTGGACGAGGGGCGTCGGACCCGCCACATTGAAGAGATATTCCACCGCGTCCTTGATCTTGTACTGCACGGAGAACTGCACATTGACAACGTTTTCGTCGCCTGTCAGCATGGACGCTTCCTGGGGCATGGTCTTGACCCTGCCCTGCTGGAAGGTGACGGACTGGCCGACATTCCGGTAGCCTATCTCGCTGCGCATCACCTGCGTGACCTTGGGCGTGTAGACGGTCTCGATGGGAATCGGCAGAGCATAGTGGGGGCCGGGCTCGGTGCTGCGGTTGTACTTGCCGAAGCGCAGAACCACGCCCTCCTCGTCCGGCTCCACGATGTAGATGCCGGAGAGCAGCCAGACGGCCACCAGCACCACCAGGATGATGACCAGGCCCTTGCCGCCGCCGATGCTGGGCAGGGAGAAATTGAAGGACGGAAGACGGCGCTTTCCACCGCCTCCCCCTCCGCCGCCTCCGCGGCCGAAGAAGCTGCGGCGCTGCCTTCCTTCAGGCTCCCGTTCGGGCTCTTCCTCCGGGCCTTCGTCCCTGGGCGGCGGGGTGTAGCCCTGCTGCCTGGCCCTTTTTTCCTGCAGTTTGTCCCAGTCCCAGTTTTTCAGGACCTGAGCGTCTGAACTCATTTGCTTGCCTCCAGCGGCGCGAAGGCGGGATCCGGCCCGCTCCGATGAGCCGCGCACGGCGCAGGACCGCGGATCAGGGACCCGCGGCGCCGGCACGGCGCGGCGAATGATCTCATGCCAAGTTTGCGGCAGTATGGCAGAGGACGGCGCAAAAAGCAAACCACGCGGGATCCCGGCGGCCGTCCCGGCCGGAGACAGCCCGTTTTTTTCACGGAGATATCAATGACACTGCGACTTGCTTCCTGGAATGTGAACGGCCTGCGGGCCGTGTCCGGCAAAGAGGACTGGCGCTGGTTCCGTCGTGAAACGGCGGACATCATCGCCCTCCAGGAGACCAAGGCCCGGCCGGAGCAGCTGAGCCCGGAACTGGTGAATCCCGAGGGCTGGCACGCCTTCTTTTCCTCCAGCGAAGTCAAGAAAGGCTATTCCGGGGTGGCTGTCTACAGCCGGGTGAAGCCCCTGACCGTCCGTGCCGAACTGCCGGATCCCCGCTGGCAGGGCGAAGGCCGGCTCCTCCACCTGGAGTACGATCGCTTCCACTTCCTCAACGGCTATTTCCCCAACGGCGGCGAGGAAATCCTGGACGAAAAAGGAAAGCACCAGGGCAGATTCAAGCGGCTCGAGTACAAAATGGGCTTCTTTGACGCCTTTTTCACCTATGCCCAGTCCCTGCGTGCCTCCAAGCCCGTGGTGGTCTGCGGCGATTTCAACATCGCCCACAGGGAAATAGATCTGGCCAGACCCCAGCAGAACGTCCTCAACACGGGCTTTCTGCCGGTGGAGCGGGCCTTTCTGGATTTCTTCACCTCCCATGGCTGGGTGGACAGCTTCCGCCATGTGCACGGCGACAGGGAAGGCGCCTATTCCTGGTGGTCCTACCGCATGCGGGCCAGAGAGAAGAACATCGGATGGCGCCTGGACTACTTCTTTGTGACGGAAGACATACAGGACCGCATCGTGAGCGCGGACATCCAGGCGGATCAGTACGGCTCCGATCACTGTCCGGTGGACCTGACGCTGGATTTCTGACGGGCCGGGCGGAGGGCGGGAACCGGAGCCCTGCCGCGTGAACTGAAAGATATCATTCAGCTCCTCCCTCTTTCAGAGGCCGGAAAGTGAGGCCCGGGAGGAAGAGGACACTTTCCTTCAGACTGAGGCCCCGCGCGCTTGCTCAGCCGCGGAAGAACAAGGAAACGGCCCGTTTCCCCTTTTGCCGGGAAACGGGCCGCACTCTCTTTTCCGCCGGGGCCAGGGGGCCCGCAGGGGAAAATTTCCTTCCTTGAAACGATGCCTAGCCCTGCGCCAGCTTGTCCGCCAGTTCCTTCCTGAAGCCCTCGGGCACGCTGAAGCCCAGTTCCTCGGCCTTGGTCATGGCTTCCTGAGCTTCCTGGAAGCGGTTCTGCTCAAAGAGAGCGAGGGCCAGATTCTGCCAGGCGGGCGCGAAGGCCGGCTCGTCCTTGAGCAGGGCGCGGCAGGAGGCCTCGCTTTTGTCGTACTGGCCCTTCATGAAGTAGGCGATGGCCTCGTCGTTTCTGGCCTGAATGAAACGGGGGTCCCATTTGAGGGCCCGGGCCAGGTGTTCCAGCGCCTTGTCGGGATCCCGGCGCTGCAGGTAGACAAAGGCGATGTTGCTTTCGGCCACGGAAAACTTGGGCCGGATGCTGGTGGCCTCCATGTTGTAGCTGAGACAGCCGTCCAGATCGCCGCGGTGCAGGCAGATGCCGCCCAGCTGCACCATGGCCTCGGCCATGTGGGGAGACTCGCGCAGAGCGTCCCGGAAGGACGCTTCGGCGCCCATGAAGTCGCGCTTGCTCAGAAGGGCCACCCCGAGATTGTAGTGGTGGGCCGCGCACTGGCCGCTGGAGAGCGCTATGGCCTCCTTGAGGTCACGGATGTATTCATCGAGATCGTCGTATCGTTCCTTCATGGCTCTCCTCTCAGGAAAGGGTGGACAGGCGGTGGATGGCCGGCAATCTACGCCTTCCCGGGCATGGGATCAATGCGGGGGCTGACCAGGCCTTCCCGGCGGAGGAGATCGCAGTACCAGAGACAGAAGTCAAAGGTGCCGCGCATGGTCTCGTCCCGGTTGATGATGCCCAGGGCCGCGTTGAGGGCCCCGCGGGCGTACTCATTGCTGTATCTGTCGCTGTCGGAGACCTGCTGGAGAAATTCCCGTACCAGATCCTGGGTGGTCCTCTTGGTCACATCCTGGCGGATGTCCATGGGATCGTTGGGCTTCTGAAAGGGGTCCCAGTTCTCGTAGCCTATGCGGTCGATGAAGCGGCGGTTGCGCGGCTTCATGCGCTCGTACATTTCCCTTTTGCTGGCCTCCTGCTCGGGGGTCAGAGGCTGGGGGGTGCCGTCCCGGTACACATTGGCGTGGATATCGGAAAAGAGGCTGGACATGGCTTCTCCTCCCTGGGGGGATCAGTCTTCCGGTCTGGCCGGACCGATCCCGAGAAAGGCATCGTCAAACGAGGTCAGCAGGGCCATGGAGAGGGGCATGTAGACCTCGTGGAGCTGGTCAAAACGGCTGCCCACCGCCCGCTCGACGGCCAGGCTCAGATCCAGGAGGGTATCCTGGATGCGGTCCAGCTTGACGGTGGGATACTGGGTGCCCTGGACAAAGGCGGAGGTGCCGCAGACATGACCCTTGCCGGCGATGCTCGTGGGCACGCCGTAGGCGCGGCAGGTGATGGGTCTGGCCTCGTAGAGCAGGCACATGTCCTTCTCGTCCAGGAGCGGACAGCGCATGCGCAGTCCGGCCACCTCCTCCATGATGAGGGCAGGCGCCTTGCCCTTCTTTTCTTCCAGAAAGAGATTCTTCTTGATGCGGGCGAGCTGGCGGTCCGTCTTTTCCGCCCGTTCGAGAACGGCGGAGCGTTCGGGACCGTAGTCAAAGGCCTTCTGAAAGGCCCGGTTCAGGTACATGGCCTCCACCAGGGAAAGGTCAAAAAGCGCGTGGCAGCAGTCGCTGCAGCCGGGATGACAGGTGACGCAGCCCGGGCAGGTCTGCTCCACCCTGGCAAAGGCCGCGTCCACATAGCCGCGCAGCTGCTCGTACTGCGCGAAAATCGGCGAAAGGTCCGGCACCATGATGAGTTCTCTCTCCGTCGTTTGCGGGCGATCAGACAGGAGTGCCGCCAGGAGAGTGCTTCCCGGCGGCACCTGAACAGAAAAGGCGAGCCTCTGGCTACACTTCCTTGACTTCAATGGCGTCCTGGGAGCAGACCTCCACACAGGATTCACAGCCGAGGCATTCTTCAGCGTTGGCGGGTTCAGATTTGCCTTCGACGAGTTCGTACACTTCGACGGGGCAAACATCGACGCATTCGCCGCAGCCTATGCATTTCTCCTGGTCAACAACGACATTGTACGACATTGGATTCCTCCGGTAGGAACGGTCAGAAGACCGAGGTTGGACATGCGGGGAAAATCCGCATCCCTTCGAGTATTGACAAACAACGGAAAGGTGTCAAGGGAAACACCCCGCCGGCGGCGCCGGCCCCATGACCCGCGCCGCGCCTCATCTTCACTGCATCTGCAGTCTCGCGTAGTAGGCCCGTCCGCCCCGCTCGATGAGGAGCAGAACGCTGTTGGACAGGCGTTCCCAGCGGAAGACCGCAGCCAGATCAGCCGCAGTTGACGTTTCCGTCCCGCTCACGCCCAGAAGCAGGTCGCCCTTTCTGAGGACGCCGGCGGGACCCTCCTGCTCCACGGACGCGACGGCGAGGCCGCTGCGTCCGCGGCTGCGCACGGTGAAGCCCCAGCGCCGCCGCAGAATCTCCAGCGCCATGTCGTCGCTGAACTCCTGGGGCACCAGGCTGACCCGCCTGGCGGGGCCGCCGTGCAGACTCCGCACCTCCAGCTGCAGGGGCGTGCCCCCCGTCTGGTTGCGCAGAAGCGAAAGATATTCCCGCCTGTCCGTGACCGGCGTCGAGTTGACGGCCACCAGAATGTCGCCGGGCTCAAGGCCGGCTCCGGCGGCGGGCGTATTTCTGTAGACGCCGCTGATGACGATGCCCCTGGGGCTCGTGAGGCCGAAGTCCAGGGCCAGGCGCTGGTCGATGTCCTCGGCCTGAATGCCGATCCAGAGCGGCGCGGGTTTTTTGCCGTCCAGCAGGCCCGCCATGACCTGACGCGCCTTGTTCACGGGAATGGCGAAGCCGATGCCCCAGCCCTTGCCGTAGACGGCCGTGTTGATGCCGATGAGACTCCCGTCCAGATCGATGAGGGGGCCGCCGGAATTGCCCGGATTGATGGCCGCGTCGGTCTGGATGAGATCCGTGAAGAGACCGGCCTCGGAGCGGATGCTCCGGCCCAGAGCCGAGACCACGCCCGTGGTCACGGTATGGGAAAAGCCGAAGGGATTGCCGATGGCGATGACCGTTTCCCCGGGCTGGACGCCGGTCGAGTCGCCCAGAGGGAGTTCCGGGAGCCCCTTCGCGCCCTCCAGTTCCAGCACCGCCAGGTCAAAGTCCGGATCCGCGCCGCGCAGGCGGGCCTTGAATTCCCGGCCGTCGTTGAGACGGACCTGGATGTCCGTGCCGTTCTGCACCACATGGGAATTGGTGAGCACCAGGGCCCGTCTGCCGTCCACCAGCACGCCCGAGCCGAGACTCTCCCGGCGGCTGGGCCGCCGCGGCATGCCGAAATCTCCGAAAAACTGCTCCAGGGGTGAAAGCCCCCTGCCCTGCACGCTGGTGCTCGTGATGTTGACCACGGCCGGCGAGACCCTGTTCACCACCCGCACCACGGGCGTGTTGCGCACGTCCGAGAGGGCCGCCCGCGCCGGCTGAGGCGCAGGCAGAGCCGCCGCGGCGAGCAGGAAGCAGAGAAAAAGGGTGAGCGGACGCAGACGCACGAAAAAAGCTCCGGGGACAGGAGAAGGAACCGCACGGGTTCCGTGGCAAGACAAAATGCACACTTTTCCCGGACGGTCAAGCCCGATCCGGCTGCGGATCCTCTGGTATCCGCCGGAAAATCCGGCCCTGGCCGGCCTTTCGCGGCTCTTCTCTCAGTCTTTTCGGCCGGCCGTGACTTTTCTGAAGGCCGCGAGAACATTGCCGCGGGTCTCCGAAAGAACGAGACCCGCCAGGGTGAGAATCATGCCGAGGCCTGAGAGGGCCGTGATGCGCTCGTCCAGGATGACGACGGCGGCCACCACGGTGACCACCGGGGTCAGATAGACATAGGCCGTGGCCCGGACCGCGCCGAGCGATCTCAGTCCGAAATTCCAGGTGACAAAGCAGACGGAGGAGGCGAGCACGCCCAGGAAGAGAAAATTGAGCAGGACGGCCGGACTTCCGAAGTCAGGGATCGTCAGGGGCGTGCCCTGAAAGGGAACGCCCAGGCTCAGGGTGACGAGGCCCCAGAACAGGATGCGGCGCGTGGCCTCGATGAGAGGATAGCCCCTGGCGAAGATGCGGCGGGTGAAGATGGAGTAGAAGGCCCAGCTCACGGCCGCGCCCGCGGCAAGAAGATCGCCGCCCGGATTGAGCCCCAGGAAGGCCGCGCCGGCAAAGGAGATGCAGGCGATGCCCGAGATGGCCACCAGAAAGCCCAGGAAGAAGTTGCCGTGAAGTTCTTCTCCCAGGAAGATCCGGGCCGCCAGGCCCGTGCAGAAAGGCGCCGTGCAGATGATGAGGCTCACATTGGAGGCATAGGTGAGCGTCAGAGCGACATTCTCAAAGAAAAAGTAGACCGAGACCCCCGCGAGGCCCGCGCCGGCAAAGAGAAGCTCCGTCCGCCAGCCCCCGCCATGCCGGAAAATCCTGGGGGCCATGAGGTGCATGACGGCAACGGCCAGCACGAAGCGGTAGAGGGCGATTTCCAGAGGCGTGCAGGTCTGGAGCAGGACCTTGGTGGATATGAAGGTCATGCCCCAGACGGCGACGGTGCCGAAGGCGCAGAAATGCGCCAGAAACGCGGTGAGGGTCGGGCCGGCCATGGCCCCTCAGTTCTTTTTCAGACCAAGCTCGATGTAGCGGGCCAGAAGCGCCGGGAAGGAAAGGCCGGCCGCCGCCGCGGCCTTGGGGACGAGGCTCGCGCCGGTCATGCCGGGCAGGGTGTTCACTTCCAGAAGGTTGAGCTCATCGTTGTCGCCCAGCACGAAATCCACCCGGCCGCAGCCGTTGAGGCCCAGGGCCTCCACGGCGGCCGCGGCCAGCTCCTTGACCCGGCGCGTGGCGTTTTCCGAGATGGGCGCCGGGCAGATTTCCTTGGCTCCGCCGTCGGAATACTTGCTCACATAGTCAAAGTACTCGCCCTTCTGGGGCAGAATGAGAATGGGAGGCAGAGCCTCGCCGCCGAGGATGGCGCAGGTTACATCCCTGCCCTTCAGCGCCCGCTCCAGAAGCACCCCTTCGCCGGCGGCGAAGATCTCGGCCATGATGGCCTCCATCTGCTCCCTGTCGTCCGCCCTGCCCAGGCGCAGGGAGGAGCCGCCCACGCAGCCCTTGACGAAGACGGGGTAGCCGAGCCTGTTTTCCCAGCCCTCGGGGGGCGGCACGGGAAGGAATTCCCAGTCGGCCGTGGGCAGGCCCGCATCGCGGAAGATCTGCTTGGTGCAGGCCTTGTGAAGGGCCAGGAAGGAGCCGGCCGGGCCCGCGCCCTGGTAGGGACAGCCCGCGCTGTCAAGCATGGCCTGCACCATGCCGTCCTCGCCCGGGGAGCCGTGCAGATTGATGAAGGCGAAATCGTGGGCCTTGGCCGCGCTGAGGAGGGAGTCAAACTCGTCCCTGAGGTCAAAGAGCGTCACGCTGTGACCCAGTTCCTCCAGAGCCGCCTTGAGATCCGGGGCTGAAGTCAGGGAAACGCCGCGTTCCGTCGACCAGCCGCCGACGATGAGAAGAACTTTCATGGAGAACCCTCTGCGGAAAAAATTTATCGGAGCGCCGGAAGACCGGCCAGATCCCTGCCGAGATACCCGGACAGAGCCTGCTCCATGTCCCTTGCCTGGACATAGGAGGCAAAAATGCCGTCCCTGCGCTGAGGCGTCGTGCCGTAGCGGTCCAGAAGATCCGAGAAGCGCTCGTCCAGGGTGACGAATTCGTCGTGCCTGGCCCGCTTGTCGGCATACATGATGAAGAAGGGCAGGGAACAGAGACGATCGGGCTGATCCAGAGGCATGGGCCATGGCCAGCAGAAATGGTGGAAGACGCCCTGAGCCACGGCGTAATTGCCTGTCTCCGCCACCACCCAGGCCGCGCCGAGATGGGCGTGGCTGCCACCGTGGAGCAGGCAGTAGGTCTTGGCTATGTCGTGGAGGAGGCCGCTTGCCCGCACGGCGGAGACATCCACCGGAAAGCCGCGCTCAACGGCCATCCGGGCCAGCGCGGTGGCCGAATCAGCCACGAGCAGGCTGTGGGCCCGGATGTTGTCCAGCATCCCGTACTTGTCCCAGAGAGCCAGACAGGCCGCTTCGTCCGGCACGGGAGAGGCCGCCTTGGGCAGGAGAAGCTGAGGAATCCCCCGCAGCGGAGACTCGGGCAGTTCGGGTCTGGGCCCCCGCAGGGCGAGATAGCGTTCGGCAAGAGAGAGCTCTGACATGACAGGCCTCGGGCAGAAAGGGAAAACAGGTCTGGGTCGTCTCTTCACTGCCTCAAAGAGAGCCTGCTGTCAAAGACGGAAGGCCCGCGGGGGCCGCCGGGAAAAGGCCTTTTCCTTCTCCGGGGGAGATCAGGAGCCTTCCTCTCCGTCCGGCCGGCGGGCCCGGCGGATTTTCCGGAAGATGGTTGAGCGGTCCACCTTGAAGATCTCTGCCACCTTCTGCACCGAACCGTGACGCTCTATGGCCTGGCGCAGAAAGTCTGCTTCCATTTCCGCCATGATTTCGCGCAGAGAGCGCTGACCGCTGAAGCTCTCATCGGCAAAGGAGGGCTCCGGCTGCAGACCGGCAATCTGGGAGGGGAGTTCCTGCGGCGAGATGACCGGGCCCCTGGTGGTGATGGCCATGCTGTGCACCAGATTCTGCAGTTCCCGGACATTGCCGGGCCAGGAATACTGGCGGAGGAGGTTCAGGGTGCTGTCGAGGAAACGGAGCTTTTTCCGATACTTGCCTGAGTAGCTCTCCAGAAAGAGCTTCGCCAGGGGAGCCACGTCCTCGGGACGGTCCCGGAGGGCGGGAATCTGGATGCTGGCCACGTTGAGGCGGTAGTACAGGTCCTGGCGGAAGGTTCCCGCGAGGACGCAGTCCTTGAGATTGCGGTTGCTGGCGGCGATGATGCGCACGTCCACCTTTCTGGGGGTCGTGGAGCCCACCCGCATGATCTCGCCGTCCTGGAGCACGCGCAGAAGACGCGTCTGCATGGAGAGGGGGAGTTCGCCGATTTCGTCCAGGAAAATGGTGCTGCCGTTGGCGATCTCGAAATAGCCGGCCTTGCCCTTGGGCGAGGCGCCGGTGAAGGCGCCGGCCACATAGCCGAAGAGCTCGGACTCGGTGAGAGACTCGGTGATGCCGCCGCAGTCCACCTTGAGCATGAGCTTGCTCCGGCGGGAGCTGCGCTGGTGGACGAGATGGGCGATGACATCCTTGCCCACGCCCGTTTCGCCCAGCAGGAGCACCGTGGCCTCGGTGGGCGCGATGCGGTCCACAAGTTCGAGGACATGCTCCATGGCCCGGCTGGCAAAGGCGGGCGTGACGGCATGCTCCTCCTTCTGCTGGCGGGTCATGAAGGCGATCTGGTCCTCGGTGTGCTGGATGAGCCCCTTCTGCTCCTCAATCTGCTCGTTGAGACTGGTCAGAATGGTGATGTCTCTGGCGAAGGTGACCACAAAGCAGAGTCTGCCGCCCTCGTTGAAGACGGGATAGCCGCTCAGGACAAGGGTTTTGCCGTCCTTGAGCCGCTGGAGGCGCGTGGCTGAACGTCTGGTCTGAACGATTTCCGGATTGAGAACGCTGTCAAAAACGCCGTTGCGGACCATTTCCCGGACATCGCGGCCTTCCAGTTCTTCGCGTCTGAGACCGGTCATCTTCTCGTACATGCTGTTGACGCAGAGCGTCCTGCCGGCCGTGTCGGAGATGTACACCCCGTCTGAGAGGGCATCGAGTATGGACTGAAAATGCCCCGCGAGCCGCTCTTCCGTCTGCCTGTTCATATCGACCGGATCCCTCCCCCGCCGGGCGGGCCGAATTCGGCGGCCCCGCGGTGACATCCTGCTGAATGCGCCAGGAAAAAACCCGCGGGCGGCAGGCCGCAGGGGATCCCGCGTCTCGGGGAAGGGAGTCCCCGGGCTGGACGCTGAATGGCGGCCTGACCCGCCCGGCAGGCTGTCCGTGGAAAGTACCGGGAGAGCGGGGGCGCGGCAAGGCTTTTTTCCGGCGGCTGCCCGCGGAAACCGGGAAAAGGACGCAGTCCGGAGAAAACGCCGCCGGAAACGCGGCAGAATTTTTTTCAGATCCGGCGGGCTCCGGACCGGCCGCCGGCGGGAAAAAGTTCACGGCGGACAGCCGGACGCCTCAGGAATCTTCCTGAGAGGAGCGTGTGTCGCCTGGATGGAAAAATCGGAGGCGTCATGCCTGTCGGCGGAACTGCCAGTACGACCGGCACCGAAGACGGATCATGGGGCCCGCCTCTGTCCATCCGCTTCCCGACGGCCCGCGCAGACTTCCGACGCCCGAAGGAAGCCCTCTCCCCCGCGGGGAGAGGCGCTCGGCAGATGCCCGTCCGGCGGCTTCGCCCGGCCTTTTCCTTTCGGACAGGCTCCCCGCCGGCCCGTCACACAAAATTCTGAAGCTCTCTCCCGGGCCTAACCCACCGGCAGCAGGGCTCTCTCTGAAAAACTTTGCGCCCGCTCCCCAAAAACTGTTGACTGAAAAGCCGGTCCCGGCGCAACTTGTCAGTATCATAGTCCTTTCCCACAAAAAAAGGATCTTCCCGCCTGTTTTCCGCATGAGGATTCTGCCCCAAAAACACACGGACCATGACGCCGCCTGCAAACGCATTTTCAGTTTCCCGAAGGTCGTGGAATCCCTGCTGCGGGATTTCTTCCCTGCACCCGCGAAAAAATCCCGGCTTCCCAACCCTGCGGAACATATCACAGGATTTTGCGGGACGGGGTCTTATGAAGCGCCGCGCGGACTGCGTCTGGTCCGTGCAGGTGAAAAACAGCCCGGATATCACGGTGGCTTTTCTCCTGGAGTTCCAGAGGAAATGCTGGAACCGGATGCCTCTGCGGACGCTGGAA
>CAZFTQ010000001.1:107802-115037 GCA_964522365.1 uncultured Desulfovibrio sp. | reverse complement strand
GTTCTTTCTGCGGCTCGCGCAGGCAGTCCCGGGCGGAGGAATGTCCTGATTTCAGAGGAACTGCCCGCCCGCCACGGTCCAGACCGGAACTTACTGTGTTTTTCCTGAAAGATGTTCTTTCTCTTCAGCTGAAATATCTTTTACGATTTTCATAAGTTCTGATTGACATAGGAAACAGCATCCTCAAACACGGCGGAGAAGCCCAGCAGGGAAAAAGAAATATCATATGCAGGCGAATTTTCTTCGGAAATAAGAAAATGAATGCTCTTTCCTGATTTCATCTTTTCAAAAATGTCAACATTTTTTAAATTTAAAAGTTCATAAAAAACACAGTCTTGCTCTCTTTCTTTGGAAATGTCAGCTGTATATTTTTTCACATTATCAATGCTTATTATACAATTTAGTTTTTTATCATTTTTCTCATTGACATTTATATTTGTTCGTATACCCAATGAATAAAATTCTTTTGAAAGATATACAAGCAACATTTCTCTGCCTTTGTCTGTCCTGACCAGGATAAATTGTCTTACTCCTTTGTCTTCACAGACATATGAATACCACTCTTTACTCTTTTTTAAAACTTTTGTTTTTTTATTACCATCATTTTCCATTCCTTTCTCAAGCACAAGGCTTAATATTTCTTCACCGCTTCTGTCTGATACATTATTGCTGAAGAAAAGTATACAGGCAAACAACAATGTGCCTGCTGCAAAAAACGATGCTATTATGACTTTCCAGCTTGCGCTTTTTTTCGGGACAGATTTATCTCTGTTCTTTTTTTCCGCAGCTGCTTTCTCCGTCCCGGCTGTCTTTCCCGGGGTCCCCTCAGCGCGAGGGGACACGTCAAGAGCGAGAAGTTTTTTCAGATCTCCGACGGAGCGTATGCGCGTCCTGCTGTTCAGATCGAGGCATCTTGTTATGATCCCGGCCACATTGCCGTCCGACGCCGCGGCGATGTTTTTGCGGGACAGCTCGACGGGATCCTTCTGTCCATGCAGGACGGCAAGCTGCCTCGTGTTGGAATCAGGAGGAGGCGTCCCCATGAGACAGCGGTACATGACGGCGCCGACGGCATAGATGTCCGTCCACGGCCCCTGAGAATTCGCTATGGTCGTATGCTGTTCCGGCGGCGCGTATTCCGGGGTGAAGGCGATGGTGAAGCCATGGGTAAGCTGCCCCAAGTCCGAGCGGGCCGCGCCGAAGTCGATGAGTATCGGAACGGCGTTCCCCGTCAGGTAGATGTTGGACGGCTTGATGTCGCGATGCATGAAGCCTTTGGCATGCACCGCGGCCAGACCGTCAAGCATGGGACCGAGCCACTGTCTGACAGCCTGAAAGCCCATTTTTGACCCGGGACATTTCTGGAGCACGGCATCGAGGGTTTCACCGACCAGAAAAGGCATCACCAGATAGGCCGTGCCGTTTTCCTGAAAGAAATCCTGCACGGACACGATGTTCGGGTGAGAAAAGCCGGCGAGCGTCTGGGCTTCCCTGATGAAGGATTCAAGCCCTCTGGCAAAGTTCTCCCTGCAGGTGCTTCCTTCCGCAGGCTGGACGGTCGTTCCGCTCCGTTCGGCCACGCCTATGGGAAAGTATTCCTTGACGGCGTGCCTGGTATTGAACCTGATGTGACGGGCCTCGTAGGTTATGCCGAAACCGCCCTGCCCGATGATGCGCACGATCTCATACGCGCCGTGCAGCATGTAGCCGCTCTGTAAGGCCATGATGAACGTCTCTCAGCGCTAAGCTTTCAGTATGACAAAGGATTTGACATGGATTCCGGGATCCGGCCGCCTTCCGCGGTCCTGTCTGCCGCCGCGGTCGCGGGAGAGGTTCATGTTCTCCGGCGACGGGAAATCCTGGTGAGAAAAACTCCCAGGCCGAGGAAAAACAGAATGCCGGCGAAGACGGAGCAAAGAATCTTTCCCGTGCTCATTCCTTCAGAACCTCCGGTCCCGGAGCTGACGGGCCCCTTCTCCCTGTCGGGGGCTTTCGTCCGGGCTTCCGGCATCGGGGGACTGCCGGCGGCTGCCGGCCGGGCCTTCGGCGGCTGCCCGTCCCCGGACGGCGCCTGCGTCTGCTGAGTCTCCTCCGCGGGCGCCGGCTGAACCGGTGACGGCTGCGGGCCGTCCGGGACCGCCGTCTGACTTTGCTCCAGCGGGGGCTTGTCCTCAGTCGCCGGCTGCGGCTGCTGAAGAGTGTCAGGGACTGACGGCAGCGGCTGCCGCGGCTGCTCTTCCAGACCTTGGGAGGAATTTTCCGGCGTCTTTTCCGCGGGCTGATCAGCGGCGCCGGCTGAAGGCTCCGCCTTCCCGGCCGGGAGTACCTGCTCCCGGGCAGCCTTGCTCTGCTGCTGACCGCCCGTCTCTCCGGCCTTTTCTTCCGGCTTCACGGAAGAGGGAGCCTTCCGCTGAGAAGCGGGCGCCTCAGGCGTCGTGGAAAAAAAGTGCGCGAAGGCGAATCCGCCCGCAACGGCAAGGGCAAAGAGAAGGAGAAGCAGGAGGACAAGACGCGGAAGCCGGGACTGCCCTGCCGCCCTGCCGGGCTGCTCCGTCCGGGCTGTGCTCTGCGTCTCACTCCCGGACAGGCACTCAACGACCTGGAGGGTCACATTGTCCCTGCCGCCGGCCTCAAGGGCCGCCTGGAGCAGGGCAGAGACATTGTCCCGCACATCGGAACTGACCCTGAGAAGAGCCTCGATCCCGCTGTCTTCCACCATGCCCCAGAGTCCGTCCGTGCAGAGGAGAAACCTGTCCCCCCTGCGGTACGGGACCTGTTCCGGCCTGCAGTAGCCGGGATTGAGGCTGCCGCCGAGCGACTGAGTGATGACGTTTCTGGGCGAAACCCTGGCCTGCTCCTCGGTAATCAGACCCGCCGACAGCATGTCCTGAACGACGGAATGGTCCCGCCCGAGCTGGCGGAGGCTGCCCTCGGAAAACCTGTACACCCGGCTGTCGCCCGCATGAATGTGCCAGGCGGAAGTCTCCCCGATCAGCAGGGCGACGATGGTCGTTGCGCACCCGCGGAGTTCGGGATTTGTTTCCCACAGCTGCCGGACGCATCTGTCCGCGTGTACAAGGGCCTGCGAAAGAGCTTCGGCGGGATCGCCGACAGCTCGCCGCATGGCATCGCTGAAAGCCCTGATGGCGCATTTGGAGGCGACTTCGCCTCCTGAGTAGCCCCCCACCCCGTCAGCCACCAGGATGAGTTCACCCGCGGGCACGCTGAACCAGCCGAACGCGTCTTCATTGTTCGTGCGGACTTTTCCGGTATGCGTCGCCTGGTTCACGCGCACGGAAGGGCGCGTTGTCTCCATGTATGCTTTTCCTTGTCTTCAGATCTTGTCCCAGCGGGGAATGGTGACGAACACAAACGTGTTTCTTCCCATCTCCAGGAAGTCGCCGTGTATGATTTCAATCTGTCCGATGGTTTCCTTGCCGTTGACGATGCTGCCGTTGGTGGAAAGCTGATCTTCGAAGATGAAACGCCCGTTGCGGTAGAGAATGATGGCATGCTGCTGGGAAAGCTGCGGATCCTCTATCCAGATATCGCACGACCTGTCGCGCCCGATGGTCTGGCGCCCTTCAAAGAGCGCGAACGCCGCGCCGTTCGCGTCAATGTCATAGCTCACAAGCCAGCCGACGAGCCGTCCTCTGCCGGTCCCGCCCTGGGGATTGCCGGCGGCATACTGGACAAGCGTGCGGTCCGGCTCGGCGGGATTGCCTTCGAACTGGACCGTGGGGCGCCCGGCCCCTTCGGCGTCGGCCGGATCGATGATGGCGGTGGGCTGCGAGCCTATGGTGGCCGCGTCGGACACGGGGGCCGCCTGCTCCTGACTGACGGCTTCGCCGCACCAGGGACAGAACGTCGCGCCTTTGGGAATGATGTGGCCGTTGGTGCAGCGCTGGAATGTCTCAGCCATGATGGTCTCCTTGCTTGACAGTGCGAAGATATGCCTGTGTCTTGCCGAAATAAATCTGGTCGCCCGCTTTGAGAATGCAGGGACGGCTGATGCGGTGCCCGTTCACGTACGTCCCGTTGGTGGACCGGGTATCCGTGATCCGGCACTCCTGCCCGATGACTTCGAGGCAGGCGTGCCGGCGGGAGACGGTGGGATCGTCAAGAACTATTTCATTGTCTCCGGACGCCCCGATCCGCGTCCTGCCGGCGGGAAGAGGAAATGACGCATACTTCCCCGTGAGTTCGAGGACAAAGGAACTTTGCGCCTGCCCCCGTCCCGCTGCTCTGTCGGGAGAGACTCCGCTCCGCGCTTCCGGAGCGGCTCCCTTTTTCCTGAAGGCCAGGAAACAGAGGAGCAGAAGGAGTAGGAGCACCGCGGCGGCGCACGCCATGCCGGCCGGAGTCCTGACAAAATCCAGCGCTTTCCGCATCCCGTCCTTTTCAGTTCCCACGCCGTCGGGAATGCTCAGGGGAACATCGACCGCCAGAACGCCGCCCGCGGTCTTCCGGGAAAGAACGGCCGGGATCGGCCGCTGCGTCACCGCGTATCCCGCCGGAACGCTGAAGGTGATTCTGTACCGGCGATCCTTTGCCTGCGTCTGCCGCTGCGCCTGCAGGAGCGTGAAAATGCCGGACGCGGCGGAAAGAGGATTCTCAACAGCCTGGAAGGCGCCGCCCGTTTCGCCCGCGAGCGTCCGCATCACGTCAAGGTGCCGCTTCCTGTCCGGATGCTTTTCAGGGAGGGCGATGGCAAAAATGCGCACGCCTGCGTCCTTCGCGGTCTGAATGACGTCTTTGAGCTCGCCTTTTCCTTCATTGTGCCCGTCCGAGATGACGAGCAGGCTCTTGTCCCCGGGCAGCTGCTTCAGCAGCCGCGCGCCCGAAAGAAGTGCTTCATACAGTTCCGTTCCGGCTCCGCCCTGCCTGAGCGACCCGAGAGCCTTCCCGATGTCAGCCCTGCTGTCCGTGAACCCCAGAACCAGCTGAACAGTGTCGTTGAAGGCAAGGACGGCAAGCTGCTCTCCGCCGCCAAGATGACGGATATGGTCTCTCAGAGCGACCTGTATCGCTTCAAGGTAGTCGTCCAGAAGACTTCTGCTGGTGTCGATGGCGACGAGCAGATTTTTTGCCGTCTTCCCGGCGTCCTGGATTTTGACGCCCACAGGCGTCAGCGGAGTTTCCAGCCCTGGAAGGGTCAGTGTGAGCGTCCCGTCCTCAGGCTCGCCGGCCGGAAATCCGGCCTCCAGGCTGATGACGGGCCAGCCCGAGCAGTCAGCGCCGGTGATCCGGATGGCGTCGGGGGCCGCACTGGCCGACCGGGAGACCTGCGATCCGCAGAAACAGAAAAAGAGCAGCAGGAAGAGGCAGAGCGTCCTGTGCAAGGCTACTCTCCCTCTTCAAACGGCACATTGCTGACCCGCAGCAGTTCCATGAGCTCGCTGCTCGGGAGGGCAATGGAGAACTGACTGTTCAGCACCTTGTCGGAGGCGGCGAGGGTGTTGACGCCGACCACCGAGCCCTTTTCATTGACCAGGGGACCGCCGCTGTTGCCCTGGGCAATCTGGGCGGTGTGCAGGATGCAGGTAACTCCCTCAATTTTCTGTATGGCGCTCACCTCGCCGGCCGTGAGCAGCACTTCCGGCATCTCCAGGGCTTCGAGGATCTGATTGGTGATGAAGCCTGGATAGCCCCAGCTTGAGATCCTGCTGCCTCTTTCAACCCGCGGGCAGAGGGGAAGATGGTGGTCGCTGGGCGTTTCCGCGACAAGCACGGCGTAATCCTGGTCCGACTTGCGGCTGACAAGCGCCACCTTGGCCTTGATCAGGCGGCCCATGAACTTGTTGCCCACATACACGACAGATTCTTTGCCGACGACATGCCGGTTTGTCACCACTATGTCCGGCGAGATGAAAAAGCCTGAACCGCCGGAATTTTTGGCCAGCACAAGAACCGTGGCCCTCTCGACGCGCTGGCGGATGCTCTGCGCGGCCTGACTGTCCGCAGGCTTCTGAGGCTCCCCGGCAGTCGGGGGTGCCGTCTGCTCTGGCGGCGTCTGCTCCTGCGTGTCCGTCTTCCCCCCGGTCAGCGCAACGGCGAGGACGACCGCCAGAACCAGAAGACAGAGACCGCCCGCGATCCACCGCCTGGAGGAACTTTTCGGCTTTGCCGCTTCGGGGGCCGCCTCAGGGGCAGCCTCGCTCTTCGGAAGCAGATCGCCGAGACGGCAGCTGTACGCCCCGAAGGTCAGACGATCGCTTTCGCTGACCAGGGCCGAGCTGATCCGATTTCCGTTGACAAAGGTGCCGTTGCTCGAACCGCTGTCCGAAATCTGAATCTTCCCGCCGTCAAGCAGCTGAATGACGGCGTGTCTGCGCGAAACGCTGAGATCCTCTATGCGTATATCATTGTCCGAAGCCCTGCCGATTGTGTAGGTCTGTTTCATCTTTGCTCCTGAGTTTTTTTAAAGTACACGGCAACACTTTTTTTCATCAGAAAATATACAGACAAAATCTGAAAAATCGTTGTCGCAAAACCGACTGTCACCATGGCCGCAAAGTACGCATCTATTTTCGCAAGCTCAAGTAATCCGATAAAATTTTGAAATTTCGAATCTATAGTATCTGCTATATTATATCCTATGAAAAGAAAACAAATGAAAACAAATACTATTCTCGCCCAGTTTTTCAATCTATACAAGTTATAATAGATAAACAGCATAAAAACAGCGGCGACAGCATACAGAATATTTGCTCCCAGAACAAATACAATACCTGCTAAATAAACACAGTGGAACAGGCCGTACAGAACAATGCATTTGACGGCCGTGGGCGGAACCGTGCCGCGGGGCGGCGGCTCCGGCCCGCTCCGGACGAGCTCCTCGGGAGCCCCGGCCTGCGCCGCTTCCTGACGGGGAGTCCGCATGGCGAGCAGTTCTGCCAGGCTTGCGGAGAATCCGCCGATGCGTATCCGGTCGTCCGGCGACAGCGCCGCCGCAGCGACCTGGTTTCCGTTGACGAAGGTTCCGTTGCTTGAAGAAAGATCCTCAAGACGCCAGGTTCCGTCCTTCTGCAGAAACAGCGTCGCGTGATGGCGGGAGACCAGGTCATCATCGAGACAGATGTCATTGTCCGGGGAACGGCCGATGCTGATCTGCTCAGTCTTCTCCGGAGCGGGCTCAGAGGTTTCATCAAGCTTCGCTCCGCACACTGAGCAGAAAAGGGAACCAGGTATGACGGGATTGCTGCACTTGGGGCAGTTCATGCTGTCCTCCGGCT
>CAZFTQ010000001.1:72820-107702 GCA_964522365.1 uncultured Desulfovibrio sp. | reverse complement strand
CCTCGCTTTTTTCGCAAGGTAGCCCCCGCACGAATTTTTGACAAGCACCTGTTGCGGCAGAATTCCCCCGGGATGCCTTTTCCCCCGGAAGTTTCTCTTCTCCGCGGCGCGTGTGCCCATCCGGGCAGGATCGCGCCGGGGACAAAGCCGCGCCATCTTTCCTGACGCAGGTCCGGCGCCGGAGACAGCTGTGTCAGCTCTTTGCTTTCAGGGCGTTTTTTTGTCCCGCACGGTATCCTGAACCGGCTTTCTGCCGAGCAGTTCCGCCAAGGTCGCGCAGACTGTGCCGATGCCTATCAGGTCGTCGGGCACCACCTTCCCGGAGCCTGTCCGCAGTCCGTTCACGAAGACGCCGTTTCGTGAAGACAGATCTTCAAGCGTCCAGGATCCGTCCTCCTGTCTGATCAGCAGCGCGTGATGGCTGGAAACCGATTCATCGTCAAGGCAGATATCATTGTCCGGCGCCCTTCCAATGAGGAGGCGGTCATTGTTCTGCGCCGCCGGGACCGGAATTTTTTCCTGACTGTCCGCTTTCCGTGATCTGCCGGACGAAGGCGGGACGTCAGACTTAAAGCAGGCTACTATATCCTTTCTCGTCAGCAGGCATACTGTTAGCACATTGAAAATGAAATCTATGCAAAACAGGCAGCCAACTATTCCATCAGGTACTTCTCTATAGGGATATTTTATCCAATAAAAATATTCTTTTAATCCATCTATTCCAATGAATACAAAGACAAAAACTATCTCTAAAAGTCCAATAAATATAAATAACTTCCTTGCCCAGTCTCGAAGTCTGTAAAGTTCATTATAAAAAAATATAGAAATGGCACACCTTACGAGTGTACCGACAATGTTGGAGGAGTTCAATCCAGGCAGGAACAGGCTGACAAGAAGATGCAGATAAAAGTACAGAACGATGACCTTGACAGCGAGGGGCGGTTCGGCCGTCCTGCGCGGAGGAATGCCCCGGGCCGCGTCCAGAGCCTCCTTTCTGTCGAGCAGTTCCACAAGGGTCGTGGTGATTCCCCCCAGGCGCACCAGGTCAGGAGGCAGCAGCGTGGCCGTTCTGACCCGCTGTCCGCGGACGAAGGTACCGTTTTCCGAAGAAAGATCCTCAATCCGCCATTTTCCGTCTTTCTGCAGGGAGAGCGTCGCGTGATGCTCGGAGACCGATTCATCCTCGATCCGGATTTCGTTGTCCGGCGCCCGGCCGATGGTGATGAGTTCCTCGTCTTCCGGACCCGGGGCCGGGACTCCCTCCAGTCTGGCTCCGCATTTTGAGCAGTACGCTGAACCGGGAAAGACAGGTTGTCTGCATCTGGGACAGTTCATGCTGCGCTCCGGCGCTCCGTTTCTCTTCACCCGGGCGCGGGAACTCCCCGGCCCGGCATTGACCAGCTCTTTTCCCACAAAATAACGATCCGGCCTCTTTTTTACAAGCCGCGGGCATCAGAGCGAAACCACGGATTTTCCTGCCGCACTTCGCCCTTTGCCGCCCTGGCGCGGACCGCCCGGCCTTGCCAGCTTTCCTGAAGAAAGGTAGATTTCCGGCACTCTTCAGATACCGTCCTTTTGCCGGCAAAAGCGGGAACCCCCCGCAGGCGGCCGCGCACTCACTCTTTGACCGCAGGGGTGTTGTCATGCCTGTCCCAATTCTGTCGAAAGAAATCCTCATTCCGGGCAAAACCAGCAAAATGGTGCTTCATGCCCCGGAAATCGCCTCCCACGCCAAACCGGGCCATTTCGTCATGCTCCGCATGGACGCCCACGGCGAGCGCATTCCCCTGACCATCGCCGACACCGACAAGGAAAAGGGCGAAATCACCATCGTCTACCTTGTTCTCGGCAAGTCCACGGCCCTGCTGGAAACCCTCCAGCCGGGCGACAGCATTCTGGATGTCTGCGGCCCCCTGGGCCGGGCCACCCGCATCGTCCCCTGCGGCACGGTGGTCTGTGCCGGCGGCGGCACCGGCATCGCCGCCATGCACCACATTGCCAAGGGGCACCATCTGGCCGGCAACAGGGTCATCGCCGCCATCGGCGCCAGAAGCAGGGACCTGCTCCTCTTCGAGCGGGAACTGGCCTCCTTCGCCGATGAACTGCTCATTTCCACGGACGACGGCAGCTACGGCCGCAAGGGCTTTGTCACGGAGCTTCTCAAGGAGAAGCTCGACACGGACAAGAGCATCAATGAAGTGGTGGCCGTGGGCCCGGTGCCCATGATGGCCGCCGTCTCGAAACTGACCCTGCCTTACGGCGTGCGCACCACGGTGAGCCTCAACTCCATCATGGTGGACGGCATCGGCATGTGCGGCGCCTGCCGCGTCACCGTGGGCGGCAAGACCCGCTTCGCCTGCGTGGACGGCCCGGAATTCGACGGCCACCAGGTGGATTTCGCGGAACTCCAGCTCAGACTGGGCGCCTTCCGGGCCCAGGAAAAGATCTCCATGGACGCCTTCAGGAGCAGCAATGGATAAGAAAGTTTCCCCAGCCAGAACGCCCAGAGCCCCCATGCCCTGCCAGCCCGCGCAGGAGCGCAGGCACAATTTCTCCGAAGTGGCCCTGGGCTACGATGAAAAGACGGCCCTGGGCGAGGCCGCCCGCTGCCTCCACTGCAAAAAGCCCCTCTGCGTCACCGGCTGCCCGGTCAATGTGCCCATCCCGGACTTCATCCAGGCCCTGCGCGACGGCGACGTGGCCGAAGCCTACCGCCGGCTCAAGAGCACCAACGCCCTGCCCGCCGTCTGCGGCCGGGTCTGCCCCCAGGAAAAGCAGTGTGAAAGCAAATGCATCCTGGGCCGCAAGGGCGAGCCCGTGGCCATCGGCCGCCTGGAACGCTATGTGGCGGACGCCCACATCGCCGCCAGCGCCTGCGAGCAGCAGACCGGCACGTCCGCCTGCGCCGCCCCTGTGGCCGGCAGAAGCGTGGCCTGCGTGGGCTCGGGCCCGGCCTCTCTCTCCTGTGCCGGCTACTGCGCCGCCCGCGGTCTCAAGGTCCATATCTACGAGGCCCTGCACGAGGCCGGCGGCGTGCTCATCTACGGCATCCCCTCCTTCCGTCTGCCCAAGGACGTGGTGCACAGCGAAGTGGAGGCCCTGCGGGAACTGGGCGTGGAGATCCACCTCAACTCCGTGGGCGGCCGCACCTTCCAGATTTCCGAACTCCTGGAAAGGCACGACGCCGTCTTCATCGGCGTGGGCGCGGGTCTGCCCCGGTTCCTCGGCATTCCCGGCGAAAACATCGTGGGCGTCTTCTCGGCCAACGAGTACCTCACCCGCATCAACCTGGGCCGGGCCTATCTCTTCCCGGAATACGACACCCCCGCCTACCACGGCAGAAAGGTCACGGTCTTCGGCGCCGGCAACGTGGCCATGGACGCGGCCCGCACGGCCCTGCGCATGGGCGCGGAGGAAGTCCATGTCTGCTACCGCCGCACCCGGGCGGAAATGCCCGCCAGACTGGAGGAAGTGGAGCACGCCGAGGAGGAAGGCGTCATCTTTGACATGCTCGTGAACCCCGTCTCCTTCCACGAGGACGAAAACCGGCGTCTGAGCCGGGTCGTGCTCCAGCGCATGGAACTGGGCGAGCCCGACGAGTCCGGCCGCAGGCGTCCCGTGCCGATCCCCGGATCCGAATTCGAAATGGAGACGGATCTGGCCATCGTGGCCCTGGGCACCCGCTCCAACCCCATCCTTCTGGAAGCCACCGAAGAGCTCGAAAAAACCTCCAGAGGCTACATCAGCGTCAACGAGGAAACGGGCGAAACCTCCATTCCGAACGTCTTTGCCGGCGGCGACATCGTGACAGGCGCCGCCACCGTCATTCTGGCGGCAGGCGCGGGCCGCAGGGCCGGCATCTCCATCTGCGAGCGCCTGCTCGGCAAGGACTGATTCTCTCCTGTTCCCGGGGAGGGGGAGGGGCGGAAAAAAGGCCCCTCTCCCTCCGCGCCCGCTCCCCCCGTGCCCCCCGGTCTTCCGCACACGAAAAAAAGCCATGATCAGCGTCGATCTCCACAGCCACACCATGTACTCCCACGGCAGGGACAGCGCGGCCGCCATGCACGCGGCCGCCGTCAGCCGGGGGCTCGCCGTCTTCGGTTTCTCCGAGCACAGCCCGAGACCCGAACGCTACGCCTATCCCTCGGAATACCGGGACAGGCTCAACGCCCATCTGCGGGACTATGTCTCGGAAGTCCGGGCTCTCCAGGCGCAGGGCGGCCCCTGCCGGGTGCTTTTCGGCATGGAAATCGACTGGTTTGAAGAGGACGAAGCCTTCGTGCGGCAGGCCTGCCGCCAGTTCCCCTTCGACTATCTCATCGGCAGCACCCATTTTCTGGGGACCTGGGGCTACGACTACAGCGCGGAGCCCTGGGAAGCCATGGACGAGGCGGCGCGCCACGCCGCCTACGAGGCCTATTTCCGCACCTGGACGAAGATGCTGGACACGGGCCTCTTCCAGATAGCCGCCCACCCGGATCTCATCAAAATCTTCACCAGGGAGAGTTTCCACGGCTGGCTCGTGAAGGAAAAGAGCCTGCGCCTCGTCAGGGAGGCCCTGGAGGTGCTCAGGGCCCGGGGCATGGCCATGGAAATCTCCTCGGCGGGTCTGCGCAAGCCCTGCCGGGAAATCTATCCCTGCCCCCTCATCATGCGTCTGGCCGCCGAGACGGGGGTGCGGATAAGCTTTGCCTCGGACGCCCACTGCACGGCGGACGTGGCCGGTGGCTTCCCCACCCTGGCCTCCTACGCCAGAGCCTTCGGTTTCAGCAAAAGCGTCTTCTTTGCGGGCGGCGTCTGCGAGTCCAGAGACTTCTGAGAGACTTCCCATGGACGAAAGGCCCCTCCTCTGCCGCCTGGACCGGGCAGGCCTTTTTCTGCCGGGCGACACCGAACGGCGCCGCATCCTGAAAGGCATCACCTGGGACATCCGGCGGGGCGACCACACCGTGCTCATCGGCCCCAACGGCGCGGGCAAAACCACGCTCCTGCGCCTGCTCCACGGCGAGGCCTGGACCACGGAAGGATCCATCGCCTGGGCGGAGAAAAACGGCGGGCTTTCCTCCTCCCGCATCACGGGGCTCTCCGTCACCTCTCTGGTCTCCCCCGCCCAGCAGGAGACCTTTCAGCGCAACGCCTGGGACATTTCCGGGCTTGAGCTGCTGCTCACGGGCTTTGACGGAACGCCCTTCCTCTACAGCCACGCGGAGCCCGCGCGCCGCCGTCTGGCCGAGCGGATGGCCGAAGAGCTGGACGCCGTCAATCTCCTCGCCCGCAACATCCGCGAGCTGTCCCAGGGACAGCTGCGTCTGCTGCTCCTGGGCCGGGCCATGGTGCGCAGGCCCAGCCTCCTGCTGCTCGACGAGTGCACGGACGGCCTGGACGCCCGGCACAGACTCCTCTTCGGCCAGGCCCTCAGACGCCTTTCGGCCGAGAGCACGGTCATCCTCACCACCCACCGGGAAAGCATGCTCCCCGACTGGATGCGCAGCCGGATCTACATCTCGGACGGCGTCCTCTTCCCCCGGCCTCCGGCGGAAGCGGAGCTTCCGGCCGCGGAGCAGGCGGAGAGGGCGCATGCCTCCGGCGTCCCCGTGACGCCCCCTGCCTCGGACCGGCCGCTGGTGGAGCTGGAGCACGCCTCGGTCTATCTGCGGGGCAAAAAGGTCCTGCACGACATCTGCTGGAGCCTCCGACAGGGGGAAAACTGGGTGCTGGAAGGCGGCAACGGCTCAGGGAAGTCCACTTTTCTGCGCATGCTGGCGGGCGACGAGCAGGTGGCCTGGCCGGGTGTCATCCGCTTTTCTCTCCCCGAGCCCTCTGCCCGCGACATCCCCTTCGTGACCCTCAGGCGCCGGGTGCGGCTCATTTCGGATCAGACCCAGTCCCTCTACGAATATGACGTAAGCTGCCTTGAGCTCGTGCTCTCGGGCTTTGACAATACCGTGGGCCTCTACCGCGACTTTTCGGACGCGGAAAAAGCCGAGGCCATGCGGCAGCTTGCGCGCGTGGGGCTGGCGGGACTGGCGGACTTCTCCATCCGGCGCGTCTCCACCGGGCAGCTGCGCCGCATCTTCCTGGCAAGAGCCCTGCTCGGCGCCCCCTGCCTCCTGCTCCTGGACGAAGTCTGCACCGGACTCGACGTGCAGGGCCGCCAGGACTTTCTGGACGTGCTGGACAGGCTGACGGACGAAGGCCTGTCCTATGTCTTTGTTTCCCACTACCGGGAAGACGAGCCGGCCACGGTGAACCGGCGGGCCCGCATGCGCGAGGGGCGCCTGGAAATCCTCTCCTGAAACGCCGCAGTCCCGCGGCCGGTCCGTAAAGAAGCGTTGCTCCGGGGGCGGGAGGGGGTCAGAAAAGAAACCGGTCCTGCGCCCCGGGCTTTCTTTCGTCAGGCGTACCAGATCCCTTCGCTCACGAGGCGCACACTTCCGCCCACCAGGGCGCAGAGGCCCTTTTCCCTGAGAAAGCGCACGGAAAGACTGTCGCCGCCCGGCTGGCGAACGGAAAATTCATCTTCGCCCGAGGCGACATGTCTTGCCAGAGCGAGCGCCAGGGTCCCCGATCCGCAGGCCGTCTCCTCATAGAGTGTCTCAAGATCCCGCACAAAGACCACGGGCCAGATCTGGAGACCGTGCCTGCCCCGCCGCCACCAGACGATGCCCGCGGCGGGCTCTTCCGAAAGACCCGTTTCAGCGAGCAGGCGCATGGCCGCGGCCTTTTTGTCCGCCGGCATGGGAAAGCGCTCCTCGGAAAGCAGCAGATGGGAAATGCCCGGCAGACGCACGAGACGGCCGCCCGCCAGATCCTCCTGAGGGCAGTCGGGCAGGCTCAGTTTCGCCGTGACGGACCAGAGAGGCTTTTTCCCCCGCACCTCCAGGACGACGGGCCCGGGCCAGCCCGAGACCCGCGCTTCGAGGGAGAGTGCGTTCTCCCCGCCCTCCGGATCGAGGGCGTTGGCAAGACAGGCCCCGAAGGAGCGGGCGGCGTTGACGCAGAACTCGCCGCCGGCCATGTCCAGGGTCCGCGCCGCAAGATCCGCAAAGCCCGCCTGCTCGGCGCAGAGACCGGAGGGTTCCAGGGCCCGGCGGATGATCCCGCGCGGAACCTTTTCCTCCCGGGCAAAAAAGAGCGTCGTGTTGCCGCTCGGATCCCATTTGCTGTAGCTCCAGGCCCCCATCTCTCCTCTCCGTTCCGCAAAGCCCCTTCCGCGCGGGGCGGGGTTGTCTTTCCCGGTACAACTTTTCCGGCAAAGGCGCCAGATCCCGCCGGCACGGCGGGCAGGGCCGCCGCATGAAAGCCCGGGGGGTCTCAGTTTTTTCCTGCGCTCCTATTTTTGCGGAAAGCCGACCCAGGAGCGGGACGGGCCGTCTCTCCGCAAGAAAGTCAGATCTTTCCTGAGGCAGGCTCCGGAAGACCGGCGGAAAGTTCCGCGCTGCCGCGGGCATTCCCCGCAGGTTTGTCCCCCCGCACCGGGACCGGTTTTTTGACAGCAGGGGACCTGCGCTCTTCTTCCTCAGAAAAAATCCGGCTCAGCCCTTCTCCCTGCCGGAGCCCCGTGACATGCGTCTCCGGCGGAAAAACTCTCTGCGTCCCTTCCGCGCCCTCCCCTTTCAGATCTCCGCCTCCGGGGCCCGGGCGCCTCGCGATTTTCCGCTCTGCGCAAGGGCAGAAGACCGCGCCCTTACGGGCGAAGTTCCCGTCCGGTCCGGCCCGGTCTGCTTGCGATTTGCGGAAAAAGAGTTTATTGCTCTTGCCAGACAGGACCTCCTGCCTGGCACACCGGTTCCCGCAGAGGACTGAAGGGCCAAGCCGGAGGGCATTCGGTTTTTCCCTCGGTGTCCAGACAGCGGCATGCGGACAAACTCAGCCGTGCCCGGACTGCCGCATGCCGGCAAATACCTTGGAGGCATTCTTTCATGAAATCTCTGCGTTTCCTGCTCCTCGCCGCGGTGCTTGTCCTGAGCTACGCAGTTTCCGCTGCCGCAGCGCCCGTGGACTGCACCAAGAAAATTGAAAGCTTCGAGCTCGTTGTGGACTACTCCGGTTCCATGATGATGAAAAACGCGAAGCTGAAAAAAGACAAGGTCCTGGTGGCCAAAGACGTTCTGGCCCGCATCAACGCGGCCATTCCGGATGAGACCTTCACCGGCGGTCTTCACACCATGTCCCCCAACGGCACCCTCTACGCTCAGGGTCCCTGGGACCGTGAAAAGATGGCCAAGGCCATCGGCAAGATCAAGAGCGGCTACTCCGTCTTCGGCCGCATGACCTACATGGGCACGAGCCTCAGCAAGGACGAAGCCTTCCTGAGCGCCATGCCCCGCGATGCCGCCATCATCCTCATCTCTGACGGCGCCAACAACCACGGCGTTGACTTTGTGGAAACCGCCCGCCAGGTCCTCGCGACCCAGCGCAACCTCGTCATCCACATCGTCTCCCTCGCTGACACCGCCCAGGGCGAAGCCAACCTCAAGGCCGTCGCCGCCATGAACCCCGAGTCCCAGTACGTCCGCGCTGAGGATCTGGCCACCTCCGACGCCGCCCTCGAGCAGTTCGTCATCGCCGTCTTCTGCGGCAAGGCCGAATCCGTCATCGTTCTGCGCGGCGTCAACTTCGCCTTCGACTCCTACCAGCTCGACGCCAAGGCCCAGGGCATCCTCAACGAAGCCGCTGAAATCATCAAGGCCAACGCCGGCAAGGACGTCCTGCTGACCGGCTGGACCGACTCCAAGGGCTCCGACGCCTACAACGCGAAGCTGTCCAAGAACCGCGCCAACAGCGTGAAGACCTACCTGACCACTCAGGGTGTGCCCGCCGCCCGCATCAAGACCATGGGCAAGGGCAAGTCCTTCAAGTACGACAACAGCACCGAAGAAGGCCGCTACATGAACCGTCGTACTGAACTCAGCTTCAACTAAACACAGCTTTTTTCCTCGTACAGGCCCCTGCAGCTCCGCTGCCGGGGCCTGTTTCACTTCCCATCCCGGCTGTCCGGCCGCCGACCCCTTCCCCGAAGCCCGGCCGGCCCGCGCCGGCGGCCAAGGAGTGTCATTCCGCCATGCTTTCCCGTTCCTCCCTCACCGGCTCCGCCCTGCTTCTGGCCGCCTGCCTCCTGCTCGGCGGCTGCGGCGGCACCTCCGCCACGGCCGCTGATCAGATCGGCGCCGCCATCTCCGAAAGCGCCCCCGCCATCTCCCTCGAAGCCGGCTCCGCCGCCCAGGCCTCCCTCGACAAGGCGGCCCAGGAAATGGTGGCCCGCGCCGGCCGCACCGTCATGCCTTCCAAGGCCAATCCCAAGGTGACCCGCTCCGGCAAGGACTATGTCATCTCCTATGTGAACATTGATCCCGCCACGGCCCGCGCCACCCTCAGACCCGGCCAGAGCAAGGCCTCTCCCTATGTGGGCATCGTGGAATACACCGAGACCACTCTGGAATGCCGCGGCGCCACCCGTCAGGCCGCGCAGAACGCCAAAAACTGCACGACCCTCAGCACCCGCCATGTGAAGGAACTCATCCGCCACGACGGCAACGGCTGGCAGTACTAGGACCCGGCATTCTCTGACCGCAGGCGCGGGACCCCCTCTGCGGGGCGGGCCGACCACCTGAACCTCCCGCCTGAGGTCCGCGCGAAAAGGCGCCTGCCTTTTCCGGGCACGAACAAAGCAGAAAAGGCGGCGGACACGAACTCCCGTGTCCGCCGCCTCGTTTTTTCCGTCCCTGTCTTTTCCGCCTCAGGGGCTCCTGTCAGGCGCGCCGCCTTTTTCCCGACATGTGCCAGGGGAGATGTCCCGCTATCCAGCGGGCGCAGCCCTCGGGGGAGAGGGTCCCGTCGCAGTGCAGATCGGCGTACCTGTCGTAGAGCGACATGCGCTCGGCGTAGAGGTCCGCCACGGTCTGGCCGGGCCGGATGATGAGCCCGCGCTCGGGGTGCATGGCGATGCGCTTCAGAATGACGGACAGGGGCACGTCCAGGCAGACCACCGTGCCCAGGGAACGCAGATGCCGCATGCTGCGGTCGCGGTAGATGACCGAGCCTCCCGTGGAGATGACGGCGCGGCTCGCCCTGAGGGAAAGAATGATCCGCTGCTCCGTGTCCAGAAAGTCGTCGTGGCTCAGGGTGTCCGTGATGATCTGGAGACGGAGGCCGTAGGCGGCTTCGATGAGATGGTCCGTGTCCAGAGCGGCGCAGCCCAGCTGTCTCGCGAGGGCGGCGCCGATGGTGGTCTTGCCCGAGCCGGCCATGCCGATGAGGATGACACACTTGTCGCTGTCTCCGCGGCTGACTGGGATGAACTTCTCCGGCATGGATTCCTCCTGGCTTTTTTGTGCCCCCCTCCCGGGCTTTTTGTCAAGAATACGCCGGCCTCTCCCGAGAGGGAGAGCCTTGCGCGCGCCGGATCCTCCGTCCGCCGGGAAACGGATCAGACCTTGACGGGCAGGGCCCTGGCGTGTATGGGAAGAAACTCATTTCGGATCGGCCCTTCGTGGATCCCCTGCGCCCTTTTTCCGCCCGGGAGACGCTCCCGGCGGACCGCGGCTCCTTCGCCGTCTTTCCCCGCCGCCCTCGGGGCGTGGCGTTTCTCCCCTGCCCTGCCGGGGACGAAAAAGGGAGGCACTCTCCCTTCCCCGGACAGCCCGCCTTCAGGCGGCCGACGCGGGGATCTTCCAGACCAGGGCCGTCCCCTTCAGTTTCTCTTTTCCGCGCCGGCTTCAGGGCCTCTCAGCCTTTCCCGGACGGCCGCTTTCCGCCGCCGGGACCGCCCGCCCGGCATCCAGACAGGAGTTTTCCATGAAAAGAACATACCAGCCCAGCAAAGTGCGCCGCGCCCACACCCACGGCTTCCGCACCCGCATGGCCACCCGCACCGGCCGCGCCCTTCTTGCCCGCCGCCGCGCCAAAGGCCGCAAAACCCTGAGCGCCTAGTTTTCGGGACGCGCCCCGCCGTCCGCGCAGCTCAGGTGCCAGGGATCATCCGCCACCGCCTCAGGAAGGAAAGTCTGATCCGCACGTCCGCCGAATACTCCCGGTGCTACGAACTGGGACGGCGCGTGCACACGAGACATTTCCTTCTTTTTCTTGCTCCGCCGGCGGACGGACGTCCCGGGCTGCGCCTGGGCCTGACAGTCTCCCGGAAAGCGGGCAACGCGGTGATCCGCAACCGCCTCAAGCGCCTTCTCAGGGAGGCCTTCCGCCTGCATCTGCAGGCTCTTCCCGTTTCGGCAAGGCTCATCGTGACGGCCCGGCGCCAGGCGGGCGCGGACTCCCTCAGCCTGGACGATGTGGCCCGCGAACTCGTTCAGGCCCTCCGGAAGCACTTCCGGCTGAACCGGGAGACCGGCTGATGCTCCTCCTGCGCCGGATAGCCATCCTCCCCATCCGTCTCTACCAGACGCTCATCTCGCCGGTGCTGCCGCATACCTGCCGCTTCCTGCCCACCTGTTCCGCCTACGCCGTGGAAGCCATCATGGTCCACGGCATTTTCCGCGGCAGTCTGCTGACCCTGCGGAGACTGAGCCGCTGCCATCCCTGGGGCGGATCAGGCTACGATCCCGTGCCGCCCAGGCGCCGCTGAGCTCCTCAAGGAAACCCCTCCATGCAAGACGGTAAAAATCTCGTATTGGCCATTGTCCTGTGCCTCCTCGTCGTCGTGGGCTGGTCCTGGCTCGGCCAGAAAATGGGCTGGGTGCCGCAGCCCGCGCAGCAGGCTCAGCAGGCCCAGCAGGCCGGTCAGCCCGCACAGCCCGGCGCCCAGCAGCAGGCGCAGCCTGCCCAGCCCCAGCCCGAGACCCCCAGACTCGCAGGCCCCCTGCCGGTCTTCACGGAGTCCGAAGGCCGGGACATGACCGTTTCCACGCCGCTCTACACGGCCAGAATCTACACGGGCGGCGCCATCCTCCGCTCCTTCGAGCTGACCCAGTTCCATACCTCCGTGTCGGCGGACGCCCCCAGGGTCAATCTCATAAACGACACCACGGCCGCCATGGCGCCCATGGGCCTTCTGGTCAACGGTCAGCCCTCCTGGAGCGTGGGAAAGTGGTCCTGTGAGGAGCCGGGCGACGTGACGGTGCCCGCCGGCGAAAAGCGCACCCTGCGCTTCGTCGGTCAGGTGGGCGAAGTGCGCGTCGTGCGCTCCCTCACCTTTGACGCCTCCACCTATCTCATCACCGAAAACGTCTCCGTCACGCCTCTGGGCAGCCAGGCCGTTTCCGTGCGCCTGGGCTACACCGTGGGCGCCGACCCCAGCAACGCCCAGGGCGGCCAGTACGACGCCATGCGCGTGGGCTGGGACGACAACGGCTCCCTCAAGGAGGAGACGAGCGCCGACAAGCTCACCAACGGCGTCACCGCCACCGGCACAATCTACTGGGGCGGCGCCATGAGCACCTACTTCTTCAACGGCATCATCCCCAGCGATCCCAAAAATGTGACCTTCAAGGGCGTCCTGCAGAACAACGTCTACCGCGCCGCCCTGGAAGTGCCGCCCGTCACCGTGGTGCCCGGCCAGGAAGTGACGGTGGGCAGCCGCTACTGGTTCGGCTCCAAGGACCGTCCGCTCATGTCCCAGGCGAGCGAGGAGCTCGCCAAGAGCGTGGATCTGGGCATGTTCAGCCTCATCGCCAAGGGCCTGCTCTGGATCCTCAATTTCTTCAACGGCTATGTCCACAACTGGGGCGTGGCCATCATCCTGCTCACCATCGTCATCAAGGCCATCTTCTGGCCCCTCACCGCCAAGAGCTACTCCTCCATGGAAGGCATGAAGCGCCTGGCGCCCATGATCCAGAAGATCCGGGACAAGCACAAGGACGACAAGGAGGCCATGAACAAGGAAGTCATGGCCCTCTACAAGACCTACGGCGTCAACCCGGCCAGCGGCTGCATGCCCATCCTCATCCAGATGCCGGTCTTCTTCGGCCTCTACCAGGCTCTGCTGACCTCCATTGAGCTCAGGCACGCGCCCTTCATCACCACCCTTCCCTTCACCGACTACACCTGGCTCGCGGACCTCTCCAGCCGCGATCCCCTCTATATCACGCCCATCGTCATGGGCGCCACCATGCTCATCCAGCAGCGTCTCTCTCCGCCGGCCTCCAGTCCCCGCCAGCAGAAGATGATGATGCTGCTCCCCGTGGTCTTCACCTTCCTCTTCCTGGCCTTCCCTTCGGGCCTCGTCATCTACTGGCTCGTCAACAACGTCATTTCCATCGGCCAGCAGAAGTGGATGATGCACAAGCTCAACCGCGGCAGAAAGCCGGGCGGATCCGGCCCCGCGGCGCCCTCGAAGGGCAAGGCGGACAAGCCCAGGAAAGCCAAGGCTGCCGCCTAAGGGAGCTTTATGGATGGTTCCAAAGAATTCCAAGGCAAGGATCTGGATGCCGCCATCCAGGACGCCTGCCTCTACTTCAACACGACCCGCGAAGGCCTGGAAATAGACATCCTCCAGGACGCCAAGAGCGGCATCTTCGGCATCGTCGGCGCCCGCAAGGCCAAGATCCGCGCCCGCCGCGCCCGGCTGCGCGACACCGTGCAGAGCCTGCTGGGCGAACTCACGGGCAGGGACCAGCCCGGGGAGGACGGAAGCCGCCAGCCCCCGAAACCGGAGGGACAGAAAGCCCGGAAGCCGGGACCGGGAAAACCTGAAGCCAGGTCCCAGAAACCCGAACAGGGAAAGCCCGAGGCCCAGCCCCGGAAGCCCGACCCCGGGAAACCTGAGACGAAGCCCCAGAGACCCGATCCCCGGCCCCGGAAGCCCGAGGCAAAGCCGAAGCCCCAGCCCCAGCCGAAATCCCAGCCGCAGCCGAAGCCCCAGGAGCGCAGGGAGCCCGGCGCTCCCCGCGAGGGCAGGCCCGAGTCCCGGGACGCGGCCGGGCAGAAGCCTCCCCGTCAGCCGCGCCGTCAGAAGTCCGACCAGAAGCCCGACCAGAAGCCTGATCAGGCGGCGGGACAGGCTCCCGGACAGGCGCCGGAGCCGCAGAAGCCCAGAGCCGAAAAGCCCCGCCAGCCGCGCAGGAGACCCTCTCCCGACCAGGAAAAGCCCGCTCCCCGTCCGCCCAGGCCCGAGGAGCAGGAGCCCGTTCCGGACGAAGACAGCGGCTGCCGCCCCATGGAGGAGGCCGACATCCCCGCCGTGCGGGACGAAACCCTCCGCGTGCTCAGGCTCCTTCTGGCGCCTCTGACCGAGACCGCCCCCGAGCTGGACATCCAGGCCGAGGACGGCGAAATCATCGCCTCCATGCCCGACGCCGGCAACAGCGCGGTCCTCATCGGCCGCGACGGCGCCACCCTGGCCGCCGTCCAGTACCTGGCGGGCCGCCTCGTCACCCACAGCCTCAGGATCGCCGTGCGCGTCCACCTGGACATCGCGGGCTACCGCCAGCGCCAGGCCGAGGATCTCAGGGAGCAGGCCCTCGCCCTGGCGGAAAAGGTCCGCCAGACGGGACGACCCCTCTCCACGCGGCCCCTTTCCTCCTTCCAGCGCCGCATCGTCCATCTGGCCCTCAGGGACGCGGAGGATCTCCAGACCCGGAGCATGGGCACGGGCAGCCTGAAACGCGTCCTCATCCAGCGCCGCAAAGCCCAGCCCAAGGCCCCCGAGGCCTCTCGCCCCGAGTCCGGTTCCCCGCCCCCCGCGGCGGAAACACCCAGCTGATTTTCCCGGAGGCCCGGTCTCAGACCGGGCCTTTTTTGAACGCGAGGGGGCGCATTCCCCTCAGGACGGACGACCTTGTCCCCAGAGACAGAGACCACCATCGCGGCCCAGGCCACCCCCGCCGGAAACGGCGGCCTCCATGTCCTGCGCCTCTCAGGCCCGGCCAGCAGGGAGATTCTGCGCCGGCTCTTCGTCCCCCGCGCCGGAAACTTCGAGGACTTTGTCCCCTGGAAGCTCCACCACGGCCTTCTCAGGGGCCCCGAAGGAACCCCGGTGGATGACGGGCTCTGCGTCTTCATGCCCGGCCCCAGAACCTTTACGGGGGAGGACTGCGCGGAAATCCACTGCCACGGCGGCCAGACGGTGGCGCAGATCCTGCTTTCCGCCTGTTTCGCCGCGGGCGCAGAGCCGGCCGGGCGCGGCGAGTTCTCCCGCCGGGCCTTCCTCAACGGCCGCATGGACCTGAGCCAGGCCGAGGCCGTGGCCGAGCTCATCGCGGCCCCCTGCCGGGAGGCCGCGGAGCAGTCCCTGCGCAGGCTCTCGGGGGAGCTCGGCCGCCGCGTGGCGGCCCTGAAGGCCCCGCTGGAGGATCTGCGGGTGCAGATGAGCCTCGCCGTGGACTTTCCCGAGGACGAGGTGGAAATCCTCCCCAGAGAAGCCTTTCTCGCCCGGGTGGAGGAAGCGCAGAGCGCACTGGAGGATCTTCTCCGGGGCGCGGCCAGGGGAAGGATCCTGCGCCTGGGGGCCCGTGTGGTGCTGGCGGGGCCGGTCAACGCCGGCAAGTCGAGCCTCATGAACGCCATCCTGGGCCGCGGCCGGGCGCTCGTCACGGAGGTGCCCGGCACCACCCGGGACTTTCTGGAAGAATCCGCCCTCCTGGAGGATCTGCCCGTGCGCCTGGTGGACACGGCGGGTCTCAGGCGTCCGGACGACGCCGTGGAAGCCCTGGGCATCGAGCGCAGCCGCGAGCAGATCGCGGGCGCCGACTGCCTCCTTGCGGTGGCGGACGGCGGAGCTCTGGGACCCGAAGGCGCCCGCGCGCGGACCTGCCCGGATCCGGTCCTCGCGGACATCCTGGCCAGGGCGGACCCGGAAAAGCCCCTGCTTCTGCTCTGGAACAAGGCGGACCTCTGCAGACCGTCCGCCCCGCCCCCCTGGTGCCGCCTGGACGGCCGGGAGATCCCCTTTCTCTGCGTGAGCGCCCGCACGGGCGAAGGTCTGGACACCGCCTGCCGCAGGGTGCGGGATCTGGTGCTCGGGGACCTTCCGCCCGACAGCGAGGGCGTGGCGCCCAACGGGCGCCCGGCCGAGGCCCTGCGCAGGGCAGCCGGGGAACTCCGGACCCTTGCCGGTGACATTGCGGGCGGACAGTTGTATGATCTTCTGTCAGTGGATCTGGACAGCGTCTGCGGCTGTCTGGACGAGGTCACGGGGCTGGGCAGCCCGCAGGACGTGCTCAACCGTGTCTTCGCGAGCTTCTGCATAGGCAAGTAGCCGCCAGTCTCCCAGCGAAGGCGAAACAGGAGGCCGGAGGTCCAGGTGGAGCCAGAGTTCATACAGCGGCGCCTGACACGCGAAGAAATCAACGAACTGCCCCTGGTGCACTATGAGGGGCCGGTGGTGCTGGTGCGCTCCAGGGCGGTCCTCGAAAAGGCCCTCCCGGACCTCCGGGCGGAGCCGGTGCTGGGCTTTGACACGGAAACCAAGCCCTCCTTCCGCAAGGGGACCTTCCATCTGCCCTCCCTCATCCAGCTCGCCACGGCCTCCTGCGTCTACCTCGTCCAGCTCGTGCATCTGCCCCTCTGCGGCCCCCTCACGGATCTCTTTGTCAATCCCGACCAAATCAAGGCGGGAGTGGGCATTCTCGAAGACATGCGCGAGCTGCAGCCTCTGCGGACCTTTGAGCCGGCGGGCTGCGCGGATCTCTCCCTGCTGGCGGAAAAGCACAACATTTCGAGCCGCGGCCTGCGCTCGCTCGTGGCCTCGTTCTTCGGCCAGCGCATCTCCAAGGGCCCCCAGTGCTCCAACTGGAGCCTCCCCACCCTGAGCCAGTGGCAGATCAGCTACGCCGCCACGGACGCCTGGATGGGCCGGCGTCTCTACCTGCGCATGCGCGAGCTGGGCCTCACGGAGACGCCGTGAACAGCGATCAGACTCAGCCCGCGCCCCGTCCGCCCGTCTTTTTCACAGGCGGCACGGCCCTGCGCGAACTGAGCCGCACCTTTGCCCGCTCAGGCGCGGACACGGTGCATCTGGTCACCACCTTTGACTCGGGCGGATCCACGGCCAGACTCAGAGCGGCCTTCGCCATGCCGGCCGTGGGCGATCTGCGCAACCGTCTGGTGGCCCTCGCGGACACCTCCCGCTGCGGAGAGGAGATCCTGCGCTGCCTGGAGACGCGTCTGCCCGCCGAGGGAGACCCCGAGGATCTGCGCCTCGCCGTCAGAGCCATGGCGGACCCGGATCACCCGGTCTGGCGCGGAGTCAGCCCGCTTCCCGCCCGCACCCTGCAGGACTGCCTCCAGGCCTTTCTCCGGAACATGCCCGCGGCCTTCGACGCCCGGCAGGCCTGCCTGGGCAATCTCTGCATGGCCGGCAAATACCTCCTGGAGCACCGCTCCCTGAGCGGCGCCATGGCGCTTTTCGCGCGGCTTCTCCACATCCGGGGCCAGATCCTGCCCATCGTGGAGGAAAGCCTGCACCTGGCGGCGGAGCTTGCGGACGGCAGCCTCCTCACGGGACAGCACCTGTTCAAAAACCTTCCGAGTCCCGTGCGCCGCCTCTTTCTCACGGTCCACGAGCCCGGCCGGGGCTCGGGCCGGCCCGAGCCCTGCCGGCCCAGGGCCGCCGCGCCCGCCCTCGCGCGGCTGCGTTCCGCGGGTCTCGTCTGCTATCCCATGGGGAGCTTCTTCTCCAGCGTGCTGGCCAATCTGCTGGCCGACGGCGTGGGCAAGGCCGTGGCGGGCCTCGACTGCCCCAAGGTCTTCATCCCCAACACCGGCACGGACAGCGAACTCCTGGGCCTGAGCCTGCGGGATCAGGTCCGCTGTCTGCTGAGCGTGCTGGGGCAGGACGCCCCGGACGCCGGCCCCTCCGACTTTCTGACGCATGTGCTCCTGGACCGGCGCAGCGGCAGATATCCGGGCGACCCCGACGAACTCGCCCGGGAGCTGAAGCCCCTGGGAATCCGCGTGGCGGACGAAAACCTGGTGCTCCCCGACGGCAGGCGCCACGATCCCGAAGCCACCGCGGCCTGGCTGCTCCGGGCCGTCCGGAGCCTCTGATGCCTCCGGAAAGCCCCCTTTCCGGAAACGCGGTCTCTCCCCCGGACGCGGAATTCTCCGTGACCGGAACTCCCGGCCGCCTGGACGCGGCCCTCAGAACGGCCCTTGATCTTTCCCTGCGCGCGGCGCGCCGCCTCTGCGGGGACGGACGGGTGCGCGTCAACGGAAAACGCGCCCGGGCGGGCTCTCCAGTGGTCCCCGGGGACAGGGTTTCCCTGCTTCCGCCCGGAAAGGCGGACGAAGAGACGGTTCCGCCGGGCTGCCGGCTCCTTGGGACGGACCGCGGCTTCGCCCTGCTGGCGAAGCCCGCGGGCCTGCACACGGCGGCTCTGGCGGGCCGCGCGACTCCCTCCCTGGAGGCTCTTCTGCCGCATCTTTTCGCGGGACACGATGTCGATCCCGGACAGATCCTTCTCCTGCAGCGCCTGGACTTCGGCACCTCGGGCCTGGTGACGGCGGCCCTGACCCCGGAGGCAGCCCGGGCCTTCCGGGAGGAAGAGCGGGCGGGAGGCGTCCGCAAGGGCTATCTCTGCCTGCTGGAAGGGCGCCTTCCGGAAGAGACCGTCTCGCGGAGACGGCTTGTTTCGGACGGGGGAAGGGGCATGCGGGCCCTTGCGGAAGACGACCCCGATCCCGTCCGCGCCACGCGCCTGCGTCCCCTCGCCTGGACGGACAGCCGGGAGATTTTCGGCGGCGAAGACGGCGCGCCGGCAAGGCCCCTCACCCTCGCCGCCTGCGAAATCCGCCGCGGCCAGCGCCACCAGATCCGCGTCCACGCCTCGGCTCTGGGGCATCCCCTGGCGGGAGACGGGCTCTACGGGGGACTTCCTCTGCCGGGCGGACGTTTCTTTCTGCACCACGCGCGCCTGGACTCGGCGCCCGTCTCGGGGCGTCTCGCCCCGGACTGGCCCCTCCAGGGAGAACTCGTCCGGTCTGTGACCCTGTGGCTTGAGTCACAGGCCTGAACTGTGTAGGAAAGAGCGGATAGCCCGGAGCCGCCCGGCGTCTCCGGGCAGACGGGCTTCTCTCCCCTCACAATCCCAGGCCAACCAGAAGATCAGGAGGTTCCATGCTCGGCTCCCTGCTGCCCAAATCCGTCCCCTTCCTGGAAATGCTGCTGGAGCAGAACGATCTGCTTCTCAGGGCCGCCAGGCAGAATGTCCTGCTCTTCGCCGACGGCGCCGATCGCCCCGCCGTCTACAAAGACATCGCCGAACTGGAAAACGAGGCCGACGAGCTGTACCGGAAAATCCGGCACAGTCTCTCCGTCACCTTCATCACGCCCATAGACCGGGAGGACATCCTCCACATCAGTCAGGGCCAGGAAGAATGTCTGGACCGTTTCCAGCGTCTGGGCACCCGCCTCTCCTCCTTCGACATGCCCTCCATGTTCTTCGAGGCCCAGCGCACGGCGGCGGTCATGGCGGACATGCTGGATCTCGCCCGGGACATGCTCCAGGGGCTCGCGAAAAAGAAGGACAACCGCAGGGTGCGGGACTTCCGGAGCCTGCGGGAGGAATGCGACTCCCTGCTGGCCGCGGGCCTCGCCGAGATCATGGACGGGCACCTGGCCTCCGACATGCTCACCGTGCTCAAGTGGATCCAGATCTACGACGGCCTGGAATATGTTCTGCGCAAGGCCACGGACCTCTTTGAAGACATCGAAGAAGCGGTGATGAAAAATGTTTGAGGTCCCGCTGCTCCTCGTCCTCATCGTCGTCACGGCCCTGGTCTTCGACTTCACCAACGGCGCCCACGACTGCGCCAACGCCATCGCCACCGTGGTCTCCACCAAGGTGGCCACGCCCCTCCAGGCCGTCTGCATGGCGGCTCTGCTCAATCTCACGGGGGCGCTCATGGGCACGGAGGTGGCAAAGACCCTGGGCGGGGGTCTGGTGCATCAGGCCCTGCTGGACGGCTCCCAGGTCCTTGTGCTGGCGGCCCTCGCCGGGGCCATCGTCTGGAATTTCCTCACCTGGTACCTGGGCATCCCCTCGTCCTCGTCCCATGCCCTCATCGGCGGCCTGCTGGGCGCCGCCTGGGCCCACGCGGGCTTTGAGGCCATCAATGTCCAGGGCGTGGTGAACAAGGTCATTCTGCCTTTCCTGGGCTCGCCGCTGGCCGGCTTCTGCGCGGGCCTGTTCACCATGTTCGTGCTCTTCTGGATCTGCGCCCGCTTCCGGCGGGCCGCGGTCAACGCCTGCTTCCGGAAGCTCCAGCTCGTCTCGGCGGGCTTCATGGCCCTGAGCCACGGGCTCAACGACGCCCAGAAGACCATGGGCATCATCACCCTGGCCCTGCTCCTCTTCGGCGAAATCGACGCCGTGGACGTGCCGCTCTGGGTCAAGCTCTCCTGCGCCGGCGCCATGTGCCTGGGCACGGCCATGGGCGGCTGGAAGATAGTCAGGACCATGGGGCACAAGATTTTCAAGCTGGAGCCCATCCACGGCTTCGCCGCGGAAACGGCCACGGGCCTCGCCATCACCGGCGCGAGCCTTCTGGGCGCGCCCGTGAGCACCACCCACACCGTCACGGCCGCCATCTTCGGCGTGGGCTCAAGCCAGCGGGTGAGCGCCGTGCGCTGGGGCGTGGCGAAGCAGCTCGTCGTGGCCTGGGTGCTGACGCTGCCCTGCGCGGGTCTGGTGGGCGCCCTCTGCTACCATGTGCTGAGCCTCGTCTGGTCCTGAGAAGGCAAAAACGTCCGAAAAACCGGAGGCCCGGAAGGAAACGATCCTTCCGGGCCTTTTTCAGGTGCTTTTTCCGGCGCTCAGCGCATGCGGGCTTCCCGCTCTTCCTGACAGCTCCGGCACAGCGACACGCCGGGGATGGCCTTCAGGCGCTCGGGCGGAATGGGCTCGCCGCACTCCCGGCAGCAGGGCACGCCGTTGATGATTTCCGGGCCGCAGCCCTGGGTGGCCCGGCGGGCCCAGGCGATGGCGGCCTCCCGGTCTCTGCGCTCCTGCTCGGCAGCCATGTCCAGATCGTCCATAACGTTTCCTTCCGTTCCTTCTGGGAAACGGCACTCTCGGGGGAAATGAAAAGAGGAAGACCCGGAGAAGAGGGTCTTCCTGCGCAAAGGAAAAGTCCGTCCCTGTCCTGGGCCTCAGTGCGCCTGGTGGAGGAGAATGTCTTCCAGGCAGTCCATGAAGGCCGTGAGATCCGCCTCCTCGATGATGAGGGGCGGCAGAAGGCGCAGGGTGGTTTCGTGACAGAGATTGCAGATGAAGCCGCGGTCCAGCAGCTGGCTCCACACGGATCTGGCGCCGCCGCAGAGCTCGATGCCGATGAAAAGACCCTTGCCGCGCACTTCCCGGATGAGATGGGGGTGGAGTCTGCGGAAGGCCTCGGCGCGGGCCATGAGGTTGCCGCCCAGGCGGGCCGCCCTCTCGGCCAGACGGTCGCGGACCATGATTTCCACGGTCCTGGCGGCCACGGCGGCCACGAGGGGCGTGCCGCCGAAGGTGGTGGCGTGGGAGCCGGGCACAAAGCCCCTGGAGACCTCTTCCGTGGCCAGAATGCCGCCCATGGGGAGGCCGTTGGCGAGGGCCTTGGCCATGCTGATGATGTCGGGCTTCACGCCGCAGGTCTGGAAGGCCCAGAAGGCGCCCGAACGGCAGAGACCGGCCTGCACCTCGTCGCAGAGGAAGAGCACGTCCCTCTCGCGGCAGAGCTTTTCCACGCCGCGCACATAGTCTTCGGGCAGCGGGATGACCCCGCCCTCGCCCTGCACCACTTCCAAGAGCACGCCGCAGGTCTTTTCCGACATGGCGGCGGCCAGGGCGTCCAGATCGCCCGCGGGCACCTGCCTGAAGCCCTCGGGGAGGGGCCTGAAGCCGTCCGAGAGGCCCTCGCGGCCCGTGGCCGCCAGGGTGCCCAGGGTGCGGCCGTGGAAACAGCCTTCCAGGGTGATGATTTCGCAGGCTTTCTCACGTCCCCGGACCCGGGTCATGTAGCGGCGGGCGAGCTTGATGAGGGCCTCGTTGGCTTCGGCGCCGGAATTGCAGAAGAAGGCCCGGCTGAAATGGGCCGTGGCCGTCAGACGTCCGGCGAGTTCGATCATGGGCTCCGTGTAGAAGAGATTGCTCACGTGCCAGAGTCTGGCGGCCTGATCCTGCACCACCTGAAGGAGTTCGGGGTTGCAGTGGCCGAGGGCCGTCACGGCGATGCCGGCCAGAAGATCCACATATTCCTTGCCGTCCGTGTCCCGGAGACGGGCGCCCCGGCCGGCGGTGACGGCCACGGGGTAGCGCCCGTAGGTCTGCATCACGCAGCGGGCTTCCTTGTTCCGGATCGCGTCAAAAGCCTCAGACATGGCAAAAATCTCCCTGAAAAGGAAAGGGACGGTCACAGCGTCCCGGAGTGCCCGAAACCGCCCGCCCCGCGCGCGGTGGGGGAAAGGTCCTCGGATATGGCAAAGGCCGGCCGGGCAAAGGGCTGAAAGACGAGCTGGGCGACGCGCTCGCCGCGGCGGACCCTGCGCGCCTCTCCGGAGGTATTGAGAAGCATGACGAGAATCTCGCCGGTATAATCCGGATCGATGACGCCCACGCCCTGCGCCACCGTGAGCCCGTCTCTGGCTCCGAGGCCGCTGCGGGAGTAGACGAAGCCGGCCCAGCCGGGCGCCAGCGGCTGCACGCGCAGGCCCGTGGGCACGGCGAGACGGCCGCCCGCGGGGATTTCCCGCTCGTCTTCCGCGAAGGCCGCCCGCAGATCGGTGCCGGCCGAAGCGGCCGTGGCGGGGGAAAGGTCCGCGCCGTAGAGGGCTTCCGCCTCGGGAGAGGTGAAGGCCGCCCGCACGGGCAGGCGGGGCTGGGTGCTCTGGTTCATGGGGTCTCCCGGGATCTCCCGGCCGCCGGCCAGGCGGAGCCCGGCTGAAAAAAGACGAGAGCCGCCTCCCCTGGCGGGGAAACGGACCCTGGCAGGACGCGTCCTGCGCTCAACGCGGCGGAGCCTCCGGGAGGCCCCGTCCGGACGGCACTTTGTAGCCCAAGCGGAGAAAACCTGCAACAGGGAAAATGGCTCTTCCGGGGGGATTGAACGAAAGACGGAAGAAGGGAGCCGGCGGAAAAAAGGCGCGGGTCCCGTCCGGGGAGAGCTCCGCTCTCTCCCCCGGGACGGATGTCAGGAGGAGAGAGGAAGACACAGGCCGGGCCGGGAGGCGGGGAGAAGTTCCCTTCAGGCAAAAAAAGAGAGCCCGGAACGCTCCGGACTCCCTGGGGAATCTGTCTCTCGGGGACCTGCGCCTAGACGTGCATGTGCTTGACGCGGTCGCTTTCTTCAGCACGCTTGGCGTCGTTGAAGCGGTCCAGGGTCCCGACGAGATAGCCGGTGATGCGGCGGATGCGTTCGAATTTGACGCCGCTTCCAATCAGACGGGTAGAAGTTCTGGCTGCCGTGGTGACAGCCTTGGAATCCATCAGCATGTTAGCCTCGCGTGCCCGGCGGAAAAAGGGAGGAGAAGAGTCTGCGTGATCCGCGCGAACCGTGTCCAGCGCGGAAGCTGCCGCAGACTTTGGTCGGGAGCTAATGTAGCCAAGGACCGGAAAATGTCAATCGGGCGAGGGAGAGGAGGCCTGCTGAGCGCCGCGAAAAATCTTATGCAAATTCAAAGTGTTAAAGAGTTGAAACGGAGTTCCGGAAGGCTCGGATATGCCGGTAAGGGGGCGCTTAGACTGACAAAAACGCCTGCCGCCGGGAAATTTTGATCCCGAGCTAAATTTTTTTTGCCGCTTCTGAAAAGGGGGTCGCTTTTTCTGTGGGAGGGGCGTCGTCCTTCCCCCCTCCCGGTCCCCCGGGGTTTCTGGCAGAGATGTACGCGGCTTTCTCCGGACTGTCCACCCTTCAATCCGGGGTCGCGCCCGGGCGCCGGGTCTGACCCGTTTCTTCCGGGACTTGTTTTTCTCCGCCCGCCGGGCGACACTTGGGGAGAGGGGCTTTCCGCGTCCGCGAAAAAGCCCCCGAAATCAGGACAAGGAGCATCCCATGGAGAAAATCGCCGTTCTGGGCGGCGGCCTGGCAGGCTGCGAGTGCGCCAGAGTGCTGGCGCGGGAAGGCATCGCCGTCACCCTTTTCGAGGCGAGGCCCGGCTGGCGCTCGGCCGCCCACGTGACGGACCTGCTCTCCGAGCTTGTCTGCTCCAATTCCCTGCGCTCGGCGGATCCCTCAAGCGGCATCGGCCTGCTCAAGCAGGAGCTCAGGGACCTCGGCAGTCCCTTCATGGCCGACGCCGACGCCTGCTCCGTGCCGGCCGGCAAGGCCCTGGCGGTGGACAGGGAGCTCTTCGCCCGGGCCGTCACCCGGTCGGTGCGGGAAAACCCGCTCATCGATCTGCGGGAGGCCTGCCTGGACTCCCTGGACGACCCCAGGCTCGAAGGCTTTTCCCTCCTGGTTCTGGCCGCGGGGCCTCTGGCCTCGGAGAGCCTCTCGGCGAGCCTCGCCCGCTGCGTGGGCATGGATCACTGCTATTTCTACGACGCCATCGCCCCCATCGTCTGGGGCCATTCCCTGAACCGGAACATCATTTTCCGGGGCTCCCGCTACGGGGCCGAGCACGGCGAGAGCGGAGAGGAGGGGGACTACCTCAACTGCCCCATGACCCGGGACGAATACATGACCTTCTACGAGGCTCTTCTCGCCGCGGAAAAGGTCAGGGCCCGGGACTTCGAGCAGGAGAAACACTTCGAAGGCTGCATGCCCGTGGAGGCCCTGGCGGAGCGCGGTCCGAAGACCCTCGTCTTCGGGCCCATGAAGCCCGTGGGCTTCACGGATCCCCGCACCGGAAAGCGCCCCTGGGCCATCCTCCAGCTGCGGGCCGAAAGCCGCAACGCCGAGACTTTCAACCTGGTGGGCTGCCAGACCAAGCTCACCTACGCCGGGCAGGCCCGGGTCTTCCGGCTGGTGCCGGGGCTGGAAGGGGCCGAATTCGTCCGCTTCGGGAGCATGCACAGAAACACCTATGTGAACTCCCCCCTGGTGCTGGCCCCGGACGGGTCTCTCAAGGCCCGGCCCGGTGTCTTTCCCTCCGGGCAGATCACGGGGGTGGAAGGCTATGTGGAGTCCGCGGCCCACGGCCACTGGGTGGCCCGCGTTCTGGCGGCGAGGCTCGCGGGAAGAGACCTCGCGCTGCCCCCCGAGACCACGGTTCTGGGCGGCCTTCTGGCCCATCTCCGGCGGCCGAAGAAAAAATTTCAGCCGAGCAACGCCCACTTCGGGCTCACCCCCGAGCCCGCGGAGCGCGTCCCCGGAAAGGCCCGCAAGGTCTGGTACGCGGAGCGCGCCCGCCGGGATTTCGCCGCCTGGCTGCGGGACGGGGATCTGCCCTGAGGGCACGGCGCTCCCGGAAGGGGCGAAAAAGGCCCCGGGGGCAAAAAAATGCGCGCATATCCTCATTTTCTGCTTGACGCGCGCCGGGAGAAAGGCATATACGGACTTCTGCCTTATCGCAGGAGCGTAGCTCAGGTGGCTAGAGCGCTTCCTTGACACGGAAGAGGTCAGCAGTTCAAGTCTGCTCGTTCCTACCACACCACAAGCACTCGGGAGTCTTCCCGGCGGCGAAAGGCGGCTCCCGCCAACCGCCAAATATATTGCGAGATGGGGAGGTCGATCGCCTCCCCATCTTTTTTGTATTCTCTCTCAGAGGAGGCTCTTTCCATGGATGTCCGTGTAGAAGGACAGACCCTTGCCGTGCCCGAAGGCGCCGACATCGCGTCCGTGCTCAGGTCTGCCCTGAGCGGAAAAAAATTCAGGTCCGTCGTGGCGGCCGACATCGCCGGCAGAACCTATGATCTCTCCGCGCCCCTGCCGGCGGACGCCGAAGAGATCCGGCCCGTCACGGCCGAGAGTCCCGAAGGCCTCCAGATCCTCCGCCACTCCGCGGCCCATGTCATGGCCCTGGCCGTGAAGCGTCTCTTTCCCAGGGCGCTGGTGACCATCGGTCCGGCCATCGCCACGGGCTTCTATTACGACTTCGACGTGGAGACCCCCTTCACCCAGGCGGATCTCGAGAAGATCGAAGCGGAAATGCTCCGCATCGCCGACGAGAAGCTCCCCTTCACCCGCTCGGAGCTTCCCAGAGACGAGGCCATCGCGAAGTTCGGCGGCATGGGCGAGCACTACAAGGTGGAGATCATCGAGGGCATCGACGCCCCCACGGTCTCCCTCTACCAGGACGGCGAGTTCACCGATCTCTGCCGCGGCCCCCATGTGCCCCACACGGGCTTCTGCCGCCACGCGCGGCTGCTCTCCGCCGCCGGCGCCTACTGGCGCGGCGACGAGAAGAACCGCATGCTCTCCCGCATCTACGGCACGGCCTTCGCGGACGAAAAGGCCCTCAAGGCCTATCTGCACCAGCTGGAGGAAGCGAAGCGCCGCGACCACCGCAGGCTGGGCAGGGAGCTCGGGCTCTTCACCTTCTTCGAACATGTGGCGCCCGGCATGGTCTTCTGGCTGCCCAGGGGCATGATGCTTCGGACCATTCTGGAAGACTTCTGGAAGCGCGAGCATCTGAAGCGCGGCTACGAGCTCGTCCAGGGCCCGCAGCTTCTGCGCCAGGAGACCTGGAAGCAGTCCGGCCACTACGATCACTACCGCCAGAACATGTACTTCACCGAAATCGATGAAGAGATGTACGGCATCAAGCCCATGAACTGCATCGGGCACATGCTCATCTACGGCAACGAGGTGCATTCCTACCGCGATCTGCCGGTGCGGCAGTTTGAGCTGGGCCTGGTCCACCGTCACGAAAAAAGCGGCGTCCTGCACGGGCTTCTGCGCGTGCGGCAGTTCACTCAGGACGACGCGCACATTCTCTGCACGCCGGAGCAGCTGGAAGGGGAGATCATCGGCGTCATCCGCCTCATCCAGGATCTCATGCGGCTCTTCGGCTTCAGCTACAAAATTGAGATTTCAACCCGGCCCGAGGACAGCATCGGATCCGACGAAGCCTGGGAGATGGCCACCGGCGCCCTCATCCAGGCCGTGGAGAAGGAAGGACTGCCCTATGCCGTCAACGAAGGCGACGGCGCCTTCTACGGCCCCAAAATCGACGTGAAGCTCCTGGACTGCATCGGCCGCGAATGGCAGTGCTCCACCATCCAGGTCGACTTCACCCTGCCTGAGCGCTTCAACCTGACCTATGTGGGACAGGACGGCGAACGTCACCGTCCGGTCATGGTCCACCGGGCCATCATGGGTTCCGTGGAGCGCTTCATCGGCGTGCTCATCGAGCAGTTCGCCGGCGCCATGCCCGTCTGGCTCGCGCCGGAACAGGCGCGGCTGCTCACGGTGACGGACAGCGCCGACGAGGCGGCGGAGGCCATGGAGAAGACCCTCGCCGCGGCCGGCATCCGGGTGACCCTCGACAGACGCAACGAGAAGCTTGGCTTCAAAGTCCGCGAAGCGCAGATGGCCAAGATTCCCTACATGCTTGTCGTGGGCGAAAAGGAGGCGCAGACGGGCACCGTGAGCATCCGTCTGCGCTCAGGAGAAAACCTGGGAATGAAGACCGCGGCGGAAACGGTGGAGCTGATCCGCGCCGCCGCGGCGGAACCTTTCACGAAAGGAGGAATGAGCTATAGCTTCGCCTAACATCAAGCCCCGCCGGCGCGTGCCGGACGACGGGGTCCGTCGGAACGAGCTGATCCACGCGCGGGAAGTGCGCGTCATCGGCGTGGAAGGGGAACAGCTGGGCATCATGTCCCGCAATGATGCCATCGCCGCCGCCAGAGAAGCGGCCTGTGACCTCGTGGAAGTCTCCCCCAATTCCGATCCGCCTGTCTGCCGCATCATGGACTACGGCAAGTTCAAGTATGCGCAGCAGAAAAAGCGCCAGGACGCCAAGAAGCGGCAGGCCGTGGTGCAGGTCAAGGAAATCAAGGTCCGGCCCAAGACCGACGACCATGACTACGAGACCAAACTCAAGCACGTGCGCCGCTTCCTGGAAGACGGCGACCGCTGCAAGGTGACCGTCTTCTTCCGCGGCCGCGAAATCGTCCACAAGGACCGCGGTCTGGACATTCTCCAGCGCTTCATCACCGATCTCGGCGAAACCGCCAGGGTCGAGCAGGAGCCCCGCGCCGAAGGCCGCACCCTGCAGATGCTGCTGGTGCCGAAAAAATAAGGCTTGCCACCAGCCCTGTTTTCAGGCAAAATCGTTTGTTCCCCCAAGGGGGGACACTTTCCCCATCTCAAGAGGTCTTCACCATGCCGAAAATCAAGACGCGGCGTTCCGCCGCCAAGCGCTTTGAACTGACCCACAGCGGCGCCTACCGCCGCCGCCGTCAGAATCTGCGCCACATTCTGACCAAGAAGGCTCCGGGCCGCAAAATGCGTCTCGGCCAGCCCACCGTGGTGGACTCCGCCAATCTGAAGGCAGTCCGCCGCCTGCTTCCCAACGGATAAGCATTGCCGGACAAAGGCGGCGGACCGCCGATCCGCGCCGACCGGCCTCGCCTGACGGGCTTTTCGACCTACGCCTTGCTCAGGACTGACAGGAGGATGCACTCATGCGTGTAAAGAGAGGTCTTGCTGCACACCGCAGACACAAAAAATTTCTTGATGCTGCCAAGGGCTTCCGCGGTGCCCGCCACCGCCTGTACCGCACCGCGAGGGAAGCCGTTGAGCGCTCGATGCAGAATTCCTTCGTGGGCCGCAAGCAGCGCCGCCGCGATTTCCGCCAGCTCTGGATCCTGCGCATCAACGCCGGGGCCCGCCTGAGCGGCCTGTCCTACAGCCGCTTCATGTACGGCCTGAAGACCGCCGGCGTCGCGCTGGACCGCAAGGTCCTGGCCGACATGGCCATTTTCCACAAGGAAGACTTCGCCGCCCTGGTGGAAAAGGCCAAAGCCTCCCTCAAGTAGGGTTCTCACGCAAGGATCAAGGAGACGAAAGCCAGGCTTTTGTCTCCTTTTTTCTTCTCACCGGGGCGGACGCCGCCGCCGCGCCCTCTGCCAGAAGCCCAGCGCTTCCCGGAATGCCATATGGATCTCATTTCTGCCTTAGAAAGCCTCGCTCCCGAACTGGAGCAGGGCCTTGCCCGGGCCTCCTCGGATGCCGATCTCGAAAGTCTGCGCATCACCTTCCTCGGCCGCAAGGGGCGCCTCGCCGCCATCATGAGCGAGCTGCCCGCCCTTCCCCCCGAGGATCGCCCCCGCGCCGGGCGGGTGGCCAACGAGGTCAAGAGCAGGCTCACCGCTCTCTTTGAAACCGCCCGCGGCGATCTCCTCGCCCGCGCCGAGGAGCTCTACCTGCGGAGCTTCGATCCCACTCTCCCCGGCCGCCGGCCCTGGGAAGGCTCGCGCCATCCCATCACGCTGGCCATGGAAAGAATCTGCTCCATCTTCCAGCAGCTCGGCTTTGACATCGAGAGCGGCCCGGAAGTGGAAACGGACTACTACAATTTTGAAGCCCTCAACCTGCCGCCGGACCATCCCGCCCGCGACATGCAGGACACCCTCTACATCTCCGACAAGATCGTCCTGCGCACCCAGACCTCCGGCGTCCAGGTGCATACCATGGAAAAGCGCAGGCCCCCCGTGGCCATCGTGGCCCCGGGCAAAGTCTACCGCCGGGACTCCGACCTGACCCACACGCCCATGTTCCATCAGGTGGAAGGCCTCATGGTGGGCGACAATGTGAGCCTCGCCCATCTGCGGGGCGTGCTCACGGCCTTCAGCCAGGCCATGTTCGGCAAGGACACGAAAGTCCGCTTCCGCCCCAGCTTCTTCCCCTTCACGGAACCCTCGGCCGAAGTGGACATCTCCTGCTGCCTCTGCCACGGCAAGGGCCATGTGAACGGCGCGCCCTGCCGCGTCTGCAAGACCACCGGCTGGCTGGAAATCCTGGGCTGCGGCATGGTGGACCCGGCCGTCTTCGGCTTTGTGGACTATCCCGAGGACATCACGGGCTTCGCCTTCGGCCTGGGCGTGGAGCGCGTGGCCATGCTCACCTACGGCCTCAAGGACCTGCGCATGTTCTTTGAAAACGACGTGCGCTTCCTGCGCCAGTTTGCCTAGGAAAAGGGCCATGACCCGCCGCGCTTTCTGCCGTCTTTTCCCGGGGCTCGCCTTCGCGGCGGCCCTTTCTCCGGCCGGCGCCCTGGCCGGCGTCAGCTCCTCCCAGGCCCCCAGGACCGGCCTGGAGCCGCCGGACGCCCCCATGAAGGGCCGCGGCATCCCCGCCGTGGGCACCATCAAGGACGCCTACGGCAATCCCGTCACCCCCAGAGTGCAGGAGGAGGCGCCCAGAAAGCGCCTGCCCGCCGGCGCCTACGGGGGCTACGGGAGGAAGTCCGCCCCGGAGCGGCCCCTGCCGGATCCCGGAAACGATCGTCCCGTGTGGTGAGTCACACACTATTTCTCGCATCGCCCCCGGGCGACAAGGTGATCTATGCTTCTGTCTCTTTCCTGGTTACGTGAATTTGTGCCCTACGAGGGAAGCGCCGAGGCTCTGGCCGACCGGCTGACCATGCTCGGTCTGGAGCTGGAGGAAATCGTCCATCCCTTCGCGGACATAGACCATATCGTCGTGGGCAGGGTGGTGGAATGCCTGCCCCATCCCAATTCCGACCACATGCATGTCTGCAAGGTGGACGCGGGCCAGGGGGAACTGCTCCCCATCGTCTGCGGCGCGCCCAACATCGCTCAGGGCCAGACCGTGCCCGTGGCCCTCGTGGGCAGCGTCATGCCCGACGGCATGACCATAAAGAAGGCCAGGCTGCGCGGCGAAGTCTCCCTGGGCATGATCTGCTCCGAGCGCGAGCTGGGCCTGAGCGAGGACCACACGGGCATCCTCGTCCTCCCGGACAGCTGCCGGCCCGGCGCGAAGCTTGTGGACGCCCTCGATCTGGACCGCGAGGTGCTGGACATCGACGTGACGCCCAACCGCTCCGACTGCCTCTCGGTGCTGGGCCTCGCCCGCGAGGTGGCTCTCGCCTTCCGCCTGCCCCTGAGCATTCCGGAGAAACTCCCCGAATTCTCCAGGGTGGACGCGCCCCATCCGGTCATCGAAATCGACGACCCCGATCTCTGCCCCTGCTACCTGGGCCGCGTCATCACGGGCGTGCGCATCGCCCCGAGCCCCCTCGCCCTGCGCTGCCGGCTCCACGCCGCGGGCATCCGCGCCATCTCCAATGTGGTGGACGCCACCAACTACATCCTCATGGAATGCGGCCAGCCCCTGCACTCCTTTGATCTGGGCCGCATCCGCGGCGGCAGAATCATCGTGCGCCGGGCCGCCGAAGGCGAGCGCTTCACCACCCTGGACGGCCAGGAGCGCGTCCTCTGCGACAGAGACCTCACCATCCGGGACGCCGAAGGGGCCGTGGCCCTGGCCGGCGTCATGGGCGGCCTGGCCTCGGAAATCACCGAAGGCTCGGCCGGGGTCTTCCTGGAAAGCGCCGTCTTCAATCCCTCCTCCATCCGCGGTACGGCAAGGCGCCAGGGGCTGCACTCGGAGGCCTCCTTCCGCTTCGAGCGCGGCATGGACCAGTGCCGCACGGGCTGGAGCATGGACCGCGCCTGCGCCCTCATCCAGAGCCTGGCGGGCGGTCAGGTCTCCGGGCAGATCTGCGCGGCCGAGCCCGCGCCCTTCACTCCGGCCCGCATCACCTACCGGCCGGCCCGCTGCGCCGCCCTCATCGGCGAGGAGCCGGGTCACGACTTCAGCCGGGAGATCCTCACGGGTCTGGGCTGCGAGGTCACGGACCGGGGCGAGACCTGGGAAGTGATCCAGCCGAGCTGGCGTCCCGACCTCACCCGCGAGGCCGACCTCATCGAAGAGGTGGCCCGCTTCTACGGCATGGACCGCGTGAAGCCGGTGCTTCCGCCCATCCTCCGCAGTCTGGACGACGTCTCGGCTCCGGAAAGCGACTACAGCTTCTGGGACAGCCTGCGGCGCTGGGGCAGCGGTCTGGGCCTCAATGAAGCCATCAATTACAGCTTTGTGGGGGACAAAGAGCTCGATCTCCTGAACCTCCCCAAGGACGACCGCATCCCGGTCATGAACCCTCTCTCGGCGGATCAGGACGTGCTGCGCACGGTGCTGGCCCCGGGGCTGCTCCATACCCTGAGCACCAACATGCGCCAGGGCGCCGCCGGCCTCAGGACCTTTGAGCTCGCCTGCGTCTTCCACAAGGACGAAACCTCCAGCACCACGGCCCGGGAAACCGGCATGCTGGGCATCCTTCTCTCCGGCCGGCGCCATGACAATCTCTGGCCCCAGAAGGCCGGGGAACTGGACGATCTGGACCTCAAGGGCATCACGGAAAGTCTGGTGCGCTTCCTGCGCCTGCCCGATCCCGTCTACTCCCGCCGGGACAGCCATCCCTATCTCGCGCCCGCGGTGCAGGTGACGGTGGCCGGCAGGGAGATCGGCGTCCTCGGCCGCGTGCTGCCGGCCGTGGCCGACCGCTACGAAGCCCGGTCGCCCGTCTGGCTCGCCGAATACAGTCTGGAGACTCTCCGCGGGCTCCGGGACGAGGCCTCCCGTCCCTTCCAGGATCTCAAGACCTATCCGGCCGTGCGCCGCGACATCACCGTTCTTGCCGATCCCTCCATGGAAGCCGGGACCCTGCTGAACGCCATTCTGGCGTCCGGAGCCAGATATCTGGAAAGCGCCGTCCAGGTGGACCTCTTCATCCCCGAGGACAGACGCACCCGCAACTGCACCTTCCGCCTGACCTTCCGCCACGACGCCCGCACTCTCAAGGACGCCGAGGTCGACAGGGAACGCGAACACGTCGCCCAGTATCTGAGAAAGAATCTGGCCGTGGAGATCTGACCGCGGACCCGGAAAAAACCGTCTGATCACGGGCGGGCCCGGGGAGACGCCTCTCCCCGGGCCCGCCCTTTTTCCGCGCCTTCAGGCCCCGGGCGCGGTCAAAGTGGACGGAAGGGCGAAAAAATGGCAGAGTGTACGGGATGCGGGCGCAAAAAAGCCGGGATCCGCCCGGCGCGGGCCGCATCCGGAGGGAACGATTCCATGCCTCCCCAGGAACAGCTCTGGCGCATCGGCCAGGCAGCCCGCGAACTCAAGCTCAGGACCTCGGTGCTGCGCTTCTGGGAAGACGAATTTCCCGACCTCAGCCCCATCCGCACTCCCAGCGGCCAGCGGCTCTACACGGCCGATGACATGGCGCTTCTGCGCCGCATCCGGCAGCTCCTCCACGAGGACCGCATGACCATCGACGGCGTGCGCCGTCTGCTGGAAACCGAGGCCGGAGCCTCTCTCTCCCAGGACGAGCTGGACGCCAGGCACAGCGCCCTGGCCGAACGCAGGGCCGCCGCGGCTCAGCGCCGCCGCGAAAAGGCCGAGGCCGCCAGGGAACGGAACTCGTCTCCGCCCCCGGAAACCCTGGAGCTGCTGCGGGATCTTGCCCGGGAACTGCGGGAACTGCGCAGCCTGCTCGGCGGAGAGTGACCCAGCCTTCCATCCCGGAAAGCCGCGTCCCGGAAGCCCCGGGCGGACCCGGGAAAGAGCCTCCGCGCCGCAAAAAGCGCGGGGGCTTTTTCGTCCTTCCGCGCGAAAAAAACCGCCCTGTGACGGAAATCCGGCCTGCGAAAAAGCGCGGGCAGAGCCGGTCTCTCAGCCCCGGGGCGCCGGGGTCTGCCCGGACTCCTGGTATTCGTACGCCTCCGCCATGAGACGCATCTCCTGCTGTCCGGCCCGCACGGATCCGGCCTCGAGGCGCCAGGCCGAAACCGCCCTGCGGATTTCCGAAAGCCTCCGTTTCGCCTCCGTCAGGTCCAGAGAGAAAAACACGGCGGCCTCAAGGGCCTCGCTGAGAGAGAAACCCTCCGCTCCGTCATACATTTCCGTGCACGGCTGAGGCTCCTTCTCCCCCGGCAGGGACGTCTCCAGATCAAAGACCGGAGAGAGACGCCAGCCGCCCGCTTCGCGGAGAAAACCGTGGTTTCTCAGGTGATCGTCCGTGTTGCAGACCAGCATGTTGAAGACCATGCGGCTCCAGAGTTCAGGCAGATCCTTTCCGGGCGAAGAGCCGTGCGCCTGCAGGGCGGCCGCGATGCCGGCGTAGCTTCCTCTCCCGCCGTCCTTTTCACCCAGCAGCGTCATGGCGGACAGAAAGGGAATCCGCTGCCGCCCCTGCCGGTCAAAGCGTCTGACAAGGAGGACATTTCTGCCCGCCACGGGCAGAAGCCGCACCTCCGGAGTTCTGAGGCCCGCCCGCCGGGCCAGACGGTGGTTCACATATTCCCAGAGAGGGATATCCCGTCCGTCGTTTCCGCCCGGGAATTTGGCAATCCAGAGTCCGTCCCCGTCAAGGACGCAGGCCTTCGGTCTCGCCCCGCCCAGAGACGCCCCGTACGACGCAAGCAGGTGAATGTCTTCCTCCTTTTTTCTTCCCGCGGCGAGGCGGTCGGAGGCGGCGAGCAGTCTCTGAAGGAGGACCGGGGGCGCCGCGGCGCCGTCTGAAGCCAGATAGCTCAGGCCCTCACCGCACGAGAGCCTGATCGCCCCCTGGCGGACCGGATCGCTGACCATCAGCAGAAAATCCGGGTCCTGAAGAAGTCTCGGAGACCGCCCGCCCCGCGCGGCTGAGATCGTCTCCCTGCGCGAGAGCAGCCGCCTGCCCCAGCGATCGGGCGAGCAGTCCTGAAAACAGCCGAACAGTCCCCCTGTCACGGCAGGCTCCTCCCGCAGGGGAAGATCCGGAGAGAGGGGGAAACGCCGGGGATCTCTCAGCCAGGACCCGTCATAGCGGAAGAGGGAAACCGTCCTGCCCCGGCTCCGGCTCAGGCGCAGCCGGCCTGCCGGAACCGGTCTGTCCAGCTGGACAGACACGCTGAAATCACCGTTCATGGCGGAAACTCCTTCCCTGAGGGTCGCGTCCTCCCCGGCGGACGCTCCGCGCCCGGCGGGAATTTCAGTGCCTCCTTTCCGGATCAGGAAGATCGGAAAACGGAGGCGGCAGGTTCATGGCCGCCGT
>CAZFTQ010000001.1:68494-72720 GCA_964522365.1 uncultured Desulfovibrio sp. | reverse complement strand
CCCGGGATCAGGGCGGCCTTTCCTGTCCGGACAGCTCAGCAATACAGCATGGGCCTTCTTTCCGCCAGCCGTGCCCGTCCGCCGGGCTTCCCGGGCCTTCGAAAGGGCTCCCCGCCCCTTTGCCCGGAGGGCGCCGGTACTGGAAAAACGCCTCAAAAAACGTTATCTGGTGAGGCGGCCGCAGGCTCACGCCGCGATTCTGTCCGCCGCCGGGGAACCGCGCGGCGAAGACCTTTCCCTTCAGCCCGAGGAGTCGCCCTTGATTCTTTCGCCTTCACTGCTTTCCGCGGACTTCACGCGCCTGGGCGAGGAATGCGCGGCCCTTTCCCGGGCGGGCGTCACCTGGCTCCATCTGGACGTCATCGACGGCAGCTTCGCTCCCAACATCACCTTCGGGCCGCCCGTCATACGCGCTCTGCGCAAGGCGAGCGATCTTTTTTTTGACGTCCACCTCATGGTGGAGCGGCCCTCGCGCTTTCTCCGGGCCTTCGCCGAAGCCGGCGCCGACATGATCGTGGTTCACGCCGAGGCCGAGACCCACCTCCAGCGCGCCCTCGCCGCCATCCGCGAGCTCGGCTGTCTGGCGGGCGTGGCCCTGAACCCCTCCACGGACATCGGCTTTCTGCGCTGGCTTGCCGGCGATGCCGACATGGTGCTCCTCATGAGCGTCAACCCCGGCTTTTCGGGCCAGAACTTCCTGCCCGCCATCCCGGACAAGATCCGGGCCCTGCGCGGCCTGCTGGACGAAGCGGGCGCCGGGGCCGTCCCCATCCAGGTGGACGGCGGCGTCTGTCCTGAGAACATCGGCGAGCTCGCGGCCTGCGGCGCCGACATCTTCGTCTCAGGCTCGGCCTTCTTCCGCTTTCCCCCGTACGATCAGCGTCTCGCGGCTTTTGCCGACGCTGCCGGACCGACGCCCGCGCGCGCGTCCGCGGCAGCCTGTACCCTTTGGACCGCCCGCCGCACGGGCGGACGCTAGGAGTGTCCCATGGCAGCAACCCGTCGTCAGTGTGCCAACGCCATCCGAGCCCTTGCCATTGATGCCATCGAACAGGCCAGATCAGGCCATCCCGGCGCGCCGCTGGGCATGGCGGACATGGCCGAGGCCCTCTGGCGGCACGGCTTCCGCCACAACCCCGCCAACCCGGACTGGTGGGACCGCGACCGCTTCGTGCTCTCCAACGGGCACGCCTCCATGCTGCTCTACGCGCTCCTGCACCTGACGGGCTACGATCTCTCCCTGGAGGACATCCGCGCTTTCCGCCAGTGGGGCTCCCGCACGGCGGGCCACCCCGAGCACGGCCACACCCCGGGCGTTGACATCACGACGGGTCCCCTCGGCACGGGCATCGCCTCGGCCGTCGGCATGGCCCTCGCCGAGCGTCTCCTCGCCAGCCGCTACAACCGGCCGGGTCACGAAATCGTCAACCATTTCACCTATGTCTTTCTGGGCGACGGCTGCATCATGGAAGGCGTGAGCCACGAGGCCTGCACCCTGGCCGGCGTCTGGAAGCTGGGCAGGCTCATCGCCCTCTACGACGCCAACGGCATTTCCATCGACGGCAAGGTGGACGGATGGTTCCAGGAAAATGTGCCGGCGGAGTTCCGCTCCTTCGGCTGGCAGGTCATCGGCCCCATCGACGGCCATGACGCCAACGCCCTGGATCTCGCCCTCACCGTGGCCAGATCCGAGACCGACCGCCCCACCCTCATCATCTGCCGCACCCACATCGGCTTCGGCTCCGACCTCGCCGACTCGGAAAAATCCCACGGCGCGCCCCTGGGACCGGAACTGGCCGCCAGAGCCAAGGCGGAGCTGGGCTGGGACGCCGAACCCTTCACGGTGCCCGAGGAGATCGCCCAGGCCTGGGATCACAGAGCCCAGGGCATTGACGACGAAGCCGACTGGCAGGACCTCTTCGACGCCTACCGGGACGCCTATCCGGATCTGGCCGCCGAATTCGAGCGCCGCATGCGGGGAGAACTGCCGGGGGATCTGGACGCCATCCTGGCCCAGGCGGCCAGGGACGCCCGCGTGGACGAAAAGGTCGCCACCCGCGTGGCCTCGAAAACCGTGCTGAGCGCCCTCGTGCCGGCCATGCCCGAGCTCATCGGCGGCGCCGCCGACCTCTCGGGCTCCGTGGGCACCAGAACGCCTTCCTCCGTCAGCATGGACCCGGCCTCCTACACGGGCAATTACATCTGCTACGGCGTGCGGGAATTCGGCATGGGCTGCATCATGAACGGCCTGGCCGTCCACGGCGGCTTCATTCCCTACGCCGGCACCTTCATGGTCTTCTCGGACTACGCCAAGCACGCCCTGCGTCTGTCCGCCCTCATGAGCCTCAGGACCGTCTGGGTCTTCACCCACGACTCCTACGCCGTGGGCGAGGACGGCCCCACGCACCAGCCCGTGGAGCAGCTGACCATGCTGCGCTCCATCCCCGGGCTCTCGGTCTGGCGGCCCTGCGACCGGGAAGAATGCGCCGCGGCCTGGGCCTACGCTCTGAAGCATCAGGGCCCCACCTGTCTCTCCCTCTCCCGCCAGGGCCTGCCCCGTCTGGAAAAGCCCGAAGACGCGCCCATCGGCCGCGGAGGCTATGTCCTGCGCGACTGCGAGGGCGAGCCCCGGATCATCCTCATCGGCACGGGCTCGGAAGTGTGCCTCTGCCTCGCCGCGGCCGAAACCCTCGCCTCCGAGGGCGTGGCCGTGCGGGTGGTCTCCATGCCCTGCGTGGAGCTCTTCGAGGCTCAGGAGAAGGCCTACAGAGACGCGGTGCTCCCGCCCGCCGTGCGCACGCGCCTGGTGGTGGAAGCCGGCTGGCCCGACGCCTGGTACCGCTACGCCGGCCTCGACGGCGACGTGCTCGGCCTGAACCATTTCGGCGCCTCCGCCCCCGGAAGCGTCCTCGCCGGCCGCTTCGGTTTCAGCGCCGAACATGTCCTTGTGCACGCCAGAGAACTTCTGGCCTGAATCCCCCCTTCGCATCCCTGACTCTTCAGGAGGAAGAAATGCCCATTAAACGCATGACGGATATGGACCTCAAGGGAAAGACCGTGGTCCTGCGCGAAGACCTCAATGTGCCCCTCAAAAACGGCAAGGTCGCCAATGACAAGCGCATCCGCGCGGCTCTGCCCGCCATCAGATGCGCGCTGGACAAGGGCGCGGCCGTCATTCTTCTCTCGCATCTGGGCCGGCCCAAGGAAGGCGTCTTCGAGGAGAAATTCTCCCTGGCGCCCGTGGCGGCCCATCTCTCGGAATGCCTGGGCCAGCATGTCTCCCTCTCCGACGACTTCGCCATGGCCGAAAAAATCCGGCCCGGCGGCGTGCTCGTCTTTGAAAACGTGCGCTTCCTGCCCGGCGAAAAAGCCAACGACCCCGCTCTCGCCGCGAAGCTCGCCGGCATGGGCGACATCTATGTCATGGACGCCTTCGCCACGGCCCACCGCGCCCAGGCCTCCACGGAAGGCGCCATCCGCGCGGCGAAGGAAGCCTGCGCCGGCCCCCTGCTCATGGCCGAGCTGGACGCCTTTGACAAGGTCCTGAAAGATCCCGGCAGGCCCCTCGTGGCCGTCATCGGCGGCTCCAAGGTCTCCACCAAGCTCGAGCTGCTCAACAATCTCCTGGACCGCGTGGACAGGCTCATCGTGGGCGGCGGCATCGCCAACACCCTCCTGGCCGCCGAGGGCCACGATGTGGGCAAGTCCCTCTGCGAACCCGAGCTCATCGAGGAATCCAGAAAGATCCTGGAAAAGGCCCGGGCTCTGGGCCGGCCCATCCCCCTCATGAAGGACGTGGTCACGGCGAAGGAACTCGCCGAAGGCCAGAAGGTCACGGTCTGCGGCATCGACAAGGTGCCCGCCGACGAAATGATCCTGGACATCGGCCCTGAGACCGCCAAGGTCTACGACGGCATCCTCAAGGGCGCAAAGACCATCGTCTGGAACGGCCCCGTGGGCGCCTTCGAAGTGGCTCCCTTCGGCGAGGGCACCAAGGCCGTGGCCAGAAGCATGGCCGACTCCGGCGCCTTCGTGGTGGTGGGCGGCGGCGACTCCGTGGCCGCCGTGGAAGGCTACGGCATGGCGGACAGGATGGGCTACATCTCCACGGGCGGCGGCGCCTTCCTGGAACTCTTCGAAGGCAAGATCCTTCCCGGCGTGGCGGCCCTGGAGGCCCGCGGCTGATCCTTTGCCGGAGAAAAATCACGCATGTCGGGGGCGGGCTT
>CAZFTQ010000001.1:38386-68394 GCA_964522365.1 uncultured Desulfovibrio sp. | reverse complement strand
GCCTCGCGCCCCGCTTGACAGCGCGGGGCGCTCTGGCATAGAAAATTTTCTGCCGGGTGGCGGCAGCACTGTGAACCCCGTCAGGTCCGAAAGGAAGCAGCGGCAGCAGCCGTTGCCGGGTGCCCGGCAATCCTGAGCACTCAAGCGTTCCCCGAAGGAACGAGGAAAAGGACGGAAAAACGCGTTTTTCCCGTCCTTTTTTTCTGCCCTGCGAAAAGCGCGTCTTCAGCGCGGGCGAAACATGCGATCCAGAAGCTCATCCGCGCCGGAAAGCATCCCGTCGATTTCCGACGCCCCGAGCCCCGCCCGCGCGGCGAGATCCTCCAGACAGGCCGAAGGCGAAAAGAGAGGCCAGTCCGAGCCGAAGGCGCAGCGCCCGGGGCCCAGCAGCCGGAGAAGCCGGCGCAGAAGCGCCGTGTCCTCAAGGAGCAGGCTCCCAGAGCAGTCGAGCCGGAAATGATCGTTTCTGACGCCCGAAAAGGCCTCGGGAACGGAGCGCCACATGTTCATGCCGCCCAGGTGGGCCGCCACGAGATCCAGATCCGGGTGGCGGTCGAGAAGACGCCGCAGAAGACGCGGCGAAGAAGGGGCGCTTTGCTCAGGCAGGCCGCTCCCCGCGTGGACAAGAACGCAGAAACGTCCCCTGCAGGCCTCGAGCAGGGGATCCAGACGGGGATCGTCCAGGGAAAAGCCCTGCAGGTCCGGATGGAGCTTGAGGCCGCCCAGGCCGGCGGCCCGGAGACGCTCCAGTTCCTCCTCCCAGCGGGGATCGGCCGGATGCGCCGTCCCGAAGGCGAGGACACGGGGACCCCGCGCGGGCCCGGGCGCGTGGATGGAGCGGGCAAAGGCGTTGACGGCCCGCACCTGGGAGGGGTCCGCCGCGGCGCAGAGCACGCAGACCGTGTCCACGCCCAGGGCCGCTTCCTGGGAGAGGAGATCCTCCAGACGTCCGGAGCCTGCCGGCGCGCGCCCCTGCCGGGCGGCCAGACGGGCCGCGGCTTTCGGGGCGCCCCGCGGAGGAAAGACGTGCGTGTGGATGTCAGCCGGCACGCTGGTTCGATTTCTTCGCTTTGGTGAGCAGATTGACCGGGGTGCCCTGGAGCCAGCGCCGGATGTTCTCTCCGGTGAGGGCGATGACGCGCTGACGGGACTTGCGGGAGGCGCCGGCCATGTGCGGGGTGATGAGCACATTGGGCGCCGTGAGCAGGGGATCGTCGGGCTCCGGCGGCTCGGCTCTGAGCACGTCCGTGCCCATGCCGGCGAGCTTGCCGGTTCTCAGGGCCTCCAGGCAGTCCTCCTCGTTGACGAGGCCCCCGTGGGCCGTGTTGAGGAGGAAGGCGCCGTCCTTCATGCGGGCCAGGGTCTTCGCGCAGATGATCTCCCGGGTCTGGGGGGTCAGGGGGCAGTGGAGGGAGACCACGTCCGATCTGGCCAGCAGCGTTTCCAGGGAGACAAAGGAAAAGGCGCCGTAGGAAGGAGGATTGCGCGGCGAGGGGTTGAAGGCCAGCACTTCCATCCCGAAGGCGTTGGCGAGATGTCCCACCCGGCGGCCCACGGAACCGAAGCCGATGAGGCCCAGAATCTTCTTGTCCAGGCACTGGGGCGACTCGAGCCAGTAGCACCAGGTGCTGCGTCTGGACCATTCTCCGTCATGGACGCTGGCCGAGTGCTCGCCTATGTGCCGGACCAGTTCCAGCAGCATGCCCATGGTGTGCTGGGCCGTGTCCTCGGAATTGTACTCCACGATGTTGCAGACGGCGATGCCCCGTTTCTCCAGGGCCGGCAGGCTCACCGTGTCGCAGGCGCTGGACATGATGCTCACGAGCCGCACTTTCGGCCCCAGCCGGGCCACCTGTTCGGGGCCCAGGGGCAGGCGGTTGATGACGACCACGTCCGCGTCGGCCGTGCGGGCCGCTATCTCTTCCTCGGCCGTCTCGGCATGGATCTCGGTCTCGGCTATCTCAGTGACGGGAGTCCAGGCTATGTCGCCCGGGTTGACGACGCCCCCGTCCAGAACCGTGATTTTCATGAGCTTTCCTGCGGCGGGGCTGACAGGGTCCCGCGCGCCCTCCTGGGAGTCTCAAGGCAGGGGGAGGAGGCAGGACCCCTCGGGCCCGGCCGTTCCATTGCGGAAGAAAAGAGTACACTTTCCGGCCGGACTTTGCCAGTCCCTTGAAAGAGCGTGTCTTTCAGAGAAAAAAAAGCCCCCCGAGCCCTGGAAGGGGCTCAGGAGGCGGACTGGAAAAGGCGAGGAGGGACCGTTCCTGGGAACAGCCCCTCCTCCAGAAATTTGACCCGATCAGACCTAGTGAGCGATCACGCGGAAGTCGTCACGACGGTTCTGGGACCAGGCGGACTCGCCATGACCCTGGACAGCCGGATTTTCCTTGCCGAAGGAGACGGTTTCCAGCTGGCTGGCGGGGACACCCATGGTCATGAGGTAATCGTAGGCGGCGCGGGCGCGGCGTTCGCCGAGGGCCAGGTTGTATTCCTGGGTGCCGCGTTCGTCACAGTTGCCTTCGATGCGCACACGGATGGTGCTGAATTTCTTCATCAGCTCAGCCTTGTTTTTCAGGACTTCCTGATACTGGGGCTGGATGCTGTACTTGTCGAAGGCGAAGAGCACGCGGCCATCAGTGATCTGCTGAATGGCAGCCTGCATTTCGGGGGAGATGCCGGAGTCGACGTTGCCAGGTTCAGCAGCCATCTTCTTGGAGCAGCCAAAGCCAGCGGCCAGCGCGACAACCAGCGCGAGGACGAGAACGATGCGTTTCATTATAAGCCTCCTGAACAGCTCAAAGTCTATTTCCCAAAGAATGGGGTTGAGGAAGTGCCTCCCCAATCACTATTCATGGTACCTTCAGTTGCGGTTTTGTCAAGACGGAGAAGGTCTCTTTTTTTGCCGCCATCCCGACGCCTGCGTCGAGCTGCGCCGGGGACGGAGAAGCTCCGTCTGCGCGGCAGGCGCCCGCGAAGGGCTCTTTCCTTCGCACGGGCTGGAAATATAGCAGGCAGGGCAGAAAAAAGCAAGTTCCCGGACAGGCTTGCCGGCCCTGCTCAGGAATCTAGCGGGCGCCCGGCATGCCCCAGCGGGGGAAGAAGGCGTCGCCCTTCACCGGGACGCGCTTGGCGTCGCCGCCGTGGCGGGTGGTGAGGTAGATGCCGCGGCCGCCGTCGCGGGAGGAGGAGAAGGCGATGAAGTAGCTGTCCGCGCAGAAGGCGGGCTGCTCATCGCTGCCGGGCCCGAAGGAGACCTGGGTCTCGGCGCCCGTGAGCATGTCCTGGACGAAGATGCGCTGGCCGTAGGAGGTCAGGCGGCTGAAGGCCACCAGGGTGCCATCGGGGGAGAGGTTGGGCTCGGTGTTGTAGGATCCGTTCTGGCTCACGCGGGTGACGCTGCCGGACGAGAGATCCTTCATGAAGATCTGGGGGCCGCCCATGCGGGAGGAGGTGAAGGCCATCTTGGTGCCGGTCTTGTCAAAGCTCGGAGACACGTTGATGGAGTTGTTGCCTTCCAGAATCTGTTCCTTCCTGAAGACATGGTTCAGCTGGAAGATGACGGGATACTTCCCGTTGGAGAGCGCCACGGCCACCTTGTTGTTGGGCAGGAAGGAGGGGCCGATGACCACGTCGCCGGGGAAGCGGATGCGCTGCACGCGGCGGGTGCGGGCGTCCCACACGCCCAGGGCGTGGGAGCTTTTGTCAATGTGGGTGAAGACGATGAAGCGGCCGTCAGGAGACCAGTTGGGGGACATGGCCTCGCCGTTCATGTTGGTGATCTGCTGAAAATCGCGGCCCATGGGGCGCACCAGGCAGACCTGGGAGTTCATCTGGGCCTTCTTGACCACGAAGCAGAGGGTGGAGCGGAAGAAGGAGCCGTTGCCCGTGAGCACTTCCAGAAGGTCGGCGCAGAATCTGTCGGCCACCTCCGGGAGATCCCGCTCGGTCACATTGGGGTATTCCTTGCCGAAGAGCCGGGCGTTGCCGCTGGTCTCGTAGGCCCGCATCTGCACCGTGCGGGAGCCGCTGTCGCCGGAGGGCCACAGCGTGGTGACCACGATGTCGCTGCCCGCCAGCTGGAAGCCGTGAAAGTCCGCGGCGGGCGGTTCGGCGCCGCCCAGCACCGTGCCGCCCAGCACCGTCTTCGGGTCGGTGAGGCGCATGAAGGGCAGGAAGCTCAGATTCTGATTCACGAGCTGCTGGAGCTTGGCGCCCATCCTCGTGGCTTCGGCCTTGGGAGCCGTGAGCGGCGCGGCCAGACCGAGATTCACCACATTCTGGCCGGGGCCGTAGATGTCCACGCGGGGCGCGGCCTGGGCGGAGGCGGCGGCGCAGAGGCAGAGCCCGAGAAGCAGAGCAAGAATTTTCCGTAGCATTGTCTTCCTCAACAAGAATGTTTCTGAGGCTGAATGAGACGAAGCGGACAGCGTTCAGATTCCGCCTTTTTTTTCCGTCAAAGCGCCGGCGCGGGCGCTTTTTTTCTCCCGCGGCGGGCTGTTCCCGGCCGGGTATCTTTGCGCAAGAGGCCTTCGGCGTCAAGACCGGACCCAGGGCGCCCCGGACGGGGCTCCCCGGCCCTTCCCCTAGCGGCCCATGAGCTCGTTGAAGGTGAAGACCACTTCCAGATGGTAGAAATCCGGCGAGGGCGGCGGCGGGAAATCGCCGGCGTCGCTCGTGCGCCGGATGGCGTTGACGCAGGAGGCGTCGTACTGGGCGTTGCCGGAGGATCGGGTGACTCTGGCCTCCGTCACTTCGCCCGAGGCGCTCACGTCGATGAGCACCGTGCACTGGAGATTGGAGCGGGAGGCCGAGGCGTAGCCCCAGTTGGGGCGCACGGCCAGCATGACGTTGCCCAGATAGACATTGTAGAGACCGCCGCCCCCGGGTCCCGCGCCTTCGCCGCCGCCTCCGCCGCCGGTGCCGCCGGCGTTTCTGCGGGCTTCGGCCAGAGCGCGCTCGATGGAATTCCCCTTGTCGCCGGAGCTGGCCCGGGAGGTCGCCTTGCGGGCCTTGCTCAGGGCCTGCTGGATGGCGTCCTGCTCCTTCTTTTTCTGTTCCTTCGCCGCGTCCTTGGGCTTGGGCTTGGGCTTCGGCTCTTCCTTGGGCTTGGGCTTTTCCTCAGGCTTCTTGGGCGGGACGATCTCCTTCTTGGGCTCGGGCTTCGGTTCCGGCTTCGGCTTGGGCCTGGGTTCGGGCTTTTTCGGTTCTTCCTTGACCTGGGGCACCTCTTCCTTGGGCGCCAGGACAGGCTGGGCAGGGGCCTCTTCCCTGGCGGTGGCCGCCGTTTCAGCCTGTTCCGCCGGCGGCGTGGGCGCCAGTTCCTTGCCCTGCTCCTCGCCCATGTGGCCGAGGATGGGCGAGGGCGTCTTGTTGCCGCCGGGATCGCCCTCCACCAGGCTGATGAGCACGGGCTTCTGGAGATCCACGAGGGGATCGGCGTTCGGCCAGAACCAGAGCAGAAGAATCAGCGCTATGTGAAGACAGAGCGAAAGTATGTACGATGCCAGAGGCATGACGCGCCTTGTCCTTTACCTGCGGGCGGCTTCTTTGGCCGCGGCGGCGACCGCCGGGGCTCTCTCGGCGATGACGCCCAGCTTTTCGATGCCCACGGCCTTGATGCGGCCCATGACATCCACCACGATGCCGTAGGGCACTTCCTTGTCGGCCTGGAGGAAGAGGGTCTTGTTCTTGTCCTTGACCAGGCTCTTCAGATAGCCCTCGAGCTGCTCCATGTCGTCCACGCGGTACTCGTCCAGAAAGACGGCGCCGTCGCGGCGCACCGTGAGGGTCATGTGCTCGGACTCGGTGGGCAGCACCTCCACCTGCTTGGTCTGGGGGAGATCCACGTCCAGACCTTCGCTCATCATGGGGGTCGCCACCATGAAAATGATGAGCAGGACCAGCATGACGTCCACGAAGGGCGTCACGTTGATCTCGGAAACAAAGCGGCCGGGCTGAGAGGCTTGCATCCTAGTACTCCGTGGCGCCGGTGCGGCTCACAGGCCTGTGGGCGTTCAGTTCGCCCTGGACGCGGTTGAGAAAGATGCCGGCGAAGTTCACCAGGAGGGTGTCGATCTGGGCGAGGCGTCCCATGAAGAAGTTGAAGCCCACGGTGGCCGGCACGGCCACGGCCAGGCCGATGGCCGTGGCCACCAGAGCCTCGGAGATGCCGGGGGCCACGGTGGCCAGCGAGGCGGACTTGGAGACGCCGATGGCGTGGAAGGAATGCATGATGCCCCAGACCGTGCCGAAGAGGCCGATGAAGGGCGCCGTGTTGGAGCAGGTGGCCAGAAGCGAGAAGGAGGCCTGGAGTCTGGAGAGCTCGGAGCCCACGCCCTGACGCAGGGCCCGGCGGACATTGTCCACTATGATTTCGGAGGAATTGCCCCGATCCTTGGAATGGTTGAATTCCAGGACGCCCTTCTGGGCCACCAGATAGAGCGGGGAGCCGGGATCGGAGCCCAGCTGCTGCACGGCGTCGCGCAGGGTCTTGGCGGACTCGAAGTTGGCCGTGCCGCGGATGGCCTTGCGTCTGGCCGCTCCCAGCTGAATGGTTTTCTGAATCATCAGTCCCCAGCTGCCCACGGACATGATGAAGAGGAGGAACAACACGGCCTTTGCCACCAGACTGGCATTGGCAATCATGCTAAAAAGGCTGAATTCCATTAGAATCCCCACGTGCTAGTGAAATGGCCGGCTGCCCTGGGCTTCTCCTGGGAGACGCCCTGCCGGCCCGCCGCGCTCTTGCGTGGCACAATGCTACGAAATCTGTTTCTTTTCAAGCCTCGCTCCCGTTTCCGGGGCAGGATGAGGCCGCGTCTTCCTCCGCGCCGGGCTCCAGCTTTTCCGGGGAGATGCCGGCTCTGGCCATGTCCTTCTCGAACTGCCAGCGCGTGAGCCCGTTGTAGAGGCAGCGCCGGGCGTTGCCCGTGACGGCGTAGAGGGCCTTGAGGGTCTCGGCCATGTCCGAGCGGGCCGTGTGCCCGGACGAGGGACAGGCGTTGGCCCAGACCGGCAGATTCCAGCGTCTGGCGGCCGATCGGATCTGCTTCTTTTCCAGGAGCATGAGGGGACGGATGACATGCAGGCCGCCGTTGAAGAAGGGCTCGTGCATGGCCAGTCCATCCACCCGGCCGCCCCGGCAGAGATTGAGGAAGAAGGTGGAGACGAGATCGTCCGCCGTGTGGCCGATGGCGAGGTGGGTGAGCCCGTATTCCCGGCAGAGCTCGAAGAGCCTGCGCCGTCTGTGGTAGGCGCAGTAGAAGCAGGGGCTGCGCCGCCTGTTCACGTCGGAATGGGCCAGCGGCCCGAAGTCCGTGAGCTCCACATGGCCCGCCACGCCGTTGTCCGCCAGCCAGTCCAGAAGGGGCAGGTGGTTCCGGGGGTCAAAGCCGGGGTTGAGATGGATGGCGAAGATCTCGAAGGGAAAGGGAACGATGCCCTGGCGGACGAGCAGGCCCTTGAGCATGACGAAGCTGTCCACGCCGCCGGACACGGCCACGCCTATGCGGCAGCCGGGCCGGAGCATGCCCGTCATGTGCATGGCCCGTCCCATGCTCCTGATGCAGCTTTCCTGGGCAAACGAACGTTTTTCCCGCATGTTTTCCTCTCTGAATTTTTCTCCCGGAGCACCGCCCGGGGGCAGGCATACTATACAAAGCCCGCGGGAAACAAAAGCCCCTGATCCCGGAAAGACGGAGTGCGTCCTTTCCCCCGCCTTGACAGCCGGCTCCCGGGGAGAGTATGAAGCCTCTTTTCAGAATGCAGATTCGATCTTTTTCTGCGCCCCGCACCCTTGACAGGCTGCCGGCCGGTCTTATCTTCAGATATTGCCCACGGCCGGTTTCAGGAGGTTTTATGGCCCGCATCACCGTTGAAGACTGCCAGGAACGCGTACAGAACCGCTTTCTTCTTGTCCAGATGGCCATCAAGCGAGTGCGTCAGTACCGGGACGGCTATCCTGCGCTGATAGAATCCGGCAACAAGGAAATCGTCACGGCCCTGCGTGAAATCGCCGCCGGCAAGGTTCTGCCGGGCGATCCCGCCCTGGGCGAGAACAAGTAGGGAGAGGCCAGGGGGCCTCCCTGCCCCCGCGGCTTTTGCGCAGCGCCTGCTCCCCGGATATCTTCCATGGCCACAAAGAGAGACTATTACGAGGTCCTCGGCGTTCCGAGAACCGCCACACAGGACGAGCTGAAAAAGGCTTTCCGCAAGCTCACCCTGCAGTACCATCCCGACAGAAATCCGGGGAACAAGGAAGCGGAAGAAAAATTCAAGGAAGCCGCCGAAGCCTACGGCGTGCTCCGGGACGAAAACAAGCGGGCCCGCTACGACCAGTTCGGCTTTGAAGGCGTGGGATCCTCCGCCTCCTCCGGCAGCGCGGCGGACATCTTCGCGCAGTTCGGCGACATTTTCGGGGATCTGGGAGATCTCTTCGGGGGCGCCTTCGGCGGCGCTTTCGGCGGCGGCGGCAGCGGCGGCCCCATGCAGGGCGCGGATCTGCGCTACTCCCTGACCATCTCCTTCGAGCAGGCGGCCGGCGGCGACGAAGTCAAGCTCAATGTGCCGAAGCATGTTCCCTGCGAGACCTGCCACGGCACCGGCGCCGCCCCCGGCACCAGGCCCCAGACCTGTCCCAGATGCCGCGGCCGCGGCCAGATCCGCCAGTCCCAGGGCTTCTTCTCCATTTCGAGACCCTGCCCCGAGTGCCACGGATCGGGCGAATACATCGCCAAGCCCTGCCCGGACTGCCACGGCGAAGGCGTCGTGCGGGAGGTCAAGGAACTCTACGTCAAGGTGCCCCCGGGCGTGGATTCCGGCACCCGGCTGCGCGTCCACGGCGAGGGCGAGCCGGGCCTCCACGGCGGCCCGCCCGGCAACCTCTACGTCCTCATCGACGTGGAGGACAGCGACCGCTATGTCCGTCAGGGCCAGGACCTGCTCTACACCGCGGAAATCTCCTTCGTCCAGGCGGCGCTGGGCTGCCGCATCACCTTCCCGGGCCTGCACGGCGACCTCTCCCTGGACATTCCCAAGGGCACCCAGAGCGGCCGCGTCCTGCGCGTGCCCCACGAAGGCCTGCCCTATATCGGCAGATCCCAGAAAGGCGACATGCTGGTGGAAGTCAAGGTGCTCACACCCACCAGACTGACCGACCGCCAGGTGGAGATCCTCAAGGAATTTGAAGAGATCTCCAAAAAATCCGGATCCGGCTTCTTTGACAAGATCACGGAAAACATCAAGGAAACCTTCAGCCGGGAAAAGAAGGCCAGAAAAAGCCGCAAAGGCTGAGCCCCCTTCCGGCCGGAAAAAGAGATGACGAAAGCCCCGCTTCGGCGGGGCTTTTTTTTGCGCCCCTTTCCCGGGGCTGAAAACGCGGCTCACGGTCAGAAACACGGCCGCGGCGCCACTCCAAAGGAGACGCTCAGCTTCCTTCAGGGGGGCGGGAGAAAAGGCGGGTTTCCTCAGCTCAGGGGCGCCGCTCCTTCTCGGGCGGGAGCGGAAAGAGCTCCGGCTCCCGCTCTGCCAGGGCGCGGGCCAGCGCGTCCAGATCCGGCTCCCAGGCGCCTTCGGCGTAGCGCCTGGCCAGCTCCCGGATCCGCTTCTTTCTGGCCTCCTCGTCCGCGGGGCTTCCGCCCTGCCGGGGCGCCTCGCCCGTTCCCGGTTCCTGCATGCCGCCTCCGGACTAGGGCCGCGCGAGACCGCACTCCCGGATGATGTCCAGACAGAGCTCAGCCTTGTTCAGGGTGTAGAGATGGATGCCCGGGGCGCCGCCGATGAGCAGACGCGAGATGAGATCCACCACCATCTCCAGGCCGGCCTTCGCCAGTTCCGCCTGGCCGCCGCGGCGGTCCGCCTCTTCCAGCTCCAGGAACATCCTGCCCGGGATGGAGGCGCCGCAGAGGGAGAGCACGCGGCGCAGGGAGGAAAAGCTCTGCACGGGCAGAATGCCGGGAATGACCGGGCAGGTGCAGCCGCGCCGGCGGAGCCAGTCCACGAGCTCGAAGTAATCCCGGGCGTCAAAGAAGAGCTGGGTCACCACGAAGTCCGCCCCGGCCTCGATCTTGTCCAGGGTGCGGCTGCGGTCCTCCGCGTAGCTGGGCGACTCGGGATGGGGGTGCGGGTAGCCCGCCACGGCGATGCCCATGTCCGCCGACTGAAGCCGGAGAAAGCGCACGAGATCCACGGCGTGCCGGAAGGGCCCGTCCCAGGTCCAGGCGGCGTCCTTCGGGGGATCGCCCCTGAGGGCGAGGACATTGTCCACCCCCTTCTCCCGCAGACGGCCCAGATAGTCGGCCAGGCCCTGCACCCGGGCGTTGACGCAGGTGAGATGGCTCATGACCGTAAAGCCCATTCCCGCCAGATGGCCGGCCACGGCCAGGGTCTTGTCCTGCTTTGCCCCGCCCGCGCCGTAGGTCACGGAGGCGAAGAGGGGATTGGCTGCGGCGAGCTTCTCCGTGGCGGCGTAGAAGTTCCGGAAGGACGCCTCGTCGGCGGGCGGGAAAAATTCCAGGGAGACAAAGGGCTTTTTCGTCTCCTCCAGCAGTCTGGCTATGCGCATGACCTCATCCTCCTCGCAAGGGCAGGCCCGAGACCCCAAAGCCCCGCCCGACGCCTGCGCAAATCAGGGACCGGGAGGGGAAAACAGCGGGAACGCCTTGTCATTGCTTGCTTATTTATATGAAATGATTCTATTTGCCTTTGCCCGGGAAGTCAAGGAAGGGGGAGCCCGCCCTTTCCTTCCCGGCGGCGGAGCCGCCGCAAACCCGCGCCGCCTTGCCAACGGGCGGCGATCCTTTTAGCATGTTCCATCATGCGACTGCCGGAAGTCCGCGCCCTCAGAGCCCTGTTCTTCTTCCTTCTCGCAGCCCTGTGCCTCCCCGCGGGCCAGGCCCGGGCCCTGCGGGTCTCCCTTTCCGCGCCTTCGCAGCAGCTCCCGCTCTTTTCCCTGCCCCGTTTTCATCTGGAACTCGCGCGGCCGGCGCTTCTCTCCGCCGCCTCCCCTCCCCCGGCGCGGCGGGAGCCTGTCAGGACGGAGAGTTCCCTTGCGTCCCCGGCCCCGGGAACCGGCCTTCCCGCCGCGGGCGCGCAGGCTCCCCGGCCCGAGGGGCCCTGGAAGGAGCTTGAACCGGGGCTGGGCTACGCCGAGCTCGAGGCCTCAGGCATGCGCCTGGTGGCCCTGCGCCTGGATCCGGCCCGCTGGGACTTCGTGCTCTGCTCGGCCGGCAGGATCGGCGGCGAGCCCAGGACCCTGCGGGAATGGGGCGAGGCGGAAGATCTCACGGCCGCCATCAACGCGAGCATGTATCTGCCGGACGGCCTCACCAGCACGGGCTACATGCGCGACGGCGACTACCTCAACAACGGCCGCATGGTGCAGCGCTTCGGGGCCTTCTTCGCGGCCGGTCCGGACGATCCCGATCTTCCGGGCGCCGTCATTCTGGACCGGGACAACGACATCTGGCGGGAACTTCTGCCCCACTACCGCCTGGTCATCCAGAACTACCGCATCATCAACGCCGAGAGGCGCATTCTCTGGTCTCCGGGCGGACCCACGTATTCCATTTCCGCCGTGGCCGTGGACGGCGAGGGCTGGGTCCTCTTTCTCCACAGTCTGGATCCCGTGGAGGCCTACACCTTCGCCCAGCAGCTTCTCCACCTGCCCCTGGACATCCGCACGGTCATGTACACGGAGGGCGGCGGCCAGGCCGGGCTCTATCTCCGCTCTGCCGGCCTGAACCTGGATTTTCAGGGAAGCCGGACCCTGGGCTTCTTCGTGACGGGCCGCGTCAGCGTGCGTCTGCCCAATGTGCTGGGCGCCCGCCCGCGGGGGCAGAAGGCCCCCGCACAGGGGCAAAATTCCGGCGGAAGTCCTTCCGACCCCTTGCCATATTGAGAAGAGATCCCATATTGTGTGCAGACCCTGCGTGACGGAGAACCCTTACGGTCCGTCACAGGCTTTCCCTTCCACACTCTGACAATTCTGGAGAACATAATGCCAGCCAAACTCGATATCTACAAATGTGAAAAATGCGGCAGCATGGTTGAATTCCTCGAAGCCGGCCCCTGTACCCCCCAGTGCTGCGGCCAGCCCATGACCCACATGGCCGAAGGCTCCATCGACGCCGCCGTGGAAAAGCACGTCCCCGTCATCACGAAAATTGACGGCGGCTACAAGGTCAGCGTGGGCTCCGTGGCGCATCCCATGGTCGAGAAGCACTACATCCAGTGGATCGAACTCATCGCCGGCGCCGACAGCCTGACCCATTTCCTGAAACCCGGCGAAGCCCCCGAAGCCGTCTTCAAAACCGACGCCGAAAAGGTCGTCGCCAGAGCCTACTGCAACCTGCACGGCAACTGGAAAGCCGAAAACTAGTCCCGCGGACCATCCCGCGGCCCCGATATCCTCCCTTCACCGACCTTCACGGAGCCCTTCATGGACAAGTACGAATGCGACATCTGCGGGTACGTCTACGATCCCGCGGAAAACAACAACATCCCCTTCGAGGATCTGCCGGACGATTACATCTGCCCCGTCTGCGGCGCCAGCAAATCCAATTTCAGCAAACAGGACTAATCAGCTGACTTGCCTGCCCGCGGGACTGTTTCCCGCGGGCATTCTCTTTTTTGTCGGCGCTTGCGCCTCCGCGGGCGCCCGAGGAACGCCATGAACGCTTTTGAAATCGCCAAAGACATCTACTGGGTCGGCTGCGTCGACTACAATCACAGAGATTTCCACGGCTATTCCCTGAGCCCGGAAGGCACCACCTACAACGCCTACGTGATCCGGGACGAAAAAAACACCCTCATCGACACCGTGGCGCCCGGCTGGAGCAGAACCCTCCTCTGCCGTCTGGGCCATGTGGTGCCGCCGGAAAAGATTGACTACCTGGTGGTGAACCACATGGAACTGGACCACGAAGGCTCCCTGGCCGAAGTGGTCGCCGCCTGCAGACCGGAGAAGATCTTCTGCTCCACCATGGCCCTCAAGTCCATGGAAGGCTATTACGCCAAGGAAATGAAGGACTGGCCCGTCCAGGCCGTCAAGAGCGGCGAATCCATTTCCATCGGCAGACACACCCTGGTCTTCCAGGAAACCCGCATGCTGCACTGGCCGGACAGCATGGTGACCTACTGCCCCGAAGCGAAGATCCTCTTCTCCCAGGACGCCTTCGGCCAGAACATCGCCTCCTCCGAGCGCTACGCCGACCAGCACGATCCGGGCGATCTCGTCCAGCGGATCAAGGAATACTACTTCAACATCGTTCTGCCCTACTCGCCCCAGGTCCTCAAGGCCCTGCCCGTGGTGGGTTCCCTGGACATCGCCATGATCGCCCCTGACCACGGCCTCATCTGGCGCGGCGACGGCGTCCGGCAGATCGTGGACCTCTACCGGGAAATGGCCGAGCAGAAGCCCCGCCAGCGCGCCGTCATCATGTACGACACCATGTGGAGCTCCACCGAGCGCCTGGCCTACGGCGTGTGCAGCGGTCTGGAAGAAAACGGCGTGCCCGCCACCATCATCTCGGTGAAGAAAAACCACCACAGCGCCGTCATGACCGCCCTGGCCGACGCGAGCGCCCTGGCCGTGGGCTCTCCCACCCACAACAACACGGTGCTGCCCTACATCATGAGCGCCCTGACCTATGTGAAGGGTCTGCGTCCGAAGATCCTCGTGGGCGGCGCCTTCGGCTCCTACGGCTGGTCCGGCGAATCCCCGAAGATCCTCCAGCAGTATCTCACCGACATGAAGATCGAGATGCCCGCCGATCCCGTCCGCGTGCAGTGGCGTCCCACCCACGACGACATGAAGCAGGCTCACGCCCTCGGCAGGGCCATGGCCGAAGCCCTCAAGGCCAAGTGCCAGCAGGCCTAGGCTCTCCGAAGCCCCGGGCGTTCTTTTTCTGAAAAATCGAGGCGGTCCTCCTGAAAAGGGCCGCCTCTTCCTTTTTTTCAGGCCTTTTCAGCCTTTCCCCTCCGGGAGCCTTCCGACGCGCAGAGCGGGCGCCCCGAGTCCGGCCTCTTCCGCCGCCCGGCAGACCTCGTCGCTTTCGGGCCGGACATACCACTGCCCTTCGAGCCTGTATTCCTTGGCCCGGGCTGACTGGCCGTCGGAGAGAAGGCCCCTGCCTTCGCGTCTGGGGAGCACCCGGCGCGCGAGACGCTGCACCCGGCAGCCCAGGGAATGCGTGTGGCGGAAAAGGGCCCGGCAGACGGAAGGGCCGTCTTCCGGGCGGCAGAGCAGGCGCAGAAGGCCCATGGGCCTGTTCTTCTTGCCCATGCCGGGGATCCAGAGGAGATCCAGCACCTGCCGGGACGCGGAAAGGGCCGTGAGGCAGGCGCCGATCTCCTCCCCGGTGAGATGATCCACATGGGTCTCGAGCTGCAGGACGCTGTCCGCTTCCCCGGGCCAGCCCGCCTCTTCTTCCTCCTCTTCGAGGAGCAGGGCGCAGAGCTCTTCGCCGGGTCCGGGGCCCGCCGCGTGAGAGCAGGCCCTGAGCCAGCCCGGGGTTTCGCCGGCGGGCACGGCGTCCAGGGCCCGCAGAAAGGCGAGCACGAGAAGCTCCGTGCCCGGGCCCTCCGTCAGACGGACGGGCAGCCCCTCGGCGAGCCCGGCCAGGGCCGCGAGTTCCCCGGGCGGGAGATCCCGGGCGAGGGGCAGGGAGCAGAGCGAGACCCGCCCGACGCCCAGCCGCTCCAGACGGCCGGACAGGGCCGCGCCGAAGGCCGCGGGATCCTCTTCCGGCGGTCGGAGTCCGGGCCCGGTCATGAGGGCCGCGGCGCGGGCGCAGAGCGCCCCGCGGCGGGGGTCCGTCGCGGCATCCGCCGGGAGATCTCCTCCCGGCAGTCCGTCCAGCACATCGAGAAGCAGCCGCGCGGTGAGCCGGCTGCCTGGCTGCAGGCAAAGCTCCATGCGTCCTCCCGGTTCCGCGGCCCCGGACGGGGCCCGCGTCCTTTCCCCTGACTTAAACGGGCTTTTCCTTCCTGTCCAGCCCGGGCGAGGGGCTCCTCAGGCGGCTCTCCCCGCTTCTCCCCCTTGAATCCGGGGCCCCGCCTCGTGTATAGTGGGGACCAACAGACCGCCGCAGGAGGAGATCATGCGCATTGACAGCTGGATGACCCATGACCCCATTTCCGTTTTCGCAGAAACCTCGCTCTCAAAATGCCAGAAGCTGCTCAAGGAGCACCACATCCGGCGTCTTCCCGTGGTGGACGAGGACAGGCGCCTCATCGGCATCATCTCGGACAGGGATGTCCGGGCCGCGTCCCCCTCGCAGGCCACGTCCCTGGAAGTCCATGAGATGCAGTACCTTCTGGCCGGGGTCAAGGCCAGAGACATCATGACGCCCTCCCCCGTGACGGTGGGCCCCCAGGCCACCGTGGGCGAAGCGGCCCTGCTCATGCTGGAGCGGAAAATCGGCGGCGTTCCGGTGGTGGACAAGGACAGGCGTCTTGTCGGCATCATCACGGATCAGGACATCTTCAAGGTTCTCGTCGCCATCAGCGGCGCCAGCATGCCCGGCATCGACCTCACCGTGGAGACCGGCACCGAGCCCGGATCCCTGGGCCGCGTCTTTGACGCCATCCGCGACCACGGCGGCCGCGTCGTCTCGGTCATGACCGAGTACCTGGACAGCGGCTCCCGCAGGCTCTTCGTGCGCCTGCGTCCCCTGGAGGACGAAGCCGGGGCGAAGGCTCTCAGGGAAGCTCTCGAGGCCTGCGCAAGCCTGCAGGAATGGACGCAATCCCCGGGCAGCGCGAGCTGACGGCGACGGGATTTTCCCTCCCGGGCGCTTGCCATATCCCCTTCTTTGTGGCAAGCTCCGATCCGAGAAAGGCGGTTGAGGCAGTTTTTCCGGCCCCGGGTCAGCCTTTTTTCCTTTCCGTTCCCGCAATCGCCCAGGCCAACCCGAACACCATTTTTCTCGCTTCGTCGCACCCCGGTGGAGAAACGAGAGACATCATCCGCTTGTCGGAGTCATTCCGACCAGTCCAAACCCAGGATCCCGTGATCCTGCGCCGTTTCAAGAAGTCCAAGGAGGACACGCATGGCTGAAGTTCAATTCAAAGGCAAAACTTTTGAAGTCGATGAAGATGGCTTCCTTCTCCACTTCGAAGAATGGTGCCCCGAATGGCTCGAATACGTGAAAGAGTCTGAAGGCATCAAGGAACTGTCCGCTGACCACCAGAAAATCCTCGACTTCCTGCAGGATTACTACAAAAAGAACGGCATCGCCCCCATGGTCCGTATTCTCTCCAAGAATACCGGCTACAAACTGAAGGAAGTTTACGAACTGTTCCCCTCCGGCCCCGGCAAGGGAGCCTGCAAAATGGCCGGCCTGCCCAAGCCCACCGGCTGTGTGTAACAGTCCAACCGAGTATGCAAGGACGGGGGTTTTCTCGCCCCCGTCTTTTTTTCTCCCAGGGCCCCTCACGGGGCTCTTTTTGCGTTCGGGGCCTTCCTGTGCTAGACAGCGGTCCGGCATTGCCGTCTTTTCCGCCGTCAGGCTCAGGGCCCTCCGCTTAAAGCCAGGCCCCGGCCTCTCCCCGCAGACAGGATTCCTCTTTCCCCGGCTCACGCCCAGACAGCACGCGACCACGCCATGAGACTCAATTTCCCGCTCGACGACGACCCTCAGGACGATCCCGGCCTGCCGCGGACGCCTCTCCAGGCGCCGCCCGCGCAGCCGCCGGTCCGGCCGCAGGCCGAAGAGCCCCAGGCCGGGCCCGAACCCGGGCAGGACGGGGAGACTCCGGAAAAGGCCCCAAAAAAGCCCCGGCGGCGCAGATCCCTCGCCGGCGCGCTGCTGCGGCTCCTCCTGGGCCTCACCCTGGCCTGCCTCGTGCTGGCGGGGGCCACGGCCTTCTTCGTCTACAACTGGATCTCCAGGGATCTGCCCGATCTGGACCGCATCATCGCCTTCAAGGCCCCGCAGGCCACCACCATTCTGGCCCGGGACGGCTCGCTTCTGGGCACGCTCTACCACGAGAAGCGCTTCCTCATCACCCTGGACGACATGCCCAAGTTCCTGCCCATGGCCTTTCTGGCCATCGAGGACAGCTCCTTCTACCAGCACCCCGGCATCAATCCCCTGGCCATCGCCCGCGCCCTGCTGGTGAACTTCTCCCGGGGCACCAAGAGCCAGGGCGGCAGCACCATCACCCAGCAGATTATCAAGCAGCTTCTGCTCACCTCCGAGCGCAGCTACACCCGCAAGATGAAGGAGGCCCTCCTCGCCCTGCGCCTGGAGCAGGCCCTGAGCAAGGATCAGATCCTCGGGCTCTATCTCAACTACATCTACCTGGGCCAGCACGCCTACGGCGTGGAGGCCGCCGCCCGCACCTATTTCGGCAAGCACGCCGCCAACATCACCCTGGCCGAGGCCGCCGTCATCGCCGGCATGCCCCAGGCCCCCAGCCGCTACAATCCCTTCCGCCATCCCGAGCAGGCCAAGGCCCGCCAGATGGAGGTGCTCCAGCGCCTCAAGGTCCTCAAGTGGATAAGCGACGAGGAATACGCCCAGGCCGCGGCCGAGCCCCTGGTCTACTGGAGCATGCCGGACAGCGTCCCCGGCGCCAGCCAGTGGTACTTCGAGGAGGCCCGGCGGCTCCTCGTGGAATTCTTCACCGAGGACAATCTCAGGGCCCTGGGCGTGGACACCAGTCTCTCGGGCGAGGATTATGTCTACCAGGCGGGTCTCACGGTGCAGACCTCCATGGATCCCCTGCAGCAGACCCTGGCGGGCGAGGCCCTGCGCGCGGGCCTCGAGACCGTCGACAAGCGCCAGGGCTGGCGCGGTCCCGTGCGGCACCTGGCCTCCCGGGCCGAGCAGACGGCCTTCCTGGAAAAGAAGAATTTCGACCCCACGGATCTGCTGGGGGGCCAGTGGACCCAGGCCCTCGTCACCGCCGTGACGCCCAGGGAAATCCGCGTGGATCTGGGATCGGGCCACACGGGCGCCATTCAGGCCTCCTCCTTCGGCTGGGCGAAGCACAGATCGGTCCAGGCGCCGCCCGGCCGGGAGAAAGAGATCGCAGCCCCCGGCGACGTCATCTGGGTAAGCCTGGCGGAGCCCGAAAAACCTGCGAAAAAACCTGCCCAGCAGGCGAAAAAGGGCCAGAAGGCCGCGCCGGCTCCGCCCCCGGCGCCGGCGGATCCCGTGGCCGGCACCCACCATCCCCTCAGGCTCCAGCAGGAGCCTCTGGTGCAGGGGGCGCTCGTCTCCATCGAGCCCCAGAGCGGGGACGTGGTGGCCCTCATCGGCGGCTACCAGTTCGGCAACAGCCACTTCAACCGCGCGACCCAGGCCCGGCGCCAGCCCGGATCGAGCTTCAAGCCCGTGGTCTACTCCACGGCCCTGGACAACGGCTTCACCCCCGTCTCGCCGGTGCTGGACGCGCCCATCGAGTATGTCATCCCCGCCACCGGCGAGGTCTGGCGGCCCAGCAACTTTGAAAAGAGCTACCGGGGCGAGATGCTCCTCTACCAGGCTCTGGCCCTCTCCCGGAACACCCCCACCGTGCGCATCGCGCAGACCGTGGGCATTGAGAAGGTCATCGAGCGGGCCCGCATGCTCGGCATCGACGCCAATCTGCCCGCCGTGCTCGCCGTGAGCCTGGGGTCCGTGGGGCTCTCCCCCATCAATCTCACCCAGGCCTACGCCGCCTTCGCCAACGGCGGTCTGGGCGTGCGTCCCCGCCTCATCACCTCCATCCGCGACGCGCACGGCAAGGAGCTCTTCCGTCAGGACATCGAGCACTGGCAGGCCATCTCGCCCCAGAACGCCTACCAGATGGACATGCTCCTGCGGCGGGTGGTGCAGAGCGGCACCGGCGGCCAGGCCCGCATCGAGGGTCTGAACATCTCCGGCAAGACCGGCACGAGCAACGACTCCCGCGACGCCTGGTTCGTGGGCTTCACCCCCTATCTCTGCACCGGCGTCTATGTGGGCTACGACCACATGGACTCCCTGGGCCGCCAGGAACAGGGCGGCCGCACGGCGGCCCCCATCTTCCGGGCCTACCGGGAAAAGGCCGACGAGGCCTACAGGGACGCTCCCCAGGACTTCACCATGCCCGAGGGCATCACCATGGCCGACGGGCTGCCCTTCCAGAGCGGCCTCACCGGCCCCGGCCTCTCCGCCACGGACGGCCTCGTGCCGGGCGGGGATGAAAGCATCCCCCAGGACACGGGCGAAGACAGCGAATACCTCATGCGCCAGATGTTCTGAGCCTCCGCGCTCTCCCCTCTCCCAAGGAAATTCATGATTCCCTACGGTTCCCACGTCCTCTACGTCACGCCCCAGGGCAGACGCTACCACAAGGTTCTCACCGAAGACACGCCCTGGCACAGCCAGGACGGCATTCTGGACCCGGCCAGGGTGGCGGAGGCCGATTTCGGCGACACGGTGCGCACGAGCCTGGATCGTCCCATCCAGGTGCTGCAGGCCACCCTGGAGGACCTCCTCCAGGGCATAAAGCGCCAGACCCAGATCATCTATCCCAAGGACGCGGCCTATCTCTGCCTGAGGCTGGGGGCCGGGCCCGGACGGACCGTCTGCGAGGCCGGCTGCGGATCCGGCTGTCTCACCCTGGCCCTTTCCTGGTTCTGCGGCCCCACGGGCCGGGTGGTGAGCCACGAGGCGCGGCCGGAGTTCGCGAAGCTCGCCCGCCGCAATCTGACCTGGGCCGGGCTGGGGGACAATGTGGAGATCCACGAAAGGGACATCTCCGAAGGCTTCTGCGTCACCGGGGCCGATTCCCTCTTCCTGGACGTGCGCACCCCCTGGACCTGCCTGGATCAGGCCCTGGCCGCCGTGAAGCCCGGGGCCGTCCTGGCCTTTCTCCTGCCCACGGTGCTCCAGGTGAGCGAACTGCTCAGGGCCATGGAAACAAGGCCCCTGGATCATATAGAAGTGCAGGAGCTCCTTCTGCGGGGCTGGAAGCCCGTGGCCGACCGCCTCAGGCCCGCCGACCGCATGACGGCCCACACGGGCTTTCTCGTTTTCTGCCGCCACCAGAAGCGCGACGCCGATTTTGACGCCCTCAGGCCCAAGGGAACCCGCGAGCGCAAGCAGGAAGCCGCCAGGGAGGAACGGCTGAGTTCGGCTTGACAGGGATAGCCCCGGCAGATATATCCTTTAATACTCTCATCAGGATCTTTTTTCGGCCCAAAAGTCTGTGAATTTTTTCACTAATAAGGCTCCGGGCAGAAAAACCCCTGCTGCCGCCCTATAGACAACAGGAAGGTTTTTGTGCTTTGTCACTCCCGGGACATCTGCGTGGCCGGCGGTGGGAGCTGGGGCACCGCCCTGGCGCATCTGGCCGCCTCCAAAGGCCTCAATGTCACGATTTTTCTTCGTGATTCCAAGGTCTGCCAGGCAATTGTCCGGGACCGCGAAAATCCCCGCTACCTGCCCGGGGTCAGGCTCCATCCGGGGCTTCGGGCAGACACGGACCCGGGCGTCCTCGACGCCTGCGCGGTCATCCTCGCCGTGCCCTGCCAGCAGCAGCGGGCTTTCCTCACCGCGCACAGGGAGGCTTTCCGGAAGGACTGCCTCCTGGTGAACGCCGCCAAGGGCATCGAGCTCGCCTCCGGCCGCACGGGCTCGGGCTTCATCCCCGGGCTCCTCGGCCTTGATCCTGAGCGCTACGCCGTGCTTTCCGGCCCTTCCTTCGCGAGGGAAGTGGCGGAAGGCCGCCCGGCCGCCGTGGCCGTGGCCTCGGTTTCCCAGGCGACGGCCCTGCGCGTCCAGGAACTTCTCTCCACCGCCGCCTTCCGCTGCTACGCGGGCACGGACGTGCTGGGGGTGGAAGTGGGCGGCGCCGTCAAGAATGTCATCGCCATCGCGGCGGGACTCTGCGACGGCCTCGCCGCGGGCACGAGCGGAAGAGCGGCCCTCATCACCCGGGGGCTCGCCGAGATCACCCGCCTGGGCGTCGCCCTGGGCGCCCGGCCTCAGACCTTCATGGGTCTGTCCGGCCTGGGGGACCTCGTCCTCACGGCCACCGGGGATCTCTCCCGCAACCGCCAGCTGGGCCTGGCCCTCGCCCGGGGCGCCGGCGCCGACGAGGCGGCGCGCGCCATCGGCATGGTCACCGAGGGCGCCAAGACGGCCTTCGCCGTGCGCGCCCTGGCCGGAAAGCTCGGTCTGGACATGCCCGTCACCTGCGCCGTCTGCGACATCCTCTCGGGGGACCTCGCCCCCGGGGACGCCGTCTCAAGGCTCATGGCGCGGGCCCTGACCCGGGAATAGCCCGGGTTTCCTTCTGCCTCCGCATCCGTCCCTTCCGGACGCTCCCCCGGAGGGAGCGCCGTCCGGCGGGGGCGTCCGCGCGATCTCCGTCTTTTTCAACAGTCAGGACCGTCCGCTTCCGCATCTGACGGTCCTGATGCATACCTACCTCATACTCCGGGTTTTTACAGGGGGGAATCTATGAGCATATTCGCCTCCGTCCTGCTGTTGGCCAGCGTCGTCCTGCTTGTGGCAGGCGCTGTCCTGAGCCTTCTCAGCAGCGACAAGTTCAAACAGCTTATCTGGCGGGGCGGTCTCAACGACCTGGGCCTTGGCTGTCTGGGTCTGGCCTGCTGCAACGCCATGGGGCTGACTGGCTTCATCCTCTTCATCGTCTTCCAGGCGCTGGTCAGGTATCTGGCCCTCCTGAGCCTGGAAACGATGCAGGCTGGCCGGGCTGACTCCGGCGAAAGCGATCTGTGGACCTTCCGAGGGGCCGGTTTCACCTACCCCAAGGCGGGTCTCATTTTTGCCTTCGCCATGCTGGCCACAGTCGGCGGATCCATCTTTTTCGTGCCTGAAGGCCGCTACCTCATCGCGGCGGCCACCGTGGCCACCGTGCCCGGCACGCCCTGGCTCTTCTACGGCATGATCCTCGCCGCCGCGGCGGGCACCGTCCAGATCTGGCTGGTCTCCCGCGTGGCCATCAATGTCCTGTTCGCCAGTCCCTCTCAGGAGGCCGCGGGCGACGATGTGCTGAGCAGAAAACTCCTGCTCGTCCTTGTCGCCGCCGTTCTCCTCTGCGTCTTCAAGACGCCTCTGCTGAGCCTCATGGCCGCTCTGGGCGGCTACACCGTGGCCCACGGCTCCGCGCACATCGCCACCTGGATTCTCTACCTGGCGGCCTTCGCGGTGGCCATCTGCTACCATTATACTCTGGAGCGCATCGGCGACATCATCGCGGTGGCCGCCGCCGTGCTTTCGCTCCTGGCCGTGGCCGTCTGGCCCGCCGGGGCGCTCTCCCAGATGTTCCTCATTCTGGTCACCCTGGGCATCGTCATCGTCTCCGTCTACTCCCTGGGGTACATGGCGCATGACGGCCGCAAGGGCTGGTACTGGTTCTTCCTGCTCCTGACCTTCGGCGCCCTGGCCGGCGTCGTCTCCTCCTCCACGGTGGCCGAGCCTTCCGGCTACGCCTTCTGGGAGCTCATGACCTTCGCGAGCTTCATCCTGATCGCTCACGAAGCCACCAACACGGCCAGAAACGCCGCCGTCAAATACTTCGTCATGTGCTGCGGCGGCGCGCTCTTCATGCTGCCCGGTCTGCTCCTGCTCTCTTCCAGCGCCGTGCAGCTCAAGGCCGTCACGGAGATTGCCCCCGTGGCCTGGTCCGGCATGCAGACCATCACCGCCTCCTGGGGCCAGCTCGCCCTGGTGCTCTGCTTCGCGGGCTTCGGCACCAAGGCCGGTGTCTTCCCCCTGCATTCCTGGCTTCCTGACGCCCACCCGGCCGCGCCCAGCTCCGTCTCGGCGCCGCTGTCCGGCATCATCACCAAGATGGGCTTCTTCGGCATCTGCGCCGTCATCGCCGGCAACCTCGGCTCCCATCTCTCCCAGATGCCCGGCTACTTCGGCATGTCCTGGTTCAGCACCTGCATGGTGCTGCTGGGTTCGGTCACTCTCTTCTACGGCGAAATCCTCGCCCTGAAGCAGACCGACATCAAGCGCATGCTGGCCTTCTCCACCATCGGTCAGATCGGTGAAGTGACCATCACTCTGGGTCTTGTCACCCTGCTCGCCACCACGGCCGGCTTCTTCCACATCCTGAACCACGCCATCATGAAGGACCTGCTCTTCCTCGGAGCGGGCGCCCTCATCCTGCGCGCGGGTTCCCGCAAGCTCTCCGACTTCAAGGGCGCCTGCAGCCAGATGCCCATCACCTGTACCTGCATCCTGGTAGGCATCCTCTCCATCATGGGCCTGCCGCCCTTCGCCGCCTTCTACAGCAAATTCGCCATGGTCTCCGCGGCCGTCGCCGCCGGCCAGGTCGGCATCGCGGCCGTGCTGCTCATCGGCTCCTTCATCGGGGTCATTTACTACACGCGCATTCTCAACACCCTGATCTTCCAGAAGCGTCCCAGCGACGCCCCGGTGCTCAGCGAACCTCCGGCCACCATGCTGGCCGCCATGATCGCGCTGGCCGCCCTGTCGCTCATCTTCGGCTTCCGTCCCGACCTGCCCTACGAGCTCGCCGCGGCTGCCGCCGCCGCCTGCGCGGGCGCCGGTCAGACCCTGCCCTCCTCGGCGCTCCTGGTCACCTGGCCGTCCTACGTCATCCTGCCCATCATCGGCGCGGTCATTCCGGCCATCTTCATGCGCAACTCCCGCATGGCCGGCTGGGCCAGCGTGGCCGTCCTCGTGGTCACCACCCTGCTCGTCATCAGCTGCGGCCGGGATCTGGACACCCTGTCCTACGCCTTCGCCATCATCGTGCCGGCTCTGGGCGCCCTCAACATGGCCTACGCCGTGGGCTACATGTCCCACAGCCACACCCAGTGGCGCTTCTTCTGCGTCTTCACGGCCATGTGCGGCGGCCTCATCGGCATGGCCTCCGCGCCCAATCTGTTCAGCTTCTTCATGTTCTGGGAAATCATGAGCTCCTGGACCCTGTACATGGCCCTTGCTCATGAAGGCGACCGCCTCTCCCTCAGGGAAGCCGGAAAGTACTTCCTCTTCAACATCGCCGGCGCCAGCTTCATCTTCGTGGGCGTCTGCATCGTGGGCGGCGGCGAGAGCATGACCGCCTTCGGCATCGACACCGCCTGGATGCCCGTCCAGATGGCCTCCCTGCCTCTCGGCCTGGCCCTGCTCGCCATCGGCTTCGTCATGAAGGCCGCCCAGCTGCCCTTCAGGATTGACTGGCAGATGCACCCGGCCGTGGCTCCCACGCCCGTGTCCGGCTACATTTCGTCCATGCTCCTGAAGAGCGGCATCATCGGTCTGTGCAAGCTCTTCCTCATCCTCGGCCAGGGTGCCCCGGCCTTCTACAGCCTCTGCCAGTCCAACTTCATCATGTGGATCGGCGGCATCACCATCATCATGGCGGCCGTCATGGCCATCCGCGCCGACCAGGTGAAGCTCGTCTTCATCTACTCCACCGTCAGCCAGATCGGCTACATGGTGCTGGCCGTGGCCGTGGGCGGCTACGCCCTCGCCATGAGCTCCGCCACGGCGCTCGGCTTCACGGGCGGCATGCTCCATGTGATCAACCACGTCTTCTTCAAGGACCTGCTCTTCCTTGTCTGCGGCGCCATCATGTTCATGACGCACCGCGAGTACCTGAGCGACCTCGGCGGTCTCGGCCGCAGGATGCCGTTCACCATGCTCATGTTCTTCATCGCCGGTCTCTCCGTGGTGGGTGTCCCGCCGACCTCCGGCTTCACCTCCAAGTGGATCATCTACCACGCCCTCATGCAGTCCAGCCAGCCCATCCTGGCCCTGCTCTCCCTCTTCGGCTCCGTGCTGACCCTGGCCTACATCGTCAAGTTCATGCACGCGGCCTTCCTGGGCCAGCCCAATCCTGCGCTTGAGGACATCGAAGATCCGCCGCTCGTCATGCGCGTTCCCATGGCCATCCTGGCCCTGGGCTGCGTCCTCACCGGCATCTTCCCCGGCATGATGCTCAGCCCCATCAGCGGCATCGTCACCCAGTTCAACATCCCGCCCGTTCCGTTCACGCTCACCAGCGTGGGCAGCGGGGCCACCGGCTGGAGCCCGGCCATCCTCTTCGTCATGATGGCTGTGCCCTTCGCCTTCGGCTGCTGGATCATCCGCCGCTTCGTGCGGGTGCGTGACATCGACGTCCACAACTGCGGCCGCGAGCCCGAAACCTCCGACCGCCGCATGCGTCCTGCCAGCATCTTCGGCGGGCTGCCTGCCTTCCTGCGCACCCTTCCCGAGAACCCCGCGCCGGGTGAGGAGGACTAGTCATGAGTGACCTTTTCTGGGCATTGTTCCATGTGTGCGTCTTCCCGGGCGGCGTCTTCGCCCTGGCATTCGCGCTCTTTCTCAAAGGCCTGGACAGGCGCTTTGTTGCCCGCATGCAGCGGCGCGTCGGTCCGCCCCTCATCCAGCCCCTGCTGGACATCGCCAAACTCCTGACCAAGGAGACCCTCATTCCCAAAACGGCCATCCGCTCCTGCTTCCTGCTCGCCCCCGTGGTGGGCATGACGGGCATGGCCGCCTGCGCCGCCTTCATCCCGGTCCCCGGGGTCTTTGACGGCATGTACAGCATGGGCGACCTGCTGGTGCTCTTCTACCTCCTGCCCATTCCGGCCATCGCCATCATGCTGGGCGGCTCCTCCTCAAGCTCGCCCTTCGGCGCCATCGGCTTCTCCCGTGAAATGCTCATCATGCTGAGCTACGAACTGCCTCTGCTCATGATCCTTCTGGCTGTGGCCATGATCACCGGCAAGGCCACGGGCGCGGGCACGGCGGACTTCTCCCTGCTCAACATCGTGCAGTTCCAGCTCCAGCACGGGCAGTTCGGCCTGAATCCCATCATGATTCCGGCCTTCATCGCCTACCTCATGTTCCTGCCCGGCACCATGGGCGTCCCGCCCTTCGACATCGCCGAGGCGGAAACGGAAATCCTGGAAGGTCCCATGCTGGAATACGGCGGACCTCTCCTCGCCATCTTCCAGATCGGCTCCGCCTTCAAGACCTTCGTGGTTCTCGCCCTGGGCGTCATCATGTTCTTCCCCGGCTGCCTGGGCGACATCTGGATCGTCAATCTCGCCTGGTTCATGGTCAAGTGCCTCCTGCTCATGTTCTTCGCCATCTCTCTCATGAAGGGCGCCATGGGCCGTCTGCGCATCGACCAGGCCATGCGTTTCTACATCAAGGTTCCGGCCATCCTGGCTCTCGTCAGCCTCGTGCTGGTCATAGTTGTTTAAGGAGTTCACCGTGAGCTTAGACACACTCCTCAAAAAAGCGTCTGTTCGCTCGCCCTGGCTGTTCCGTATCAATGCCGGCTCCTGCAACGGCTGTGACGTGGAACTCGCCACCACGGCTCTCATTCCCCGATACGACGTGGAACGCCTGGGCTGCCACTACACCGGCTCCCCCAGACAGGCTGACATCGTTCTCGTCACGGGTCCGGTCACCGTCCACATGCGGGACTATGTGCTCCGGGTCTGGGACGAAATCCCCGAACCCAAAGTGACCGTGGCCGTGGGCATCTGCCCCATCTCCGGCGGCGTCTTCCGCGACAGCTACTCCATCGCCGGACCCCTGAGCAGGCTCATCCCGGTCGACGTGAATGTGCCCGGCTGCCCGCCCCGTCCCCAGGCCATCATGGAAGCGGTGGTGCTGGCACGCAGCATCTGGCTGAAAAAGCTGGGATTGGAGGAATAAGCATGTCCAGTTTCCTCGGTGTCGTTCTTCGCAATCTCCTGGCCGGACCGTCCACGGACCCCTTCCCCTTCGGCGAGACCTTCACGCCCAAGCGCATCCGCGGCCGCATCACCGTTGATCCCGATCTCTGCATGGGCTGCGGCATGTGCCGCCACTCCTGCGTGGCCGGCGCCATCAACATCACCAAGTCGGATGCCGGCTGGACCATCACCATCTGGCAGGATTCCTGCTGTCTCTGCCGCTCCTGCGTCACCTACTGCCCCATGCAGGCCATGGCCATCGATCCCGACTGGCACAGCGCCCACGTGGAGGCCGACAAGTACAAAAAGATCGAACAGCACAGCATCTCCTACCAGCCCTGCGCCCGCTGCGGCAAGCCCATGCGCGTCCTGTCCGCGGACAAGGCGAGGGCGCTCTATGCCTCTGATGCCAGCATCGATCCCGAAGAAATCCGTCATCTCTGCCGCAGCTGCCGTCAGCTGCGTGACGCGGAGGTCTCCACCCGCGCCGAGCAGAGCGCCTGAAGACTCTCCCCGCCCCGGGCTCCTTCCAGGGAGCCCGGGCGCCTGAGCCTCCCGCGCAGCGGTTTCACTTCTTCACCTTCTTGAGGATGCCATGCAAGATATCATTCAGGGCAATATAGTCCTTCTCAATACCTTGGAATCGCTCAGCAAACCAGACGGCGTGCAGCATACCGAAGACATGTACGGCAACGCCCAGCACTGGTTTGAGCTGAGCTCTCCCTCCGTCCTGCCGCAGGCCGCCGAAGCCCTCAAAAAAGCCGGCGCCCGCCTGAGCCTCATCTCCGGCTACTCCAGAGCCGCCGCTCCGGACGCCGCCGAGGCCCCCATGGCCGCCTGCTACCACTTCGTGCTGGACGGCATCATCTACAACCTGACCGCCACCATGACCAGGGAGGAGCCCGCCGTGCCCTCCATCGTCGCCTGGTTTGAAAACGCCGACTGGCATGAACGCGAAATGATGGAACTGGTGGGCGTGCCCATCGCCAACCAGCCCAATCCCAACCGTCTCTTCCTGGACGACTCGCTCGATCCCGGCGAGCTCAGCAAGCTCGTGCCGCTCTCCGTCATGATGAACGGCGCCTGCACCAAGGATCTCTGGGAACACATCCTTGCCGACAAGGAAGGGGGTCGATAATGGCTTTTTCCGACAGCACCGGGAGCACCTTCAACATTCCTCTCGGACCCGTCCATGTGGCCCTGGAAGAGCCCGTCTACTTTGACCTGAAAATCGACGGCGAAGTCATCAAGGGCACGACGCTTCAGAACGGCCATGTGCACAGAGGCATGGAGAATCTGGCTCAGCAGAGAAATCTCATCATGAACCAGACCCTCACCGAGCGCGTCTGTTCTCTCTGCTCCAACAGTCACTCCTTCACCTACGCCCTCTGCGTGGAAAACGCCCTGGGCATCAAGGTGCCGGAGAGGGCCAACTACCTGCGCGTCCTCACCGAGGAAATCAAGCGCGTGGCCTCCCACCTCTTCACCCTCGCAATCCAGGCCCATCTCTGCGGCTTCGAATCGCTCTTCATGCATACCATGGAGATCCGCGAAATCATGCAGGATGTGAAGGAAAGCCTCTACGGCAACCGCATGAATCTCTCCTTCAACTGCATCGGCGGCGTGAAATACGACCTGGACCAGGAATGCTTTGACATCCTGAGCGAAAACCTGGTGAAGATCAAACCCGGGATCAAGGAGATCATCAGTCTCTTCGAGACCTCTCCCATGATCACCAACCGCATCAAGGGCGTCGGCATCCTTCCCAAGGAAGACGCCCTGCGGCTGGGCTGCGTGGGCCCGGTGGCCCGCGGCTCCGGCATCGCCGTGGACGTGCGCAAGGAATCCCCCTACGCCGCCTACGGCAAGATGGACTTCAACGTCATCACCCGGGAAGGCGGCGACCTCTACGCCCGCACCTGCGTGCGTCTCCATGAGCTTGAGGAATCCCTCAAGATCATTGACCAGGTCATCCGGGACATCCCCGAGGGCGAGACCATGGTGCACATGAGCCGCATCTTCCCCTCGCAGGGCATCGCCCGCACGGAAGCTCCCCGCGGCGAGGTCATCTACTACATCCGCACCAACAACACGGACATCCCCGAGCGGCTGAAATGGCGCGTGCCCTCCTACATGAACTGGGAGGCCCTGGGCGTCATGCTCCGCGACGCCAAGATCGCCGACGCGGCCCTCATCACCAATACCATCGATCCCTGCGTCTCCTGCACCGAGCGCTAGGCCGGAAGTCACGCCGTGCACGAAGCCAGTCTGGCCCAGGGCCTTCTGCGGGTCGCCCAGGAAAGCGTCCGCAGCTGGAATGCCCGGCATCCCGAAGCGCCCGCCGGCCGGGTCACCTCCCTGAAAGTGGGTCTGGGCCTGCTTTCCTGCGTGGAAGTGACCACCTTCAGGGGCTGTTTCGAGCTCCTGGCCGAAGGCAGCGACCTGAACGGCGCAAGGCTGGAGGTGGAACGCACTCCCCTCGGCTGCAGCTGTCAGGACTGCCTCGGCAGCTTCTCCCTCACGGAACGGCATTTCGTCTGCCCGCACTGCGGCAGCCGGAACATCTCCTTCACCGGAGGGCACGGCCTGACTCTCCTGAGCCTCGAAGTCGAAAAAAAGGACTAAACTATGGAACGAATCGTCATGCGCTCCGATCGCTGCAAGGCCTGCCACCGCTGCGAGGCGGCCTGCATTGCCGCGCACTATGGGCTGGACATGAAGGAAGCGATGAAACGCCGGGGCGAGTTCATCTCCCGCGTCCATGTCGTGAAAACCGACGAGTTCAAGACCACGGTGCGCTGCCACGAATGCGAGAACGCGCCCTGCTGCCACATCTGCCCCACCGGCGCCATGCAGCAGCTGCCCACGGGAGAGGTTCTCCTGCGGGAAGAACTCTGCATCGGCTGTGAAATGTGCGCGGATGCCTGCCCCTTCGGCGCCATCCAGATGGCCAGCTCCAATCTCCCCGTCGTCCAGACGGACGGCGGTCCCGGGATTGAAGCCCAGAGAAAGTTCGCCGTGCGCTGCGACCTCTGCCGCGACATCCGCAAGGCCAGCGGCAAGAAGTTCACCCCCTGCATGGAAGCCTGCCTCTCCCAGGGCATTGGTCTCATGCAGGACGACGGCACCGTCGTCTTCCCCGAAAAGGCAGTGAAGAAGGCCAAACCCGCTGCGGCCAAGCCCGCAGCTCAGCCGGCCGCGGAATAGCCAGCGGAAGCGCCCGCGGCGGAACAGCCTTTTTGCCAGTGTGAGACGCCCGGCAGGCGGGAAGCCCCCCTTTCGCCTGCCGGGCCCTGCCTCCGAAACCCGGCAGTCCGGTCTCTGCGCCGGACTGCCG
>CAZFTQ010000001.1:0-38376 GCA_964522365.1 uncultured Desulfovibrio sp. | reverse complement strand
AAAAGAGGTTTATGACCATGCTTCTTTTGAAGAAAATGCAAAAGTCGTAAAGGAGGGCTGACCATGGTCAGCCGGGCTTTCCTTTCTTCCGGAAGGACTGCGGCGTTTCAGGGGCCCTAGCCTACGCTTTTGGCATAGTCCTGCACGAAGCGCTTGGCGGACTCAAGATCCGTCACGTCGCCTGAAATCTGGGCCTGCAGGAGGGCGTCGCGGATGAGGCCCACCAGGGGACCGGGATTGAGCTGGGTCTCCTGCATGATCTCGTTGCCGTTGAGCAGGGGCTCCAGCATCTGTTCCGGAGTCTCCGCCCGGTTCAGGTACTTCATATTGTGGTTGAAAGTGGTGTAGACATCGTCTCTGGCCTGAATGTCCGCCCGGGCCATCTGGATGAGGCGGGGGTATTCCTCCAGCGCCATGAAACGCCGGATGCCGCGGTCCGTCATCATGGAGGTGAAGCGCATGTGGTAGCGGACCAGGTGGCAGATGAGGTCGATGTCCTCGGCCGAGAAGTGCAGGCGGCGCAGAATCTTGCGGGTGACCTGGGCGCCCACGCGGTGGTGCTGGTAGAAGGTCCAGTCCCCGTCGATGTATTCGGCCGTGTAGAGCTTGCCCACATCGTGGAAGAGCATGGCCATGGTGCCCAGCCAGTCGTAGTTGAAACTGCCCTCGGGATAGGCCTTGACGCACTTTATGGTGTGGGTGAGCAGATCCTCGGTTTCGGCCTTCTTCTTCACCACGCGGTGGCGGATGAGAGCCAGGGAGGCGATTTCCGGGATGAGGCCCTGGAGCAGATGCACATCGAAGAGAAGCTGGACGAAGAGGTGCATGGACTCGGCCGCCACCTTGCGCCATTCGTCCATGATGTCCGCCGCCGGCACATAGTCCAGCACGCGGGTGGAGGCCCGCACGATGGCGAGCCGGGTGTTTTCCTCGATGGGGAGGTCAAAGTTGGCCGAAAAGCGCAGGGCGCGCACGGCCAGGAGGTAGTTGTGGCGCAGGGTGTCGTCCGGCAGGCCCGCCAGACGCACCTCGCCCGTATCCAGGGGCTCGAAGCCGTCGTAGGCGTTTCTGGTTTCGGGAACCGCCGGACCGCCGAAGCCCGTGAGGCGCAGGGCGGTGCGCTCGGCGGCGGGCATGGCCGCGGCCATGGTGGGCGTCAGACGCATCTGGGAGAGCTGGGGATTGACGCTGTTTTCCACGGAAAGCGGATAGAAGCGGTAGAGGACCCCGTTCTCTTCCAGGGTGGCCATGACCCGGTGTTCCGATTCATCGGGCTTGGCCTCGGGAAAGATCTTGACAATGACGGGGTAGCTCGCCTCTGAGGCCAGATCCACGGCCAGCTGGCCTTTTTTGATCTGCCGCAGAATGCGCTGCTGCAGGGGGGCGTTCACCACATGGGCGTCATAGCCGTTCCTGAACAGGGTTTTGCAGATGTTGGCGGCGTTTTTCAAAGCTTCCAGCATTCTTTTCACCTCGAAAAAAATCGGATCTTGGGTTTGTGCAAGTATGCCGCCTGGACCGAAAAAAGGCAAGGTACGCAGTTTCGCGCCGATCCGAAGCTTTCAGGGCACAGCAACGGGGAGATCTTCTGTTCCTCATCCTTCGCGTGACAGCCCTTCCCGCCGGCAGGATGCGCTCTCTCCGGGGAGGGAACCCCGTGACACGGGAAGGCATGCGGGGAGATACGGGTTCCTGCACCGCCGCGGAAGGGACGTCTCCCGCCCGTCAGGAAAACAGAGAGCCCCGGGTTTCCCCGGGGCTCAGCGTTGTCAGGAACTCAGAAAGGAGCGGAACTAGGCGTCGCCGTCATTGTGCCCGGTCTCGAACTTGACGCTCAGGGCAATCTTCCAGAGGAGGGAGAGGACGAGAGCGCCCACGGCGTAGACGCCCACGGCCACGGCCACCTCACGGACGGTGGGCACATAGCGGGTCACGGCCTCAAACATGTTGGGCGTGAAACCGCCGATGAGCAGGCCAAGACCCTTGTCGATCCAGGACGCCAGAACCAGCATGCCGAGAGCCAGAGGCATGTACTTGCCGGAGCGGGTCTGGGGCGGAATGAGAATGGCGAGGCAGCCGATGGTGCAGAGCACCGCCACCCACATGCAGGGAGTCACCCAGGCGGTCGTGCCGTGGAAGCCCACGAACAGGAAGACCAGGGGATCGGCATGGCCGGGAATGCCGCTGTAGAAGGCCGTGAAGACTTCCAGGAGGTAGAAGAAGACATTCAGGCACATGGCATAGGTGATGATGGTGGCCAGGGTGTGGATGGCGGCCTTGCCCGGATTGAAGCCGGTGAGCCTGCGGACCAGCAGGAGGAGCAGGAGCAGGATGGCGGGACCGGAACAGAAGGCCGAGGAGAGGAATCGGGCGGCCATGATGGCGGTCAGCCAGTAATGACGGCCGGGGATGCCGGCGTACAGGAAGGCCGTGACCGTGTGGATGGAGAAGGCCCAGATGATGGAGAGATAGGCCAGGTAGAGCACCCACTTGGGCGGGGTGGTCTCGTGACGCTCCGCTTCCAGGGTGACCCAGCCGATGATGCAGTTGAGGGTCAGATAGCCGATGAGCACGATCATGTCATAGAACATGACGGAGTTCGGCGTGGGATGCAGCATGACGTTGGCCATGCGCTGGGGCTGGCCCAGGTCAACCACGATGAACAGACAGCACATGACCACGGCGGCGATGGCCATAAACTCGCCGAAGATGATCATGATCTTGAACTTCTGATAGTGGTGGAAGTAGGCCGGGAGAACCAGCATGACGGCCGAGGCCGCCACGCCGACGAAGTAGGTGAACTGGGAGATGTAGAGGCCCCAGGAGACATCACGGTTCATGCCCGTCACGCCCAGGCCGTTGAAAATCTGGTAGAGGTAGACAATGCCGCAGACTGCGATGAGCGCGACGAGGAAGAGCAGCCACAGGTAGTAGCGCTTCGAACCTTCGAGAACTTTTTCGAGCATGGCGTGTTCTCCCTAGACGATGTAGTAGACGCCGGGCTGCGTGCCCAGAGAGGGCTTGCGCCGGATGCTGTAATTCTCGGCGAGGGCCTTGCGCACCGGGGAGGCGGGATCCTCGAGGTCACCGAAGAGAATCCTGCCCCTGGAGGCTTCCACGCAGGCGGGCATGAGACCCTTGGCGAGACGTTCGATGCAGAAGGTGCACTTTTCCACCACGCCGATCATGCGGGTCGGATACTCCGGGTTGGTCACCGGGTCGCTGAGATAGCCCCGGGGATCCACGAAGTTGAAGGAGCGGGCGCCGTAGGGGCAGCCGGCCATGCAGAAGCGGCAGCCGATGCAGCGGTGGTAGTCCATGGTCACGACGCCGTTGGGCAGCTGATAGGTGGCCTGGGTCGGACAGACGCGCACGCAGGGCGGATTGGTGCAGTGGTTGCAGAGGAGCGGGTAGACCCGGGCCCTGACGCCGGCGCTCAGGTGCTCGTTCATGTCGTCCGGGAAGACATGTTCATAGGAATCCGTCCAGATCCACTTGATTTCCTGGAGTTCATGGCCGTCCACCCTGCGGCGGACGTCGGGCACGTTGTGGGCGGCATGACAGGCCGCGATGATGTCTTTGTAATCATCGGCCGTGCGGAACGCTCTCGTGTCGATGACCATGGCCCAGCGTTTGGCCTTGAGGGCCTTGGGAGCGGCTTCATAGCTGGCCTTGCCGGCGGCCTGAGCCTCCGTCCCGAACCCGCCAGCCAGGGCGAACACCGACAGACCCGCCACCTTGAGGAAAGATCTTCTGTTCTTGTTCATAGCTATTTGCTCCCCTTGGGAAGGATGTGGCAGGTCCAGCAGTAGGGATCAACATTGTTGGTGACATGGCACTTGTCACAGAACTTGTCGTAGTCGTTGTGACATTTCAGACAGGTATTCTGCAGGCTGATGTCCCACTTCTTGCCGGTCGTGGAGACATAGACCCTGGCGTTGTTCCGCAGAGCCTGATCGCGCCATTCGTTGAGGAGCTGCATGTGCTCGGCCCGCATGTAGGCCCCGCTTTCCACGCATTCCTTTTCATTCTTGGGAAGCACGATTTCAGGCTTCTTGTAATCTCTCGAGGCCAGGCCGGCCCAGAGAGGCGAGCTGCAGATCACGAGAAAGGCAACAATGCCTGCTATGACAGCTTTGGTGTTGTACATCTGCTATGCCCCCTCGTTCCCATCGGCCTCGTCTTCGTCCAGGTGGGGAAGATCTTCCTGGCGGAGGTTGACGGTGCGCTTGTGTTCGCCCTTGCAGACAAGAGCGTTGGCCAGAAGTTCCGTGAGACCGCTGATGGTCACGCCCGGAGCCCAGTAATTGGCGAGCGGAGGCAGGGTGGCACGGTCGATGGCGCAGACGCAGGCCATGCGGTTGACGCCGTACTTCTGCTGGACATACCGGAGCGCGTTGCCGCGGGGCATGCCGGAACGCATGCGCAGTTCCATGATTTCTTCGGTATTGAGGCCGGAGCCCGCGCCGCAGCAGAAGGTCTGCTCGCGGATGGTGTTTTCCGGCATTTCATAGAAGTGGTTGACACAGTGCCTGAGCACATAGCGGGGCTCGTCCAGGAGACCCATGCCGCGGGCCGGGTTGCACGAGTCGTGCCAGGTGCAGATGAGATCGTCGTTGCGGCTGGGATCGAGCTTGAGCTTGTTGTGCCGGATGAGGTCGGCTTCAAACTCGGCGATGTGCACCATCTTGGTGGCCGCGGCGTTTTCGAAGACCGTGCCCGTATAGGGGTTCACCGGGGTGGTCATGTTGCCCGGCGTGGGGCCGTTGTAGGTGGCCATGTACTGGTTGATGACGCGCCACATGTGGCCGCATTCACCGCCCAGGATCCACTTGCAGCCCAGACGGCTCGCTTCTTCATACATCTTGGCGTTGAGCTTTTTCGCCATGTTGAAGGAGACGAAGGAGCCGAAGTTGCCGCCTTCGGAGGCGTAGGTGGACAGGGTGTAGTCCAGATCCAGTTCATTGAAGAGGATCAGATAGCCCATGAAGGTGTAGATGCCGGGGTCGGCGAACACGTCGCCGGAGGGACAGATGAAGAGGATCTCGTGCCCGCGCTCGTTGAAGGGGGTCTTGGGACGCACGCCCACGATGTCCTCGCAGTCGTCCGCCAGCATTTCCACGATTTCCGCGTAGGAATGAGGCTTGATGCCCAGATGGTTGCCGGTGAAGCTGCAGTTTTTCACCGGATCCATGATCCAGTGCAGGCCCAGGCCCACTTCATGGAGCATTTCACGGACGATGGCCGTGATTTCCGCCGTGTCGATGCCGTAGGGGCAGAAGAGGGAGCAGCGGCGGCACTCGGTGCACTGGTAGGCGTAGTAGAAAAGCTCCTTGACGATCTCGTAGTCCCAGGAGCGGGCGCCGATGCGCTTGCCCAGGATCTTGCCCAGCATGGTGTAGTCCCGGCGGTAGAGGGAGCGGAGGAGCTCCGCGCGCAGGACGGGCATGTTCTTGGGGTCGTTGGTGCCGAGGAAGAACTGGCATTTGTCGGCACAGGCGCCGCAGCGGACGCAGATGTCCATGAAGAGCTTCAGGGAGCGGTGCTTTTCCAGACGTTCATGGAAGGCGTCGCAGAGAATCTGTTCCCAGTTGGCGGGCAGATTCCAGTCTTCCGCAGAAGGATCCCATTCGTGCGGATGCGGCATGTGGAGCGCTTCCATGGTGACCGGCTTGGCCGGGTAGCAGTAGCTGCCGGGCACAAACTTGGGTTTCGTCTCCAGCCAGCCCTCGGCGGGGAAAGCCGGACGATTCGCGACAAGTTCCTGTGGGGTAGGTAATTTTGCCATAGCAAGGACTCCTTACTCGCCAGACTTGTTGTCAGTTTTGGCTTCCAGCGGCTTGTCCAGCGGCAGCCCGGCGCCGGCCATGGCCTCGCGGTAGAGGTCTTCGTACTCAGGATAGGTCAGGAAGTCCTTGGGCGGATTCCAGGGGTTCACGTGGCGCACGCGGCGGGTGTTGCACGGCAGGTTGCGCGTGGGGCTGAAGAAGATGCCCGCCATGTGGGTCAGCTTGGAGAAGGGGAAGTAGATGAGCAGCGTGCTGACCAGGCTGATGTGCACGAAGAAGATGGGATCGATGCCTTCCGGCGACACGGGCTGGAAGTGCATGAGACCCATGATGTAGACCTTCACCTGGGTGATGTCGGTCTTGAGGCCGTAGCGCATGCAGAGACCGGTGAGGACGATGCCTAAGACCAGGAAGAGCGGGAAGTAGTCCTGAGCCAGGGAGATGTAGCGCACGCGGGGGTTGACCAGGCGGCGGCCGATGAGGAAGAGCACGGCCACGAGCAGGAGGCCGCCGGTCATGTAGAAGCGGGGAGCGCCGATCTGGAGAATGCCGTCGATGGTCTCGGCGAAGGCGACGCAGCCGGGAACCGGATCCGTGAAGAAACGGAAATGACGGAAGAAGACCAGGAAGAAGCAGTAATGGAACATCAGGGCGAAAACCCAGAGCCATTTGGACGAATAGTAGATGAGCCTCGGCGCGCCGTTGACCGGATCATCCTGCTTGATTTCCGCGTTCACATTGCGGAAAAGAGAGCGGAACAGGAAGATTTCCAGGAACATGCGTTTCACGACACCGCAGGTCGTGTCCGGGCAGTCAAATTTGGCCTGTTTGATGAAGTCCAGGGACTTCTCCTGGCCGCCGGTCGTCGGGATGGCGAACGGGACCGGTGATTTGGCCCACCAGACCATGCGGCAGACGACGCCCGCGAGGAAAACGGCTATCGCCACATAGGGGAGGACGACGCCGAAAAGCGTGCCCAGCCCGATGGCTGCACCCAGCCAGGCGATGACTGCGACAAGCGCCACAACCAGTAAAGAGATTAACATTCCCTACCTCTCTAGACGATAGTGTTAGCTTTGCTCCCCGGTAGACAGAGGAGCACCCCCCACCCTCTGCGCCCAGCGCAGAAGCTGGGCGTGTTGGTTTTTAATCTCGCTGATTCTGTTCTGAGCAACAACTTCCCGAGATTTGGTATACATGTCAAAACCCAGAAGAACGATGGTGTCCAATCGGGATTCGGCCTCAAGATAGTCCTTCAGCCGGCCGTCCTTCTGCATGAGCGGCAGAATGTGCTCACGCAGAACGGGCTTGAGAAGGTAGAAGACAAGCATGGCCTGGCTGGGCAGAAAGTCCTGCACGGCGCGGAGATGAATGAAGCGGTCGATGGCCTGGCGCACCTCCGCGGGCTTCTTGTCCCAGCCCGAGACCGCCTCGTAGACCGTGCTCGCCGCTTCGCGGGTCATGTCCGCCACGGGATTGGCGAAAGGATCCTTGCCGGTGCGCAGAAAGCCCGTGGTCTGCAGAGGATAGGTGGCAAAGATGGCGTTGACCCATTTTTCCAGGACAATGTCCCGCACGCTGAAGAAATACTCTGTGGTCTGCATGAGAATGGCCCCTTCCCAGGCCAAAATACGGAATTCTGCGACAATTGATGTTACCCCCAAAAAGGCGGCGGGTCAATCTCCCGCAGCGAAACGCGAAAGGCCGTCCCGTCCGGGACGGCGCACAGACCCGGGAGAGGCCTGTTCCTCTCCGGGAGACGCGGGGGCTCCCCCGCTTCCGTTCCCTCCGGCCTTCTTCTCAGGCCTCAGGGACGGCGTCTCGTGAAGTTCCCGTCCGGGCAGGGGCCGTCTCCGCGGCACTGGCCCGACACGGCGCTCTCAAAGGGCAGATCGGCCCCGCCGCCCGAAGCGTCCGGCTCCTGCGTCCCGGGTTCCGTCCTCGTTCCGGGCTCCGTCCGCGGCGCGGGCTTTCTCGTCCCGGCTCCGGCCGCGGCCAGATGGGACGGCAGTCCGCGGTATTCCAGATAGGGGAGCACCCGGGATCCCGAGAGAAAGACATGGGCCATGTTGACGAGGGCCCTGAAGCGCACGAGAAGCAGGCGCGGCGAAAGGAGATCCGCCCGTCCGGGCTCGGGCGTTCCCTCCGAGGCCGCGAGAGCCTGGCGCATGGAGGATCCCTCCGCCAGGGCCGTTTCCATGACGGCGATTTTCGCCAGATCCCGATCGCTTTCCGCCACCGGGAAGAAAGCCGCGTCTATCTTGCCGGAGAGGCTTTCCACGGCCTGGCGGCAGGCCGGGCAGGAGGGCGAGAAGAAGAGGAAGACCGAGGCGTCCTCGCGGTTGTCCGTCAGTTCCCAGAGGGGCAGGACGGATCGGGCGGCGACCCCGGCGTTGCAGAGAAAGAGGAGGGCCCAGATCCAGACGAGGACCGAACGGTCCCTGCGCTCCGCAGACCAGGTCCTCCTGCGGGTCGAGCGCCGGTAGCAGCAGAAGACGGCCAGGAGCAGGCAGGCCGCGACGAGACAGTTCACGCAGGGCGCCGTGGCCAGCATGAGGGCCAGCAGGCACACGTCCGCGGCGAGCCCCAGCCAGGCGAGGCGCAGGCCCGTCTGAAGCCTGCCGAAGAGCGCGGGCAGCGCGAGCAGGGCAAAGCCCGCCATGCCGACGATCCAGAGGGAGACGCCGGCCACGGTGAAATCCCGGTAGAGGGCGCAGCCCGCCGTGAGGCAGAGCTTTTCTCCGCCGCCGGCGTGGACGGCGAGGCAGTAGAGCAGGCCCAGAAGAGAGAGGCCGGCCGCGCCGCCTCTGGCATTCATCATCCGCTGCATGGCACCCCCGGGGTCGCGAAAACCCGCACAGGACATGTTTTCTCTGGTGTATAGCCAAGGGTCCGCGGCAAGGCAAACGGACCCCGCGGGCGGTTCAGGACGGGTTTTTGAGGCAGTAGAAGCGGGATCCGTCCCTATCCTCGGCGCAGAGCCCGCCTTGGCGGCAGAGCCGCTCCACGAGGCGCTGGACCTCCGTCAGATCCGCGTCCAGGCCCTCGGCGAGGCCCGCCAGGGTGCTCGGGTGACGCTCCAGGAGGTCCCGGATCTCGTCTTCCGTGACCCGGCGCCGGCCGTGGGCCCTCGTCTCGTCTCCCAGCACGGGGGCGATGATCTCCACGCGGCCCGGCAGGCGGCCGCGGATCTCCTCCAGCCTGGCCCGGGAGAGGGCCGCGGCGCATTTTTCCGCCGGCGGCCGCACCACCGTGTTGAGCTGGACGCATTCGATGTTGTCCAGGCCCTCGATGGCCCGGGCAAGGGCCTCGATATCCTCGTCCGCGTCGTTGAAGCCGGCCGCCAGGAGGACTTCCAGCCAGATGCGGCCGGTAAAGTCCCGGCAGAAGCGCTGCAGGCCCCGGTAGATGCGCTCATGATCCAGGCCCGGGGCCAGGCGGTTCACGGACTGGGCCGTGGCGGGCAGGGCCGCGTCCAGGGAGGGACTGATGATGTCGCAGCCGGCGAGACCCTCGCGCACCTCGGGCCGCCAGAGCAGGGAGGAGTTGGTGAAGACCACCACGGGCGCCGCGGTGAGTTTCTTCACCCCGCGGATGATGTCGCCCAGGCGGCTGTTGAGGGTGGGTTCGCCCGAGCCCGCGAAGCTCACGGCGTCCGGACTGTCCAGCCTGAGCTTTTCCGCCAGTTCTTCCAGCACGGCGCGGGCCGGGACATATTCGGCGGGCTCGGCGCAGTGCCTGGTGGTGCGGCCCAGAAGACAGTAGACGCAGTCGTAGGAACAGGTTTTGTAGGGGATGACATCCACGCCCAGGGACCGGCCCAGACGCCGGGAGAGGACAGGACCGTAGACGTAACGGAAGCGCTGCATGGGGACTCCGGGGGCGGGACCCGGCGGGGACCGCCCCGCAAGGGGGGGATGGGAGAAAAGCGCCGCCCAGGCGGGCTGCGAGGCGCCATCCTGACAGAAAAGGGGGAAAATCAAAAGGGGCAGCGGCCGGAAAAACCGCTGCCCCGTGGGGTCAGTCAGGAAGTGTCAGAGGCTTACTGGGCAGGGCCGGAAGCGGCGTGCTGCATCTTGATCTCGACCTTGGTGGTGAGATGTTCGTAGTAGTCGCGCAGGATGGCGAGAACTTCGTCGCGGCCGAAGTGAGCCGGAATTTCCTTGCCTTCGGAGAGGAATTTGCGGAGCTTCGTGCCGGAGAGGATGACGCGGTCTTCCTTGCTGTGCGGGCAGGTTCTCATGGAGGCCATGCCGTCGCACTTGGTGCAGTAGAAGGTCCAGTCGATCTTCAGGGGTTCGCAGAGCAGGCGTTTGCCGGGATCCGCGGGCTGAGGAATCTTGTCAAAGATTTCCTGAGCTTCGAACATGCCGTAGAAGTCGCCCACACCGGCGTGGTCGCGGCCGACGATCTGACGGTTGATGCCGTAGTTCTGACGGAAGGTGGCGTGGAGCAGAGCTTCACGGGGACCGGCGTAGCGCATGTCCAGAGGATAGCCGGCCTGGATGATGTTTTCCTTCACGAAGTACTTGTCAACCAGGGTGTTGATGCATTTGATGCGGACTTCGGCCGGAATGTCGCCGGGTTTCAGGTTGCCGACGAGGGAGTGGATGACCACGCCGTCGCAGACTTCCACGGCGAGTTTCGCCAGGTATTCATGGGAGCGGTGCATGGGGTTGCGCAGCTGCAGGGCGGCGACGGTCTTCCAGCCGCGGGCGTCCAGCTGTTCGCGCAGCTGAGCGGGGGTCATGTAGGTGCCGGCGAATTTGACGGGGAATTCGCCTTCGGAGAGCACTTTCACCTTGCCGGCGACGTTGAAGGGTTTCTGAGCCAGAACCATTTTCACGCCGGGGTGATCGGAAGGAGCCACATCCCAGAATTTGTCGGAGTCTTCGCCATGACCCTTGAAGACCAGCTCGCATTCGAACTTTTTGTCTTCTTCGGTCATTTCGTACACTTCGTCGACCTTCATGGTGGCCATGATTTCGCCGTTGCGGACGAGGGCGATTTCCTGGCCGGCTTTGATCTCGGCGGCGTCCTCAGCGGAGATGTCGAGGGTCACCGGCACGGGCCAGAAGGTGCCGTCGGTGAGAAGCATTTTCTCGCAGACGCTCTTCCAGTTGGCCTTGTCCATGAAGCCTTCCAGCGGAGAGAAACCGCCGATGCCCATCATGATGAGGTCGCCCTTGGCACGGGAAGAGATTTCGACTTTCTTCAGGCCTTCAGCCTTTTTCTTTTCGTCTTCCAGCTCCTGGCCTTTCAGAAGAGCGCAGACGAGACCTTTTCCGCCATGCGGGGGGACGAGTTTGGACATATCCTTTCCTCCATGTTTTTTTCCACGGCCGAAGGCCGTGTTTTTTGCTGGTATGGAACTATCTTGTGAAAATTTGTACGAAAAGTCAACGGGGGCAAAATAAAAACATGGGCAAAGAAAAGCCAAGATTGCGATATTGCGATGCTTTTTGTTTTCCTTCTCTGGCCTTTTTCCTCTGTTCCTCCTCCTTTTTGCAGAGCACGGAGAGCGCTTCCCTGGCCTGCGCGCGCCGGGGCTCCCCCGGAGGAAGGCTCTGGCGTCTTTCGGATCCGTATGGTATGGCCGCCACGCCGGGATCCGTCGCTCCCGCTCCATGACGGTACGACGCAGGCGTGGAGCGCACAGGATCGAAGAGGACACAGGCGCCGCCTGCCCGTCTCCCCTGAAGGAGCACCCGCGGCGGCGCGCCGGTCCCGGCCCGCGAATCTCCGTTCATGCCGTGACGGCGCAACGCGCCCTGACGGAAAGGTCCCCCGGGAAGGGTTCAGAAATTTCCGCCCTGCCCCCGGACTTTCCACAGGGTCTTTCCCCGCCCCCGCCGGGCGTCCGGAAAAAACGCGGGTCCGCCACCCGAAAGTGACGGACCCGCGAAACATCCGTTCAGAAAAACCAGCGCCGCGCTGCCCCGGCTCTAGAAGGGCACCTTGTCCATGGCGGCTTCCGAGGGGAAGGCCGGACCGTAGTCATCGGCGCTCTGGGCCTCGGCGGGCTGGGCCGGCCGGGGAGCGTCCTCGGGGGCGTAGTCGTCACCCTGAGCGCCCTGTCTGGGAGCCTGCTGGCCCGTTCTGGCCGCTTCCTGCGGGTACGCCCCGTAGTCATCGTCCTGCTGGCCCGGCTGGAAGTTCCTGCCGGCCGGGCGGGCGCCGCCCTGGCCCTGGGCCCAGCCGCTTCTCTGGCCGCTCTGGCGGTTCCAGCCGCCGCTCTGCTGCTGGTTCTGATTCCACTGGCCGCCCGCCTGAGCGCCGCTCTGGTTCCAGCTGCCGCGGGCTTCGCCGCCCTCTTCCTGGTTCTGTCCGCCGCCGCGTCTGTCGAGGAACTGGACGTGCTGGGCCTTGATTTCCGTGGTGTAGCGGGTCTGCCCCTGCTGATCCTGCCACTTCCGGGTCTGGAGGGATCCTTCCACAAAGACGAGGCTGCCCTTGGTCAGGTAGTTGGAACAGAGCTCGGCCTGCTTCTGGAAGACCGCCACCCTGTGCCACTCGGTCCTGTCCTGACGGTTGCCGTCCCGGTCGATGTAGGACTCGTCCGTCGCCACATTGAGCGTGGTGACCGGCGTGCCGTTGGAGGTGTAGCGCATGTCGGGGTCGCGGCCCAGGCGGCCGATGATCATAACTTTGTTCAGCATTTCAGTCTATTCTCCTCAGTGAAACGGCCTCGGCCGCGCCGGAAGACGCTCTGAGGCCTCCGTGTCCGTCTCTGCTCCGCCGGCGGGCGGGCGCTTTTTCCGCCCGTCCGGCTCTGTCTCAGGCCTGTTCCTGCCATTCGGTCTGCACGCGCATGATGACTTCCTTGATGGCGGGAAGCTCTTCCTGGGGGCAGACGCCGATGAGGGGGCCGTCGGTGTCAATGTTGTCGTTCGGTTTGAAGTAGGTGGCGTAGATGACGCCTTCCGGGCCGTGATAGAAGAGCGGGAGCTCGCGTTTCATGCGGCTCATGATGAAAAGTTCCTGACCGTTGCGGATGACCACGCTGCCGGGCTCGGAGGAGCGCAGCTTGGCGGCGATTTCCGGCGTGAAGTAGTACTTGGCCCGCTCGGGGGCGCGGAAGAGATAGAGGGCCTGACGGAGAATGAGGGCCTCCACTTCCTCCCTGGTCAGGTGATGGCGGATGGTGACGAGGGGGCAGCGGCTCTCCACGAACCGGTTTTCCCATTCCAGATGCATGGTGTCGATGACGCCTTTTTCCGGCGCGCAGATGGGCTTGGGATTGCGTTCCCGGGTGAGCGTGGCGAGCTGGGTCCCGGGCTTTTCCTTCCACTGGCCCTCGGGGCCGTGCACCGCGTCTCCGGGCCGGACGGAAGCGAAGGTCACGACGCCGGTGTGCGGAGCGCAGACCTCGATTTCCCGGTAGGGGGTCTGCTTGATCTGCTCGAGCAGGTCCGAAATGTTCAGCATGGTTCTTCCTTCCAGAACGTGACCTAGCGGTAGTAGAGGTTGCGTCCGCCGATGGTCTGGAGAGCCTGAATGAGATTGTTCCGCATCTGACGGCGGTCCCAGATGCCCTGGACATGGCCGCGGGTCATGGCGCGGTAGCTGCGGTGGTACTTGGGCGGCACGTCCACGCCGGTCGTCGACTTGATGACGCCCGGGCCGGCGAAGCCGATGTTGGAGGAGCGGATGGCGAACTGATAGGGCGAGCAGCCGAGGAAGCTCGCCACCGGACCGGCGAAGGAATTGGTGTCGTAGACCACCATGTAGAGGCCGCCGCTTTCCATGTAGCGGCGCACGGCGATGGTGCAGCGGGGCATCTGGATGACGCCGTTGGTGCCCTCCTGGATGCGGATGCCGGCCGTGCCGTGCACATAGGCCAGGAAGGGATAGTGGTTTCTGGCGGCCCGGGCGGCCGCTTCCACGAACTTGCTGCCTTCGGCCGCGCCGAAGGATCCGCCGCGGAAGGTGCCCATGAGCATGGCCACCACCAGCTTGATGTTGTCGATGCGGGCCTCGAAGGTCATGCAGCCGCTCTTGCAGCCGGTCTTCTCCTGGGCCTTGCGGATGGCTTCGTCAAAACCGGGATAGTTCAGGGGGTTGCCCGCTTCTATCTCGCTGTTGAATTCCTGCACGGAGCCTTCGTCGAAGACATTCTTCACATACCACTCCGGCTCCATGGGGAAATGGTAGCCGCAGTTGCTGCACACGCCCGCGAACTCGGCGAAGAGATCGGGTCCCCAGAGGTCCGGACAGCCGTAGACCGCCGTGTTGGGGCAGGTGACGGCCTGGTCTATCTTGTAGCGCGGCGAGAGATAGGCCCACTTGCGGCGGCCTTCGCCGGTCCAGGTGGAAAGAGTCGTCAGATCCGAGCTCTTGTCCTCCTTCGGCTCCTCGCTGGCGGCGCCGTAGCCCACGGCGCCCGGCCGGAAGGGCCTGCGCAGCCAGCTCTTGAAGACTTCCCATTCGTTGTCCACTTCGTCCAGGAAGGCCTGAATCTTGCGCTGGTGCTTGCGGTAGAACTCGTATTTGAACCGGACCCAGGGCTTGGTGATGGTCTCGTCCACCGCGTGGCGGACCCTGACCAGGAAGGGCCGGCGGTCCTGGGCGGCGTGCCGCGAGAGGTCCAGGTACTTGTTCTGACGGTTCCTCACCAGGCGGTCCTTGTCGCCGGACGAGAGGCCCCAGGAGAGGTAGAGCTCGTCCAGATCGGCGTCGGGCCTGGAGCGCCGGGCCACCGAAATCCTGCGCAGGGGGGTGAGCTTGACGGAGAGCACCACCTCGTCGGTGGCCCGGAGCATTTCCTGGCGCAGCTTGCGGAAGAAATCGAAGTGGTAGGGTCTCGCGCCCAGCGGAGGCTCGCTGATGACCTTGTCGATGTAGCCGAAGGCGAGGTTGTCCTCGGCCGTGATCTTGAGGTTGCAGGCGCACTTCTCCACCAGTTCCCTGGGCGGACGCTCGCCGCTGCGGCAGTGGCCCTCGATGGCGGCCGCGCCCTCGGGCGAGATGACCGAATAATAGCCGTCGGAGAGCATGAGCCTGCGGTCGGCGAGGCCGATGGCCTCGGCGCCGCCGCTGCCGCCCTCGGAAATGACGGAAATGACGGGCACGCGCAGGCCTGCCATGCAGAAGATGTTCCGGGCGATCTGCTGGGCCGCGCCGGGATAGTCCTCGATGGGGTAGGAGCCAGGCGTGAAGATCCAGGTGTGGATGGGAATGCCCTCGGTTTCGGCAACGCGCATGAACTGTCTGGCCTTGGCGTTGCCCCAGGGCTTCACCGAGCCGCCGTTGCGGAATTCCGCGCCGTGGCCCTTTTCCTGGCCGATGACCATGACGGACTGGGTGTAGCGCTTGCTGCCGCGGCGCCGGTTGATGACGGCGCGGGCGATGACCATGCTGGGATCGAGGCTCTGCTCTTCCTGACCGCCCACTTCCGTGAAATTGTCGTAGACATTTTCCAGAATGTCCCGCAGGCAGATGCGCTGGGGATGGCGGACGATGCGGACCTTGTCCAGAGGCGTGATGGACGCATCCAGACGGGCTTCCTCCTCGTCGAAGAAGTCCTCCAGCTCCATAAGGTCCTCAAAGGGCGGATCCTCTCTCTGGGCCCGCTCGATGAAGGTGTCGAGCCGCTTCTGCAGCGTGTCCAGGCTGTCCTGGTGATTGCCGTCGAAAATATCCCTGATGTATGTCAGCCGTTCTGTAAGGCCCTGAATGCGTTTCTGAAATATGCTGTCCATGATTCGTCGCTTGTTCCGGCCCTGCCCGGCCGGTCTACTCCAGACTGATGGTCGCGGCTAAAACTTGAGAATATTGGGCGTTTTTTCCCGGAGGAAGGCGATGTTGTTCTTCATGGGCTCGCCGGCGGCGTTGTGGCCCTGAAGGGTGAGTTCGTCCAGGAAGCTTTCGCCGCGCTTCTTGAGTTCCTCGAGATCGGGAGCCCAGACGATGGCCAGGGCCAGGTTGGGGTCGTATTCCGTGGGAATGCTGTAGGTGCTCTTGGGCACCTGGGTGTGCACGGAGAGCCAGGGATGCTCCTGCCAGCGCAGGCGGTCGATGACGCCCACCCAGGGCGTGAAGTTGTTCTCCGGAGCCTCGGCGATGAGCCGGTACTCCATGGCCACGCCTTCGAAGCTGATGTCCTCCTGGCCGTAGCCCAGGGGCTCGCCGAGACCCGTGCGGATCATTTCGGCCACCAGGTCCACCTCGCCGCGGCCTTTGATGCGGGCGATGCGGGCCGAGACGCCGTTTTCCACCTGGATGCGGGTGTTGACCTCCATGAGGAAGGGGTCGCCGTTTCTCGTGACGATCCATTCCCAGGTGCCCACGCTGTCGTAGCCCACCTCCCTCGCCATGGTGAGGGAGTACTGGGTGATGTTTTTCAGCACGGCCTGGGAGTCAAAGCCGTAGCTCGTGCTCGCGGGGTCGAAGCCCGGGGCCACTTCCAGACGCTTCTGGCGGCCGGTGGACTGGATGGAGCAGTTTCTCGTGCCGAAGTGGACGGGGTTTCTGCCGCTTCGGTCGCCCACGATCTGGACTTCCAGGTGGTTGAAATCCTTGATGCGCTGCTCGATGAGCACGCCCTCGTCCTTGAACTGGCGGGCGGCGTAGTTGCGGACGCGGCGGTAGACCGAGCGGAACTGGTCGATGTCGTCCACTTCCTCGATGCCCATGCCGCCGCCGCCGGCCGAGGCCTTGACGAGCACCAGGGGGTGCTCCACGGCCCGCTGCATCTGGAAGTCGAAAAGATCTTCCGCGATGTTCTCGGCTTCCATTTCGTCGTAGATGGGGCGGTCCGATCCCGGCACCGTGGGCACGCCCAGACTGCGGGCCAGACGTTTGGTGTTGATCTTGTCGCCGAGTTCCCGGATGATTTTCCAGGAGGGACCGAGGAAGATCATCTTCCTGTCCCGTTTGGTGACGCGGCGGGCGAAACGGAAGTCCTCGGCAAAGAAGCCGTAGCCGGGATGGACCGCGGTGCAGCCGGCCACATCGGCCACGGCCATGAGCTCGTTGGCGTCATGGTAGGACGACACCAGGTAGAGACCGTGCTCGCCCCCGTATTCCCGGGCGAAGGATACGTGGGCGGATTCGCTGTCTTCGGCCGTGTAGATGGCGGTGAAGGCCACCCCAAGCCTGCGGCAGGCCTGCATGATGCGGATGGCGATCTCTCCGCGGTTTCCGACGAGAACTCTGTGATCTTTCAGGGCAGGAGTGTCAGAAGGAGTCTCCAAGGTCAGCCTCTCCATAGGGGAATGGCACGAAGGGTGCCGGCAGGGCATTCTCGTGTGAGGGCGTATTTTCAAACAAATTTGTGATTATGTCCAGCCTTGGAACTTTCGCCCGGACAGCGGAACGGACCTCCGCCCGGCCCCGGAGGCCCCGCGCGGGTGACAACGCAGGGAAAAACGAGTACAAGCGTCAATCCTGTCCCGCTCCCCTCCGGACCGCCTTTTTCCGCGGACGCGGGGATTTTTTCCAGCGGGAGCAGCGCGGAGGCGCGCCTGCGCGCCGCTTCTCCTTCCGCCCCGGCCATGGCCGGACTCCTTTTTTGCGTCTCCTCCCCCGCCGGGGAGCTTTTTTTCACCGCCTTCCGCCAGACTTCCGAAGCCATGAAAAACGAAAATTTGCGCAATGTCGCCATTATCGCCCATGTTGACCACGGCAAGACAACCCTTGTGGACGCCATGTTCAGGCAGAGCGGGGTCTTCCGGGTGGACCAGCAGGTCAATGACCGCATCATGGACAGCATGGATCTTGAGCGTGAGCGCGGCATCACCATCGCCGCGAAGAACTGCGCCGTCGTCTGGCACGGCGTCAAGATCAACATCATCGACACCCCCGGCCACGCCGACTTCGGGGGCGAAGTGGAACGTTCCCTCTCCATGGCCAGCGGCGCCATCCTGCTGGTGGACGCCTCCGAAGGTCCCCTGCCCCAGACCCGCTTCGTGCTGCGCAAGGCCCTGGAAGCGGGCCTGCCCGTGGTGGTCGTCATCAACAAGATAGACCGGAAGGACGCCCGCATCGAGGAAGTGCTCAACGAAATCTACGACCTCTTCATCGATCTGGGGGCCAACGACGCCCAGCTCGAGTTCCCGGTGCTCTACGCCGTGGGCCGCGACGGCGTGGCCATGTACGGAAAGGACGACGAACAGAAGGATCTCACGCCGCTTTTCGAGACCATCCTGAACCGGATCCCCGGTCCCGACCACGATCCTGACGAGCCCTTCCAGATGCTCGTGGCCGATCTGGACTACTCCGACTACCTGGGACGCCTGGCCGTGGGCCGCATCGTGCACGGCTCGGTGCACAGCAACGAGCCTCTGGACTGCATCGGCGCCGACGGCAGACCCCGGCCGCTGCGGGCCACCAAGCTCCAGGTCTACCAGGGCGTCACCCTGCGGGCCGTGGACCGGGTGGACCCCGGCGACATCGTGGTGCTGGCGGGCATCGAGGATGTGACCATCGGCGACACCATCTGCACCCGGGAGCACCCGGCGGCCCTGCCCCGCATCACCGTGGACGAGCCCACCGTCTCCATCCGCATCGGCATCAACACCTCGCCCCTGGCCGGCCGCGAGGGCAAGCTGCTCCAGAGCCGGGTCATCCAGGAGCGCCTGGAAAAGGAAAACCTCCGCAACGTGGCCATCCGTCTGGAGCTCTCGGACGACCACGACTTCTTCGTGGTCAAGGGCCGGGGCGAGTTCCAGATGGCCATTCTCGTGGAGACCATGCGCCGGGAAGGCTTCGAGCTCTCCGTGGGCCGGCCCGAAGTCATTCTCAAGAAGGATGAAAACGGGAAGGTCCTCGAGCCCATCGAGCATCTCTATGTGGACTGCGACGAGGTCTTCATGGGCGTGGTGACGGAGAAGCTCAACCAGCGCAAGGGCAAGATGCTCAAGTGCCACAACGCGGGCACCGGCCGGGTGCGCATGGAGTTCTCCATCCCCTCCCGCGGTCTCATCGGCTACCAGGACGAGATCCTCACGGACACCAGGGGCTCGGGCATCATGAACGCCTACCTGGAGGGCTACGAGGAGTGGCGCGGCGACTTCCCGAGCCGCTATTCGGGCAGCATCGTCTCCGACCGGGCCGGCAACGCCGTGGCCTACGCCCTCTTCAACCTGGAGCCCCGCGGCTCCCTCTTCATCGAGCCGGGCGATCCCGTCTACGAAGGCATGATCATCGGCGAGCACAACCGGGACAACGACATCGACGTCAACCCCACCAAGGCCAAGAAGCTCACCAACCTCCGGGCCGCGGGGAAGGACGAAAACGTCATTCTCACCCCCGTCCGCCGCATGACTCTGGAAAAGGCCCTGCACTTTGTCCGGGAGGACGAGGTGGTGGAAGTGACTCCCAGGTCCATCCGCCTGCGCAAGGTCATTCTCTCCTGCCAGAAACGCTACCAGCTCGCCGGCGTCAAGGCGGGCAAGCGCATGGCCTGAGGCCGCGGACAGGGCCGTTCAGGCCCCCCGCTCCCCTTTCGTCCCCGGCGTCAGACAAGTTGTCAACTGTTTTCACGCATGGTAGATCGGGCGGTGCGCCCCCGGCCCCGGTGCGGCCAGGGGCGGCAGCCCGGGCTGGCGCGTCCCGGGACGCGCTCCCGCCCGGAAGCTGCCTGGATCTCTTCCCGCTTCACGCCGGAGGACGACGGAAACGATGTGGCAGATTTCACCCCTCTGGACAGAGAGGCCCGGGAAAGGGGCAGGGGCGCGGACGCTGCTGCGCCTGCTCCTGATCCTCTGCGCAGCGGCGCTGGCCGCCGGCTGCGGCCTCATTTTTGACGGCAAGGATCACGGGTCCCAGAAGCCCCAGGACAAACCCCTGGCCGGAGAAGACAGCACGGCCCAGCCCCTGCCCTACGAGGTGCGCTTCGTGGTCCTCCAGGACGGCCAGGAACTGCCGGGCGGATCCTCCGCCGAACCCGGGAAGGACCAGGCCGGAGAGACTGCCGGCACCTCGCCCGCGGCCCCGGCGGCGGGCGGCCGGGACGGAAAGGACAGTCCCGGACAGAAGGACGCGTCCGACGGGAAGAGTCCGGCGGCCCCCGCTTCCGGAACCGCGGCTCAGGACACAGGCGGCGGCGCCCCCGCGGCCGGGACTCCGGACGGATCGCAGGGATCGGAGGGGAAGAGCGCCGGCAGAGAGGGCGCAAAGCCCGCCAGGGACAGCCATGCCGCCGGTCTCGCCGGCCGCATGGAGGGTCTGAGCCAGCTCGTGAGCCTCAGGAAGAAGCCGCCGGACGGCGAGCTCGGCCTCGAAATGCGGGCGCGGAAGGACGTGGAAACGGCCCGCAAGCTCATGGCCTCCGAGGGCTATTACGAGGGCGACGCGGGCTTCACCCTGGAAGGGACGGACACGGACAAGGCGAAGGTCACCATCAGCCTCAGGCCCGGTCCGCGCTACGTCATCGGCGACATCACCGTCGTCTACGCTCCGAGACCGAAGATTCCGGAACGGATCTCTGACAAAAAGGACGAGATCTTCGTGCGGCACAGCCTGGACGGCATCAGGGCCGGCGAGCCCGCCACGGCGAAGGAACTGCTGGACAGCGTGCAGATGATCCCGGTGCGGCTGAAGCAGAACGCCTATCCGGACGCCAGGGTGGTCCAGGAATATTATTATCTGGACAAGGAAAAGCGCACCCTCAACGCCCTCATCGAGGTGGCCGCCGGCGAACCCGCCGTCATGGGCCGGCCCGTCTTCCAGGGCGAAAGCGACGTCAATCCCGAATATCTCGAAAAGCTCATCCACTGGAAGCCCGGGGAACAGCTCTGGGATCAGCGCCGTCTGGACAACTATGTGACCCAGCTGCGCCGCACGGGCCTCTTCCAGCAGGTCTCCGTGGTGGACATGCCCGGCCGCGAAGGCGCCGACGGAGAGACCGTGGGCGCCAAGCCCGTGGGCATCAGGCTGGAGGACGCCAGGCACCGCACCCTGGGCGCCCAGCTGCGCTACGACACGGACACCGGCCTCGGCGCCGAAGTGGAGTGGGAGCACCGCAACCTCTTCGGCAACGGCGAGAAGCTCACCCTCACCGCCCCCTACACGGCCACGGCCCGCGGTCTCAAGGCGGCCTTCAACAAGCCCGCCTTCTTCGGGGAGCACCAGGTCCTGGAGCTCCAGGGCAGCGCCCTGGACGAAACCACGGACGCCTACGACCGCACGGGCGTCATGCTGTCCGCCGGCGTCAGGCGGTACTGGAGCCGGCAGTTCTCCACAAAAGCGGGCGTCATGGCCGACATGGGCACCCTCAAGGAGCTCGACAAGGAGCGCACGGCCTACTCCCTGTACAGCATCCCCCTCTCCGGCCGCTGGGACACCCGCGACAACCGCCTCAACCCCGTCAAGGGGCACGTGGCCGAGCTCTCCCTGAAACCCATGACCGGCGAGTACAACGGCGACTTCACGGCACTGGGCTCCACGCTGAAGATGTCCGGCTACTGGGCGCCCTTCCGGGACGACAAAGGCAATCCCAGCGACAGTCTGGTCTTCGCCGGACAGGTGGGCCTGGGCTCCATCACGGGCGCGGAAACCCGCAACCTCCCCTCCACCCAGCGCTACTACATGGGCGGCATGGAGACGGTGCGCGGCTACGGCTACCAGCAGGTGGGTCCCATGGACAAGAACGGCGACCCCGTGGGCGGCCGTTCCTACCAGCTGGTCAATCTGGAAAGCCGCTTCAAGGTGGCCAAGGACGTGGGTCTCGTGGCCTTCCTGGACGGCGGCCAGCTCTACTCCGAGGAATGGCCCGAGTTTGACACCGACATGGACTGGGGCGCGGGCATCGGCGTGCGCTACTTCACGCCCATCGGCCCCGTCCGCTTCGACCTGGCCTTCCCCCTCAAGGACGTGGACCCCCCGGTTCAGTTCTATATCAGCATAGGGCAGTCTTTCTGATGGCAAATCTCCAGGAACTTTCGGATTCCACCGGCCAGCCGGCGCAGCCTGAAGCCCCCGCTCCCGCCCCCGGCGGGACAAAGGCTCCCAGGGCCCCGAAAAAAGGCCTCGCGCGCCGGATTCTGCGCTGGACCTGCCGCATCCTGGGCGGGCTCCTCCTCCTTGTGATCCTCTGCGTGGCCGGCGTTCTTGTCTTTCTCAGAACGGACTTCGGCCGGAACATGATCCAGGACAAGGCCAACGAGGCCCTGGCCGGAGCCGGCGTCCAGCTGAGCGGTCTCATCCTCGATCTGCCCTTTGCCGTGCAGACCTCCGTGCGTCTCTCCGACGGGGAAGGGGTCTGGCTCGAGGCGGAAAAGGCCCGTCTGAACCTCCGCTGGGGCGATCTGCCGGCGAGTCTCGGCGTCAGCGTGAGCCTTGAGAAGGGCCGCCTGCGCCGCCTGCCGCCCGCGGGCGAGCCCGCGCCCGAAACTCCTCCGGCCGCAGGACCTCCGGACTTCCGGGGCCTTCTGGACCAGGCCGCTCAGGCGGGCGCCTCCCTCCCCTCCTGGATCCCCGGCGTCCGGATAGAGTCCCTGGCCCTGGGCCCCTTCCAGGTGGACAGGCCCGTCTACGACGCGGGGGCGCGGGAAAAGCCCGCGGCGGAGAAAGAGACCCCCGCTCCCGGCACGCCCGCCGTGACCCCGGTCGCGGCGCAGGGCTCTGACAAGGCGCAGCCGCAGACGGAACCGCAGCCCGCAGGCGCGCCCGAACCCGCCGGAAAGCTTCAGGCGCCCGCCCTGGCCGTCTATCTGAAGGGCAGCGCCGCCGTCCTTCCCGACCCGGAAAAGGGCTGGCAGACTCCGGCCACCCTGGCTGACATCACCCTGCTCGCGCACCCGCGCCTCCGCCTCGAAGGAGAGGATCCCGCGCCGGGTCCCGGCGTGCAGGAACTGCCGCTGCCCGAAATTCTGCCGGGCATCGCTCTGGACATGGCCACGGTGCAGCTGGGTCTCGGCGGCACGCTCCCCGCGCCCGTCCTCTGCGTGGAAGTCCGCGCGGGCGCCCTCTCGGCCTCGGGCCGGGATCTGCGCCACGCGGCCGTGCGGCTGGTGCTGCCCGAAGACAGTCTCCCCGCCCTGCGCGGCGGTGAGACGGGCCGCGTACTTCTGGGCGTGGACGCCATGCTGGGCGGGATGCCCCTGCACACGGGCCTCAGGGCCGAGGTGAGCCTGCCGGACAATGTGCCCCATGTGCGCGTTCTTCCCAGGGCCACCGCGCCCGGCCTCTCGCTGACGGGCGATCTGGCCACGGTGATCCCCCTGGCTCTTCTCACGCCGCAGGCGCAGACGCCGGCCGCAGAAGGATCCCCTTCGTCCGGCACGGCCCCGGCGGGCGCGCAGGCAGCTGATCAGGCGGCGCAGCCGCAGGCTCCCGCCGCCTCTCCCGCCGGAGGAGGCGGCATCAGACCGCCGGTCCTCCCGCCCCTGCCCCCCGTCAACGGCGGCCTCCGGCTGGATCTCGCCCATTTCGCGCTCCTCTCCCTGGCCGCGCCCGACATGTCCGCCAGGGGAAGCCTCAGCCTGGCCGTGGATCTGGCCTGCCCCGAGGCGGGTCCCCAGTCCTCCGCCCTCAGCCTGCAGGGAAGCGGCCTCGCCTTCGCGAGCAAGGGCAAGGAACTGGCCTCTCTGGAGTCCATCGGCCTGCAGGCCTCCCTCTCCAGCCTTGATCTCGCCGCCGCGCAGACGAAAGCCGACCTTTCTCTCCGGAATGTCAGGGCCGGCGGACTGGAGCCCACCACCCTCGCCCTCGGCGTCAGCGGAAGCTTTGCCGGGGTCCTCGTGGACCTCACGGCCCAGGGCGGCCTCCAGAGCCGTCTGCAGGCCGCGGTGATGCCCGAAGAGGCCCTCGTGAACCTGCAGATACTGCAGGCGAGCGTCCCCCAATATTCCGTGGGCCTGCGATCCCTCAGCCCCTGCACCGTCAGCCACAGCGGGGGCGTCACCACCGTGAAGGGGCTCAATGTGGCTCTGGATCCCGGCGGGAAGATCGCTCTCTCGGGGAGTTATGGCCCCTCGACCCTGCAGGCCCAGGGAAGCGTCACCGATCTGCGCACCAAGGAATGGACAAAGCTTGTGCCCGCCCTGCCGGAAGCCCTCATCGAGGTGCAGGTACAGCTCAAGGGCTCCCTGCAGAAGCCCGACGGCAAGGCGAGCGTCAAGGTGACGGATCTGATCCTTCCCGTGGACGGTCTGCCGCCCCTCGCGGCCTCGGTGGACGCCGTCGTGACGAACGGAACCTCGGCCACGGCGAAGATCGCCCTGGACGAGGCCACCCGCCAGGCCCTGGGCATCAGAAACTTCGTCTGCGAAGCGACGGCGCCCCTGCAGCCGGCGGAACCCACCGTCACCCTGAACATGAGCGCTCCTCTCTCCGGCAAGGTGAACGCCTCGGGGACCCTCGCGAAGCTCTGGCCTCTCGCCCGCCAGCCCAACAGCCGCCTCACGGGCGAATACTCCCTCGACGCGAAAGTCTCGGGCACGGCAAGCGCCCCCGTGACGGCGGCGGACTTCGCCCTGAACAACTCCGCCTTCAGCGACGTCGAGTTCGGCGTCCAGATCAAGGACATCACAAGCCGCGCCAAGGCCCGTGTGGAGGGACGCCTCGAAAAGGGGCAGGCGGAATTCACTCTCTCGGCGAAGGACGGCCGCCGGAAGCCCGGCACCTTCAGGGTGGAGGGACGATCCGACATCAAGGCGCAGACTCTGAATGTCCAGGCGCACCTTGATTCCTTCGCTCCCCTGAGGCGCCGGGACATCCGGGCCATTCTCTCGGGCAAGGCCACGGTGCAAGGCCCCTATGCCGGTCCCACGATCCAGGGAACGCTCAATGTGGACCGCGGCCGCGTGGAGCTCGAATCCCTCGAGCTGCCGCCCTCCGTGACCACCCTCGCCCTCACCGAAGGGCCCAAGGAAAAGATCATGCACGAGCGCCGGGCGGAGATCAGGGCCGCCCGGGCCGCCGGCACCAAGCCCGTGAAAAAGCCGTTCGGGCATCTCAGTCTCGGGGTGAAGATGGAGAAGTTCTTCGTGACGGGCTACGGCCTGGACACGGAATGGAAGGCCGATCTGCTGGCGAGCGGCGGCATCACCACGCCGGAAATCAAGGGCAAGGTGGAAGCCGTGCGCGGCAGGCTGGATCTTCTGGGCCGCCGCTTCGCCATGAACAAGGGCGAAGTGGGTTTCGCCGGGGGCACGGAGGCCCTCGTGGACGTGGCCATGAGCACCACCGTCCAGGATGTGGAAGCCTCCCTCATGGTGAAGGGATCCCCCGCCAAGCTGGACTTCCGCCTCGCCAGCAAGCCTGACAAGCCCCAGGACGACATCATTTCCTACATGCTCTTCGGCAAGCCCAAGAACGAGCTGAGCCAGTTCGAGCTCCTGCGCCTGGGCGCCACGGCGGCCAGCTTCGCGGCTCTCGGCTCGGGCGGGGGTCTCGCCTCCTTCGGCCGCAATGTGACGGGCCTCGACGTGTTCAACCTCTCCCAGAACGACGGGTCCACCCGTCTGGAAATGGGCCGCTACGTCATGGACAAGCTCTATGTGGGCGTGGAGCAGGGCGCCGACGAGAACTCGGACACCTCCGCTCTCATCCAGCTGGAACTGGGTCCCAAGACCAACACCAGCATGAAGTCCGGCGGCGGGAACACCTCTCTCGGCCTGAGCTGGAAAAAGGACTATTAGCCGGCTCCGCATGCAGAATCTCCTCGACTTCACGCTCCCTGAACTGACCCGCTGGCTGGAAGAGCTCGGGCATCCCCGCTTCCGCGCCGTGCAGCTCTGGAACTGGCTCTGGCAGCACATGGCCAGGTCCTTTGACGAGATGACGAGCCTCTCCCGGGATCTCCGGGCCAGGCTCGCGGAGATCGCCGAGATCCGCTGGCCGGAAGTGGACCGCGTTCAGAAAAGCCGCGACGGCACCACGAAGTTTCTCCTGCGCCTGGCCGACGGGGAACGCGTGGAAACCGTGCTCATTCCCTCCGAGGACCGGGCGGGGAATGTGCGCTGGACCCAGTGTCTTTCGAGCCAGGTGGGCTGCGCCATGGGCTGCACCTTCTGCTCCACCGGGCAGATGGGCTTTACCCGCAACATGAGCATGGCCGAAATCCTGGGGCAGATCCTCGTGGCGCGGGATCATCTCCACGACACGCGGCCCCAGTGGCCCGTCCTGCGCAATCTCGTCTTCATGGGCATGGGCGAGCCCCTGCTCAATTTTCAGAACCTGCGCCGGTCGCTTCTGGCCCTCAATGAAAACGGGGGCCTGAACTTCTCGCCGCGGCGCATCACCGTCTCCACCTGCGGCATCCGCAGCGGGCTGAAGGAACTGGGAGAAAGCGGTCTGGCCTTTCTGGCCATCTCGCTCCACGCGCCCACACAGGCCCTGCGGAAAAAGCTCATGCCGGGCGCGGCCGCCTGGCCCCTGGACGAGCTCCTCGCCGCCCTCAACAGCTACCCCCTCAAAACGCGGGAGCGCGTCACCTTCGAATACCTGCTCCTCGGGCAGGTGAACGACGGCCCCGAGCAGGCGAGGGATCTCGTCCGCGTCGTGCGGTCGGTGCGCAAGAGCAAGATCAATCTCATCCTCTACAACGAAACCCCGGGATCCCCCTACAGGGAACCCGAGGAGAAACGGGTCCTGGCCTTTGAGAAGATCCTCTGGGACGCCGGCATCACGGCCGTCGTCCGCAAAAGCCGGGGCCGCGACATCGACGCGGCCTGCGGCCAGCTCAAGGCCTCCTCCCTGGCCGAAGAGGCGGCGGGAACCCCGCCGCGGGAAGAATCCTGAGCGCCTGAAAGCTCCTCCCTTTTCGGGGAGCCCGCCGGCCCGGACGGAACGCCTTCAGGCCGGTTTTCCGGAAGGACCGCCGCCGGACACTCTCCGCGAAGTTCCGGATAGGCTGGCGGAGGACCGGGAAACCGTCACCGGTCATCTTTCAGAAAGACCGGCAGAGCTTTCCGGCGGAAAGACTTCAGCGGCCTTCTGCACTGTGACGACGCACTCTTCTGCGTGTCTGGACGCGCTCCGGGGCTCCCGCGCGTTTTCGCCAGACCCATTTTTCCGCGCCTGCCCAAGGGGGCAGGCCGAGGAGCAGCCATGACCGACGAGAGCCAGGACTTCATGCCCGAATTCATGACCGATGAGGAGTTCCTCGAAACCGCCGCGGCGGACTTTCTGGACATCGGACACAATCCCGTGGAAGCCGCCGCCCTGCAGGCCGCGGAACTTCTCAAGGACCCGGAGAAGAAGGCGCAGGGCCTGAAGACCCTGAACTTCCTGCAGGCGCGAAACTCCGTGCTGGCGGCCTGCCTCCTCGGCATGCACCGTCTTGAGCAGGCGAAGAGCCCGGACGAACTGGACGAGGCCCGCCGCCTGCTCGTCCTGGCGGCGGAAAAGGATTTTCCACCGGCCTTCCGTCCGCTCGCTCTCTGTCTCCTTTCCCTCCACGGTCCCGCGGTTCTGGAAGACGCGGGCGCCGTCCTCTGGCGGGGCATCGTTGCGGGCTCTCTCAGTTCTCTCTACGAAATCATCGAACGCCGCATGGGCGACGGGCTTCCTCTTTCCGCCGAGGAACAGAACGATCTCGCCTGGCTCCTCTGCAGCCGCGCCCGCGAGGACGACTGGCGCGCCCTTGAGCTTCTCCTGCGCTTTGACGAAAAATCCCGGGCGCTTCCGCAGGACGTGCGCGATGAGCTCCTCGATCTTCTTCTGGCCCGGGCCGGAAAGGGACAGGTGGAGGCCATGGAACTCATGGCCGACAAATGTCTGGACTACCGGATGCCGGGCTGGCAGACGATGGCGCGGCACTGGAGCCGGCGCGCCTGGGAGGCGGGCAGCCTGGAAGGAGGCCTCCGCCTGGCCCTGATCCTGCGCGGCGACGGTCCGGCGGGCAGAGACGAGGTCCTGCGCATTCTCGAGGAGTGCGCCGCCAGGGACTCGCTGCTCGCCATGACCATCCTGGGCCGGGAGCTCCTGGAAACCGACCGGGCCAGGGCCCTCGATCTCCTGCACGATGCGGCCCTGCGCGGGAGCCCCGAAGAATACCTGGCAAATCTCCAGAAAGACATCTGGACAGGCGGCCAGGCGGAAGACTCCCTCGCCCGCATGAAGGCCCCGGAGATACGCGATCTTCCCCAGACCAGCCTGCTTCTGGCCCGTCTCGCCCTGGCCGGTCTGGACGGGGAGCCCCCGTCACGGGAGCGCCGTGACGCGGCCATGGCCCGGATACGGAGCCTCGCCGGGGAGGGATCGCCCGAAGCCTGCGCCCTGCTCGCGGAAATTCTCGTCTTCGGCCTCTTCGGCCAGGAAGAAGACCCCGAGGCCGCCGGGCAGTGGATCGACATGGCGCGCGCCCGCCGCGAGCCCAGGGCCATGGCTCTCCGGGCCCTCACTCTGCTCAACGGGACCGGGGAGACAGCAAACCGGGAAGAGGCCGCGGAGGCCCTCATCTCCGCCGCCTGCTCCCTGGGCGATCTGCTCGCCGCCTCCTGCCGGCTCAGCGAACTGGTCCACGCCGCCCGCGAGGAGAGCATCACGATGTCCGACCTCCGGAACGAGGGAGGAGCGCTTCTCAGGCAGATCTGGCAGCTGGCCCCCGAAACGGGCGACACGGCGGCCATGCTCGCTCTCGTTCCCCTCTTCACGGATCCCGACCTCGCCGGGCAGACCGAGGCGCTGGTCGAAGAGCTGGCGGAACTGCCCTTCCCGGGGCTCGCGCGAACGGGCGTCTTCTGCCTCACGCTGGGCCTGCTCAGGGCGACCCTGGCCTGCGGAGAACCCAAGGCCCGGGAAATCCTCGCCGGGCTGACGGCTGAACAGCCGGATCTGGCGCCCCTCTTTCCGGGAATCTGAGCGATCCCCATGCGCAGAAGCACCGGCATGCCGGGCCGGACCAGGGAAGAGCGGAAACCCGTCTTCTATCTGGATACCCCGCCCGTCTCCCGCGTTCTCTCCCGCTGGCTCCGGGAGCACCGGGACCAGCCCCTGGAACAGAAGGCGGGCGGGCAGCTCAGACGGCTCGGGGATCCCGCCGCCCGCGAGGCCTCCCTGGCGGAGCTCGCCCGTCTGGATCGCGAGGGATCGGCCCTGGCGGCCTACTGCCTGGGCGTAGCCCGCTGCAACGGCGAGATCCTCCCCGAGGACCGGGACGAGGCCCGGCGCCTTTTCGAGCGGGCCGCCGGGAGAAACTTTCCCCTGGCCTTCGAGGAACTGGCGAAGGCCGGGGAAGCGGGATCCGACCTCCTTGAAAAAGGCGCCCTGGCGGGATCGGCGCGCTGTTCTCTGGCCTGCGCCGGCGAGTTTCTGGCGGGCCGCGCGCCCTGCGGCCCCGGCGAGACCGAGAAGATCGCGGGACTGCTGCTCAGGGACGCCCGGCGCGGCAGCTGGAAGGCTCTGGCGCTCTTCCTGGAAATCTTCGACAGGCCCTGCGCGGACTTTCTGCGCGAAGAAACAAAAAGCGCCGGCTGGTCGCTTCTGCGCACGGCGGCCCGGACAGGCCTGCCGCAGGCCATGTGGCAGCTGGGTCTGCGGCTGCGGAACGAGGAAGGCAGGGAACTGCTTTCACGGGCCTGGGAAAGGGGCTTCGTTCCGGCGGGCGTCAGCCTCGCGCTGGACATCTTCCACCGTTCTCCGGAGGACGAGGCCTGGACGGAAAAGGCGACCGGCATTCTGGAGGAGGCCTGCCGCAGGGGCAACGCCAGGGCCTGCGCGCTCTACGGACAGTATCTCGCGCACCTGGAGGAAGCGAAGGGCTTCGACCTGCTGCGGGAGGCGGCCCGTCTGGGGGAACCGGCTCCTCTGGCGGACCTTCTGCTGGGCGCCGCCTTCGGCGCGCGCGGGTCTCAGCTGCTCAGGGATCTGATGTACGAGTTCGAGGTGGAGCCCCTGGCCTCCGCGGCCGCCGGCAAATGCCGGCTGGGGCAGTTCTGCATGACGGATCTCCTGGAGCCCTGTCCGGAACGGGGCATGGCGCTGCTGCGCGAGGCCGCGGAAGAGGGCTTCGGCCCGGCCTGCGGGCTGCTTGCCGACATTCTCGCTCTGGGCCTCTACGGCCGGGCTCCCGACAGGGAGCAGGCCCTGCGCTGGGCTGAAAAGGGTCTGCGTCTGGGAGATCCCCGCTCCGTGTGGCAGGTCGTTTTCCTGACGGCGGAGATGCCGGAGGGGCAGGCGAAGCACGGGGAAAAGGAGCTTCTCGATCTGGCCGGCTGGGCCGACAGACGCCGCGATCTCTGCGCCAGAACGCGGTCCCTGGTCGTGGAGCTCGCTCTTCTTGACGCCACCCGGCCGAAAAAGGACGACGTGGAAAAAGCCCTGGACCGGCTCGCCGAAGAAGTCATGGGGATCCACGCGCGGGCGCGCCAGCAGGGCGATGTGGCCGCGCTGGCCTTCCTCGTCGCCGCCTTCTGCGACGGGACGAAAGAGTCCCTTCTGCGCGGACTCGCCCGGCGCTGCAGGTTCTCCCGGCCCGGAAAGAACGGAGAGAGCCGGGAGTTCGGCTTTTCCTCGCCCGCCCGCATGGCCCTGTTCTTCCTGAAAGCCCTGCAGGCGGCGGGAGACGGCGCCACCTGCGAACGGCTCAGGACGCGGGTTCTCCGCCGCCTGGAGGCCGAAGAGGACGCAGGAAAGGACAAGGAGAGCTGAGGAAAAAGGACGGACCCGGCCGGAGTCCCGCTGAGAAAGGGGAAGTGACGGCCGCGCCCCGCATGCCTGTCCGTCAGCGGGCTTTTTCGTCTGACGGGAAATGAAAAAGCCGCGGAGAGGGGTTCCCCGCGGCCGGAAGGAGTTCGCCTGGGCCAGGATCAGAGATGACCGCCGCGGGCGACGATTTTTTCATAGAGGGCGTCGGGCAGTTCCAGATCCTTTGTCCGTCTTTCCGCGCGCAGGGCGAAGCGGCGGGAGCCGGGCAGGCGGGTGCCCTTCTGGCCCAGGACCCGCGCCGTCAGACGCTCCAGCGTCCGGGGGAAATCGGGGTTCAGCTTTGCCGGGTCGAGAAGGATGAAGCTCTGTCCGATGCCGGGGGCCGGACCTTCCGCCTCGAAGAAGGAGCTCGCTTCAAAGGCGTGGTTGGAGCCGGTGAGGGAGGCCGCCAGTATCTCCACCATGAGTGCGAGGGCGGCGCCCTTGGCGTCGCCCATGGGCACCATGGTGCCTCTGAGGGCCTCGTCCGGATCGGTGGTGGGCCGTCCCTCCCTGTCGAGGGCCCAGCCTTCGGGGATGGAGGTCTCGCCCTTCTGCTTCGCGTTCATGATCTTGCCGCGGGCCACCTTGCTCAGGGACATGTCCACCACAATGGGATCGTCTCCGGCCGGGCAGCCGAAGGCCAGGGGGTTGGTGCCGAAGCAGGGGAGGTTCCCGCCCTGGGGGGCCATGGCCGAGGGCGTGTTGGAAAAGGCCAGGCAGATGAGTCCTTCCCTGGCCATGCGCTCGACAAAGTGACCCAGCATGCCGCAGTGATGGGAGCGGCGCACCCCGAGGACGGCCGCGCCGCACCGGCGGGCCAGGGGCGCCGCCGCCTTCAGGCCTGCCTCGATGGCCGGGAAGGCGTAGCCGCAGCAGGCGTCCACGAGCACGGCAGCCTCCGCCGTCTGCGTGACCACAGGGCGGGCGTCGGCCCGCACCTTCCCGCTTCTGGCCTGGTCGATGTAGAAGGGGATGCGGGAAAAACCGTGGGAAGGCATGCCGTCCAGCTCGGCGAGGAGCAGTTCGTCGGTGACGCAGGCCGCCGTGTCTTCCGGAACGCCCGCCGCGAGAAAGGCCGAAAGACCGAGGCCGCGCAGGGCGCTGTACGAGAGCTGCATGGGAAACTCCTTGAAATGGGGGAGAGCCTGAACCGAAGCGACGCTATTTCAGAGCGGCGGCCACCTTTCCGGCAATCATGGCGCTGACTCTGGCGTTGGATTCATGGGTAACGCCGGCGATGTGGGGCGTCAACAGGCAGGAAGGAGCCCGGGAAAGAGGCGATCCGGCGGGCAGGGGCTCCCTGCCGTAGACATCCACCATGGCGCCGCCGAGATGCCCCGAGATGAGGGCGTCGGCCAGGGCCTTTTCGTCCACGATGCCGCCGCGGGCCGTATTGACGAGGAAGGCGCCCTTCTTCATGCGGCCGATGCGCCCGGCGTCGAAGAGTCCGCGGGTGCCGTCGGTGAGGGGCACATGCAGACTGACGGCGTCCGACTGCGCGAGCAGCTCATCCAGGGAGACGGGCCTGACGCCGCTTTCCCGCCAGACGGGGGCGTCGTCGGGAAGGAAGGGATCGTGGGCCACGACCTCCATGCCGAAGGCCCGGGCTCTGGCCGCCACGCAGCGGGCGATGCCCCCGAAGCCCAGCAGGCCCAGGACCTTGCCGTAAATCTCCCCGCCCACCATGCGCTCACGGGGCCAGCCGCCCTCGCCGACCTCGCGGAGGCTCTGGTAGCAGCCCCGCGCCAGCATGAGCAGCGCCGCCAGCACATACTCCGCCACGGACACATTGTTGGCCCCGGTCGCCGGGATGACCTGGATGTTTCGTTTTCCGCATTCAGCGACGTCGATATTGTCCAGGCCGACGCCGAGCCTCCCGACGACGCGAAGTTTTTCCGCGCAGGTCAGAACTTCGCCGCGAACCTGCGTCCTGTTCCTCACAATGAGCGCCGCGCAGTCACGCACGAGACGCAGAAGTTCGTCTTTTCTGTCCGCAAGAGTCTTGTCATACACGACGCGGAATTCTTTCTTCAGGGACTCGACAGCCTGTTCATCCATGAATTCCGTAATGACGACAGTGTCCATCATTTTCTCCCGCCGCGAAGGGTTCAGAGTTGCATTGAACGGTCAATCTTGACAAAAAAGCTTAAAAGACATAGACTTTCAAGAGTTTGCATGTATCCGACCGGGGGCAGCGTCCACACCGATGCCGAAGCTGAACTTCACACCTCTGTACGCCCAGATAAAGACTTCCATCCTCAGCCGCATTGCCGCCAGGGAATGGGGACCCGGGAGTTTCCTCCCCAGCGAGATGGCGCTGGCCGCCGAGTACGGCGTGAGCCAGGGGACGCTCAGGAAGGCGCTGAACGATCTCACGCAGGAAAAGCGCCTTGTCCGCTTTCAGGGCAAGGGAACGGCCGTGGCCGTCCTCGACACCGACGGCATTCTCTTCCGCTTTTTCCACCTCTGGGACGACAAGGGGAACCGGCTCTGCCCTCTTTCCCAGACGGATTCCATTCAGCACGGCGCGGCGAGCGCGGAGGAGGCCGGGGAACTGAGCATCGGGGCCGGCAGCGAAGTGATACGCATCCACCGCATCCGCATCCTGGACGAAGAGCCCGTGATCAACGAGGTCATCGTCCTCCCTGCCGCCAGATTCCCCGATTTCACGCTGGATTTCAGCAAGCTGCCCAACACGCTCTACGAGCACTACTATCAGCAGTTCGGCATTTTCATCGTCCAGGCCACGGAAACCATCAAGGCCGTCCTGGCGGACGCCCAGGATCGGAAATGCCTGCGCCTCAAATCGGCCAGACCGCTCCTGGAAGTGCGCCGGCAGGCCTTCAATGTGGACGGTTCCGTGGTGGAGTTCCGGCGCAGCCGCATCGACACGCGGCACCGGCACTACCGGGTGGAACTGCGCTGAGGCCTTCCCAGTCAGAGAGCGTAAAAAAACCTTCTCCCGGGCGGCGGGCTCCCTCAGACGGGAGCCCGCCGCTTTTTTCCGTGCGGTCCGGAGAAGGTCGGGGCTAGGCGCTGCGGTACAGCTTGGTCATGACGATCTCGCGGTGCCCCAGGGCTTCGGCGCTGGTGAAGCGGCCGTTGGCGGTGCGGATCATCATTTCCAGAAGGAGATCACCGGCCTGGTCGAGGGTCATCTCCCGGCGCATGAGGGGGTTCACATTCACGTCGATGTGTTCGCTCATGGTGCGCACCGTGCGCGGGTTGGCCGAAATCTTGATGACCGGAAGGATGGGGTTGCCGATGACGTTGCCCTGCCCCGTGGGGAAGAAGTGCACCACGGCGCCGGCGGCGGCCACGAGGGTGACCATTTCGGCGGCGGCGGACGAGGAGTTCATGAACCAGAGGCCGGGATGCGTGGGGGCCTCGGCGCTGTCGAGGCAGCCGTCCACCAGACATTTTCTGCCGATCTTCTGGATGTTGCCCAGAGCCTTTTCCTCAATGGTGGTCAGGCCGCCCAGGATGTTGCCCTTGGTGGGCTGGGAATCGGACAGGTCGTTGGTTTTGTTGGCGATGATGAAATCGTTGTACTCAGTCCACATGTCCATGAACTGCTTTGCGATTTCGGGGGTGCGGCAGCGCTGGGCGACGAGGTGCTCGCCGCCGGTGATTTCGGAGGTTTCGCCGAAGAAGAGGGTGTTGCCGTTTTCGTACAGCTTGTCGAAGGCGTTGCCCACGGTGGGGTTGGCCGCGATGCCCGAAGTGGTGTCGGATTCGCCGCACTTGCAGGACACCCAGAGATCCTGGACGGAGCATTCCACACGCTGCTGCTCGGTGGCGAACTGCACGAGTTCCTTCGCCTTGCGGGAGGCTTCGCAGATGGTGTTGTGATCGCCGTGCTGTTCGATGGAGAAGCCGTACACGGGCTTGCCGGTCTTGGCGATGCCGTCGGTGATGACCTTGGTCCACTCGGGCTCGATGCCGATGACGACGACGCCGGCCACATTGGGGTTGCAGCCGAGGCCGATGAGGGTGCGGAAATGCAGCTCGAGGTCAGCGCCGAACTGGAGGCGTCCGTAGTGGTGCGGCAGGGCCATGGTGCCCTTGACGGCGGCTTCCACGGCCAGGCAGGCGGCGTTGGAGAGGTCGTCGAGAGGCAGGATGATGACGTGGCTGCGCACGCCGACACGGCCGTTCTCACGGCGGTACGCCATGACTTTCGCGTTCTTGAGATCCATGATTACCACCTCTTGGTCTTGACGTTGTGGACGTGCAGATGTTCGCCTTTTTTGATGGGAGCGACGACTCTGCCGATGTCAACGCCGTACTTTATGACGGTGTCGCCGACATTCAGGTCCTTGAGGGCCACCTTGTGGCCGACCGGAATGTCGTCCAGCACCGTGAACTTCATGAGGTAGTCTTCTTTCATGACCCAGCCTTCCAGCTCCTGACCGGCCTTTATTCCCTCCACCGTGACGACGCCGACGCTGTCGCCATCCTGATGGACCAAAAACTGTACGGACATCCTGTGCCTCCTTGATGGATGTTGGAAATTGGACGTGCAAAAGTCTTATATATTATACAAGACTTGTCAAGAGGAAAAAAAATCCGGCAGGGTTGCTGCCGGAAAGTATCGTGTTTTCACCAGAGAAGACCTTGCGGTGTGGGCACCGCCATGATCTTCACGAAGCCCAGCCACACGAGAAAACTGAAGCCTCCGCCGAAGATCACCGCGTTGAGGACCATGCGCAGGGGCCTGCCGTTGCGGAAGACAAGTCCCATGTAGGTCAGAGCCAGGAAGAGTCCGGTGGAACACCAGTAGCCAAGCACCGGGATGATCGCGGCGTAGGCCAGGGCCATGAAGGAGACCCAGGCGATGTTGCCCCAGTGTTCCCCCTTCTGCGCGGATTCTTCCGGTTTTTCCTTCCTGCGCTCCAGCAGGCCCCTGACGAGGTAGTACACGCCGCCCCAGGCGATGATGCCCATGAGCAGGAGCGGAAAGGCGTGGCTCACGCCCGTGCTGTCGTCATGCTGGAAGAAGAAGGCGGCGGCGAGAACGAGAAAACCGATGCCGGATCCGATATCCGAGGACGACTTACGCATGGTCTTCCTCCTTCCGCGCGTTCTTCCGGGCGCGCAGCTTCAGCAGGAAGGGCGTGGCCAGGGACAGGCAGAGTGCGGCGATGAGCACCTTGTTGACGGCGCCTTCCGTCATGACCTCGAAGAGGCCGCCGGAGACGGCCACGCTGAGATCCACGCATTTGCCGAGGTTTTCCTCGATCATGGGCCCCAGAATGACGCCCAGGGCCATGGCGCCCGTGTCCCAGCCCATGCGGCCGCCGAAGAAGCCGATGAAGCCGAAGACCAGCACGACCCACAGGTCGATGTAGGAGTTGGCGATGGCGTAGGCGCCTATGTAGGAGAGCACCACGATGGCCACGGCCACGAAAGTGAGCTTGATGTTCAGCAGCCTGGCCATGATGGAGCAGAGCAGGAAGCCCACGGGGATCAGGAGCAGGTTGCCGGCGAACTGGCTGAAAATGAAGGTGTAGGCGAGTTCGCCCGAATTGGTGAAGATTTTGAAGCCGGGCTGGATGCCGTGGGCGAGCAGGGCGCCGAGAATGACGGCGGCCACGGCGCTGCCGGGGATGCCCAGGGTGAGCATGGGGATGAGGGAGCCGCCGATGACGGCGTTGTTGGAGCTTTCGGAGGCGGCCACGCCCTCGATGGAGCCCTTCCCGTAGATTTCCGGCGTTTTGGACCAGCGCTTGCTTTCGTTGTAGGAAATGATGGAGGCGATTTCCCCGCCGGCGCCGGGCAGCATGCCGATGAAGGTGCCCACGATGGAGGAACGGAGCAGGATGACCTTGCAGCGCCGGGCGAGATAGCCGAAGACCTCGCGGAACGCGCGCTTGTGGGGATGGTACTCAGCCACATACTCGCGGCGGCTGCCCACGAGCACCAGAACCTGCGAGAGGGAGAAGAGGCCGATCATGCAGGGGATGACGGACACCCCCTGGGCCAGTTCGTAGACGCCGAAGGTGAACCGCACCATGCCGGTGTTGGGGTCCATGCCCACGGTGGAGAAAAGGATGCCTATGGCGCCGGAAACGAGGCCCTTGCCCATGTTGTCGGCGCTCATGACGGCGATGGTGGACAGGCCGAAGATGCAGAGCCAGAAGTTTTCGGGTCCGCCGAAGCTGAGGGCGAACCTGGCGAGCGGAGCCGCCATGAAGAGGAGGAAGAAGCTGCCGACGAAGCCGCCGAAGGCGGACGCCAGCAGCGAGGTGTAGAGGCCCTTGTCCGCCCGGCCGGACTGACAGAGGGGCCAGCCGTCAAAGGTCGTCGCCACGGAGGAGGGCGTTCCGGGCGTGCGGATGAGAATGGCTGAGTTGGCGCCGCCGTAGATGCCCCCTATGTAGATGGAGCCGAGCATGATGAGCCCGCTGATGGGGTTCATGGAAAAGGTGACGGGCACCATGAGCGCCACGCCCATGGTGGCGGAAAGGCCCGGCAGCGCGCCGATGATGATGCCGCCCGTGAGGCCCACCAGCATCAGGATGATATTCAGCGGATCCAGAATATTGAGGAGTGAGGGGACGAGAAATTCAGTCATGCGGACACCCCGCGTGGACGGAGATCTGTGGGGGAAGGCAGCCGCCTGTCAGGCGGCTGCCCGACTGCGTTATTTCTTGATGAGGCCCGCACCGCGGAGGAGCTTTTCGCCCTTGACGTACTGGGTCTTCACCCAGGCGGCGAAGGCGTCGCCGTCCATGTATTCTTCAGGCTGGCCGGCCTTGATCATTTCTGCCACATAGGCCGGATCCTTGCAGATCTTCTCGAAGATGCCGCGCAGCTTGACCAGATGCTCCTTGGCGATGCCCTTGGGAGCGACAAAGAAGCGGCGGATGTCGGAGACGATGTCGTAGCCCTGGGACTTCAGCGTGGGAACGCCGGGGAGGAACTGGGTGTTTTCCTTTTCAGCGGCGATGCCGAGGATGCGCAGTTCCTCGAGGGAACGCATGATGTCGTTCAGATTGCCGAACATCACGTCGATTTCACCGCCCAGGATGGCGGCGTTCTGGTCGGCCGCACCCTTGTAGAACACGGGGGCGAACTTGGAGGCCGGATACTTGGCCTGGGCGTCCAGGAACATGAGATGGTGGCCCGAGAGCGGCCCGACGAGGCCGAGCTTTATTTTCCCGGGATTGGCTTTGGCCGCCTCGAAAACTTCTTTTGCGGTCTTGAACCTGCTGTCCTTGCGGACGGCCACGACCTGGGGATCGTTCACCACCTGGCAGATGTAGGCGAAGCTCTCATCGTTGAACTGGGCCCGCTGCGCCATGGACTGAAGCACCATGTGGGGCATGTTGGCGCCGCCGATGGTGTAGCCGTCCGGCTTGGCGCGGGCGATTTCCGTGAAGCCTATCATGCCGCCGGCGCCGGGCTTGTAAATGAAGACCCAGGGCTGATCAGGATTGTACTTGTTCCAGTACTTCTGCATGATGCGCGCCTGCACGTCGCTCGATCCGCCGGCGGTGAAGGCGATGACCATGTTGATGGGTTTGCTGGGATAGTCCGCGGCCTGGGAAGTTGTGGTCATGAGGCCGATCAATCCGAGCATGGCAAGAAAAAGAGAAGCAATCTTCTTCATACGATGACTCCTGCTGGTGAGTTAGAAGTGCTCCCTTCACGCCAGTATAACCGGCATTTCAGGGGGATAGAGGAACTCAAAAACGGCTTCGTACCAGAAATACACTTAGGCGCGCTATATTATGTCTTATGTAAGACTGTCAATCAGATCCCGAAATTTTCTCCCCTGTTTCCGGCCGGTCAGGACGGGGAACGAAAACGCTCCCGCAGCGGCGGGGAAGCCCGCGTGCACCCGCGCTTCGCCCTTTCGATGATTGCCGTGCCACGGTCTCACCTTTCTGCCATCCGGAAGAGCTGATGTCGGATAGGGAAAAGACGTCCAGGGAGTCCGGAGGGGATCTCCGGCGGCGGGGCTGTCCGGCCGGGAGATCGGCCACCTGCGCTGTTCTGAGCT